>CAINMU010000101.1 GCA_903850885.1 uncultured Opitutia bacterium | reverse complement strand
GCCAGCTAGTTTGTCTTCCGCGGCACCGCCGCTTTGCCTCCCTTGCCCACGTGTCAACTTGTCAACTGGCCAGCTAGTTTGTCTTCCGCGGCACCGCCGCTTTGCCTCCCTTGCCCACGTGTCAACTTGTCAACTGGCCAGCTAGTTGTCCGTCTTGCCAACCGGCCCACTGATCAACCGGTCAACTAGTCTGCCTCGTCTCCGCCGCTTTGCCTCCCTTGTCCACGTGTCAACTTGTCAACCTGCCAGCTAGTTATCCGTCTGGCCAACCGGCCAACCGGCCAACCGGCCAACCGGTCAACTAGTGTCTGCCTCTTCTGCTCAACCGAGCCTCTAACTTGCATCCTTGGCCAACCCCCTCATACCTGCTCTTACCCCTATGAGTTCTCCCCGACTCGGTTTCCGCCACGTCCTACTGGTCCTGGCTTCTTCCGCACTTTTCGCCGCCCCGCCAGCCAAGTTCGGCATCCGCGTCGGTTTCGCTGACCGCGACATCACGCCCGACATCGGCATGGAAGTCCCCGGTAACTACGGTAAGGTCTACTCGAAGAAAATCCACGATGCGTGCAAGGTGCGTGCGAGCGTCTTCGACGACGGGCAGAAACGCGTGGCCCTCGTGGGCATCGATGCGTTGTTGATTCGGCGCGAGACGGTGCTGGAGATCCGTGCGTTAGTAAAAGCCGCTACGGGTATCACCGACGTTATGATTGGCGCTTCCCATTCCCACTCCTCCGGCCCGATCGGGATGATCCTGCCCGGCGAGTTCGATCATGCCTCCACCGAAATTCAAGAGTTGGCTTACAAAAAATCCTCCTGCGCCGATGCCGATTATCTCAAAAAAGTCGTCGCCGCCACAGTTGAAGCCATCACCGCCGCCGATCACGCTAAGGCTGCACTCACCGTGGGCTATGGCGTCGGTCACGAAGATAAGGTAGCGTTCAATCGCCGTGTGCGCATGAAGAACGGCCTGACTTTCTCGCACCCAGGCAAGAATAACCCCGACTTAGTCGAATTCGCCAATCCGACCGATGACGAGGTCGGCGTCATCGGTGTCTGGCGCCCTGACGGCACGCTGGCCGGCTGTATCGTCAACTTCTCCTGTCACGCTACGACGAACTCCGATGGTATCGGCGCAAACTGGATCTTTTACACCGAGAAGGTGATCCAAGGCTATTACGGCAAGGACGCCAAGGTGGTCTTCCTGCAGGGTGCCTGCGGGGACGTCACTCAAGTCAATAATCTCGACCCCAAGGCTAATCCCGCCTCGGACGATTGGTCGCAGTTTGTCGGCGGTCGCGTGGGCGCCGAGGCGCTCAAGGTGCTGCTGAGTATGTCGCAGACTCGCACCACCGAGGTTCCGCTCGCCGCCTCCCAAAAGGTCTGGGAGGTGCACCGTCGCATTCCCGCCCCCGAGCGCATCGTCGAAGCCCGCGAACGCATCAAGGGTCCGCCAACCCATAAGGATTGGGTCTGGGCCAAGGAAACTCTCCTGCTCGACGCGTTGATCGCCAAGCAACGCGACGTCGAGGTCGAGGTGCAGGCCATTCAGGTCGGCCCCGTGGTCTGTCTCTCCAACCCCGCCGAGTATTTCGTCTCCTACGGACTCCAGCTCAAGAAGCGTAGCGGTTTCCCGATCACCTTCCCGGTCGAGCTCGCGAACGGCTGCGTCGGCTATGTGCCGGACGAAGAAGCCTTCGGCGCCCACGGCGGCGGCTACGAGACACGCCTAACGAGCTATAGTAATCTGGAGATCACCGCCGGCACCCAGTTCATGAACGCCGGCCTCGAACTCGCCTCCAAGATGAAGCCCGCACCGCTCCTCGAACGTCCGAACGGACCGGCCGGTAAGCCGTGGGCCTACGGCGACCAGCCTCCGCAACTGAAATGATTCGTTTCACGTCACTCCTCTTCGCCACCGCCCTCGCCGCCGCCCCGGTGCCGAGTCCACTCGCGCCGTCCGAGGCGCTAAAGGCCTTCGAGGTCGCTCCCGGCCTCCGCGTCGAACTCGTCGCCGCCGAGCCGCTCGTGGCCTCGCCGTGCGCCTTGGCCTTTGACACGAAAGGTCGGCTCTTCGTCGCCGAGAACCGTGGCTATCCGATCGGCCCCAAGGAAGGCGAGAAGCCTGCAGGTGTGATCGCGTTACTCGAAGACACCGATGGCGACGGCCAAATGGATAAGCGCACGGTTTTCGCCGATGGACTTACTTTTCCCAACGGGGTCTTGTCCTGGAAGGGTGGTATCATCGTCACCTGCGCACCCGATATCATCTTTTTCAAGGACAACGACGGAGATGGTGTGGCCGACGAACGTCGCGTGCTGCTCACCGGTTTCGCCACGACCGGCAGTACGCAGCTGCGCGTCAACGCCCCGACGATTGGACCCGATGGCTGGGTCACTCTCGCCGCCGGCCTGAGCGGTGGCACCATCACCTGTCCCGAGCATCCCGAGCGGGCTCCGTTGAAGATGACTTCCGACGTCCGTTTCCATCCCGAGACGCTCGAGGTGCAAGCCGTGGATGGTCGCTCTCAATACGGGATGAGTTTCGATCGCGAAGGTAATCGCTTCATCTGCATGAACCGCTTGCCAGTCCAACATGTGGTCATGGCCTCAAAATGGCTAAAACGTAACCCGCGCCTGGCTTTCAGCGAGACGGTGCAAGATTGCAATGAACGCAATGCCTTCAACGGTATCAATGGCGGTCATGATGGGGTCCGGCTTTTTCCAATTAGCTCCAACATCACCACTGCCGATGGTCACGCGGGTTCGTTCAGCGCCGCCTGTGGGGTGCATGTCTGGTTCGGGGGTGGGCTGACTCCCGAATGCGAAGGCGCGGTCTTCTCCTGCGACCCGACCGGTAATCTCGTGCACGCGGATCGTCTGACGCCTCAGGGGGCGACTTTTACGGCCACGCCGTTATACCCCAATCGCGAACTGCTCGCTTCGCGCGATGATTGGTTTCGCCCGGTCTATCTCACGCCTGGGCCCGACGGCGCTCTCTATGTCGCCGACATGTATCGTAAGGTCATCGAACACCCCGATTACTTGGGCGAAGAAATCCGCAAGCATACCGATTTTGTTACGGGCAAGAATTCAGGTCGCATCTGGCGGGTGCGGGCGGAAAAACCTTATGTTGCGGCGGCCCCACCAGCCCGCGTCGCTTTAACCGACCGCCAACGTTTTCTTTCTATCATCGCCCAAGGTGATGACAAATCGCCCGCCGCCACGCAGGTCTTGGCCCAAGCCGCCCTCCGCAACGCTGAAGATAAGTGGATGCGTAACGCGGTGCTGAGCGGCATCAGCGGCCGCGAAAAAGCCTTTCTCGCCGAGCTGATCGCCTTGCTTCCGTCGGGAGGTAAATTCGGTGCCGGGCTGGCGGAGATTTTCGGGCAGGTCGGTGGCTCGTTCGTCAAGGCGACCGATCTTGAAGTCGCCAACGGCACGCCCGCAGCCGTGCGACTTGCCTTACTTTCCGGCTATCTCAGTACCTCGGGACGTAAGCCCATCGGTCTATCGCCTTCCTTTCAATCGCTCCTGGATGAATCTCCCTCGGTAGCTTTAGATTTAAAACAGGATACCGAGGAACGGTCTGTCGCTGTCCGCCTGATGGCTCGTCTGCCCTGGGAACGCGCCGGAGAATCCTTACTCAAGCTTGCCTTAGATGAGACCTCTCCAGAGCTGGCTGCGGTCGCCCTCAAGGCGGTCGTTGCGTATCCTCGGGCCGAAGTCTCCGCCGCATTACTCGCCGGCTGGTCGCATTATCCGCCTGCCCGTCGCGATGCCGTCCTCGGTGCTTTGCTTGGGGCTCCCTTTCACTTGCCGGGCGTCCTCGACGCGGTTGCGACCAAGCATCTGCCCGCGAGTGCTTTTACCGGCGTGCGACGTCGCCAGGTGCTTGCTGCTAAAGATCCGGCCATCAAGGCCATGGCCGAGCGTTTGCTCATCGTCTCGGCTCGTCCCGAAGCCTTGGCTGAAGCCAGCAATGCCTTGGCGCTCACTTCGGTGCCGGCGAATGGCCGCCTCGTTTTCAATTCTATCTGTGCGACCTGTCACCGTTTGGAAAGGGAAGGGTATGCCGTCGGACCGGACCTCTTTGATATCCGCCGACAGACCAAGGAGAACATTCTTTTTCATCTCGTGAATCCCGATGCTGAGATTGCGCCGGCCTTCACCGCTTATTTAGCCGAGGCCAAGGATGGCCGCATCCTCAGTGGCATCCTGGTTGGTGATACGCCTACCTCGATTACCTTGCGTGGGCCTTTGGGTGTCGAGGCGAGCCTCCTGCGCAGCGACCTCGCCAAACTCGAAGCCTTACCTAATTCACTTATGCCCACGGGTCTTGAAGCTGGTCTTAGCCAGCAGCAGCTCGCCGACCTCCTCGCCTACCTCAAAGGCGAAAAGTAATTAATTCTCAGGGTATCGTCCGCCCCACGTACTATCCTCGTAATGCTGTCTCGAGGTAGGGGCAGCACCGCGTGCTGCCCTAGCTGCCTCTCCCTCTCTCCGATCAACCGAGCCTCCGAGCCTCTGAGCCTCTCACGCTTTCGCGTCTCCGCCGCTTTGCCTCCCTTGCCAACTGGCCAACTGATCAACCGATCAACTAGTCTTTCGCGTCTCCGCCGCACTTTGCCTCCCTTGTCCACGTGTCAACTTGTCAACTGGCCAGCTAGTTATCCGTCTGGCCAACTGGCCCACTGATCAACCGATCAACTAG
>CAINMU010000100.1 GCA_903850885.1 uncultured Opitutia bacterium | reverse complement strand
CTCGGAGGTAACCGCGCGCCCATGTGCGAACTCGCCCGATCACATTCCTCGGAGCAGATGCTTATCTTGGGCCTGGATGCCCTTTACATGGAAAAATGTGGGCGGTGGCGTCTGCGCGGGCTGCGTCCCGCGGGACATCCTTATCGCCGTCTGGCGCAATACTTGGAATTGAATCGTCGCCAGCCGGAATGGCGCAAACGTCTCCGCACCTGGGCGGAAACAACCGACAGCACCCCCCTTCCCTCCCTGCGGCGACGTCTAATTGATGATGTGCTCTCCTGCGTTTTGCCCGACGGCCGCGCGGATACGCTTTGCATCAATGCCCTCTTTCCGCTCCTGCAAACCAAGTCGCCGACCTACGAGCAACAGTGGCTGGATTGGCCGCCAGGTAATCATCCGGAGGATATCCAAGATGCCCGTGGACTCATCGGCCTGACTGGCCCCTCGCGTAACTGGGAGATCCAAGGTATCCTTGACGTGCTTCGTCGAGCCGGAGCGGCGGCTCTCGCCAAGCCGGCCTAGGCCATCATCTTGCGTACCTTCTCGAGCGAAATTGCCAGGCGGTCGACTTCCTCAAAGGTGTTATAAAAAGCGAACGAGGCACGGGCGGTCCCGCTGATGCCAAAGTGCTTCATCAAAGGCATGCAACAATGATGGCCAGTCCGAATCGCGATCCCATCCGCATCCAAAAGCGTCCCGACATCGTGCGGGTGTCCGCCTTCGAGCAGAAAAGAGATGACGGCGACTTTCTCGGGCGCTTCGCCCACGATGGTCAGGCCTTTGATGGCCTTGAGGCGCTCGGTCGCGGCGGCGAGAAGTTTTTGTTCGTGCGCATGCGCTCCGGCCTGCCGTGGTATAAAATAATCCAAGGCCGCCGCCAAACCTAACGCCCCAGCGATGTGCGGGGTGCCAGCCTCAAAGCGCTCCGGCGCCTCGCGATAAGTCGTACCCTCGAAATCCACCTTACGGATCATGTCGCCCCCATATTGATAGGGCGGCATCGCATCCAAAATTTCCGGACGACCCCAGAGCACGCCGATGCCGGTGGGACCAAAAGTCTTATGTCCGGAGAAGACGTAAAAATCGCAACCGAGCGCAGGGACATCGACCTTAAAGTGCGCGGCGGCCTGGCAGGCGTCGATGAGTACCGTGGCCCCCACGGCCTTCGCCAGTCGCGTCATCTCGACGGCGGGATTCACCGTACCCAAAGCATTAGAAACATGCGCAAAGGCCACTAACTTCGTCCGCGGCGAAAGTAATTTCTTAAAAGCCTCGAGGTCGACTTCACCCCGCGGCGTGACGGGGGCGACGACTAACTTGGCGCCCGTCCGCTCAGCCACCACCTGCCAAGGCACGATATTAGCATGATGTTCGAGATGGGTGATCAGAATTTCGTCTCCGGATCGTAAATGCGTTCGGCCCCAACAGTCGGCGACCAGGTTGATACCCTCCGTCGCTCCACGCACGAAGACGCAGCCACGAGCATCCTTTAAGCCTAAGAATTTAGCGACCGTCTGGCGGGCGCTTTCATAAGCCGTGGTAGCTTGCTCGCTGAGCAAATGTACCCCGCGATGGACGTTGGCGTTACTTTCGGAGTAATAACGCTCCAGAGCTTGGATGACGGCGGTCGGCTTCTGTGATGTCGCCGCATTATCCAAATAAGTCAGCGGCCGCCCATGCACCCGTCGGGCCAGGATGGGGAAGTCTTGCCGGATGGTGGCGACGTCGAACGCGGACATACGGCTGAACGTATGAGGAGACGCGGGGGGCGCAACCGGGAAGCGAAAATCAAGGACTCGCGGGCAAGCGGACGGCCTTCCGGATGTAAGTCGGTACATCAATGTCTTGACCGTCGATAAAAGTCATCGGGGTCCCACCAAACAGACCACGGCGCATCGCTTCCTCGGTCGCGAACTCAAACATCGGCTGAGAGGGGTCGCCAGCTTTTGCCCCCTTCTTGGCCTTCGCCGGACTCTTGGGCGCTGGCAGCGAAGCTCCCAAAACCGAAACTTCGATTCGATCGCCAAGGTCAGGATTAACACGGGCGCAGACGATTGTTGAGGTCTCGCCACCAAAACGCGTCCGGACCGCGGCGACTGCCTCAAAGGCCGCGGTCGTCGTCAAAGTCGGACCACCCGTCACATGGACGAAGAGCGATGCAACTTTCGTGACGGAACTGGGGCCGTGCGCCAAAGGGCATTCACTGGCGGCACGGGCGGCCTTCATCGCGGCGCCCTCTCCGGTGCCCACTCCAAAAGCAAAGAGGGTGGGTGAGCCAGGGTTGGCCAGAATCGAACGCAAAGCTGCTGGGTCAGCCGCCACCAACGCCCCAGGGGTAAAGGCTCCCGCCAGCGCACGCAAAGCACCACCAACCCAAGCATCCGCCGCCGCAAAGGATTCTGAAAGTGGAGCGTCGGTGGCGACTTGTTGTAAAAGTAAATCGTTATGGACGACCACCAGCCCGTGACATTTCAAACCCAATACTCCCGTGGCTTCGTTGGCTTGGCGTTGGCGTCGTTCTCCTTCATGCGAAAAGGGCATGGTCGCGAACGTCAACACGGTCGCTCCGACCTCGGCAGCATAACCGGCGACGACGGCCGCGGCCCCGCTTCCCGTACCACCCCCAAGACCCGTGACCATCACCACGATGGGGACGCCGGTAAAAATCCGACGTAAAGCGGTTTCATCGGATTCGGCCGAAGCGCTACCCAAGGCCGCTTCGCCGCCCGTGCCCATACCCCGGGTCTGGGCCCGACCGATTTGCACGACCGTAGCGCCGGGAAGTTGCTGAAAGGAACGGGTGTCTGTATCGATCAAGGCCACTCCGATTTCCGGCGGCAATCGGGTGGCCAGCCGAGCGACAATCGAGCAGCCCGCACCGCCTAAACCAACCAAGAGAATGGAAGGCGGACGTTCCATGGTTTAGAAGCGAAAGAGGTCTTTGAGCGAAGCCAGGAAGCCTCGCGGACGACGGACCGGGGGCGGCGAATCCGTGATCGCGGCGGTCATCAGGCCGACTACTCCCGCATACTCCGGCTTACGCAACGAATCATTTTCGAAAGTCGGGACGCCGATCCGCGTCGGTAATTGCATGATGGCATGGACGGCCTCGGCGGCGTCGGCCAAATTCGCCGAGCCTCCCGTCAGGATGATACCCGCCGGCAGGAAGTATTGGTCCAACTTCACCGCGTGTCCCGGGAAAAGTTGTTCGAGGTGCTGTATGATATCTTTCTTAACATATTCGAACGTCTCCTGATAACGCAAGGAAAGCACCTGCGTGATCGTCCCGCGGTTGAATTGCTGATCGCCGAGCCCACGGTCGCCGTCTTTCCAGATGGTCTGGTTGGCGTCCGCCTCGCGATGCATGGCCGAACCGAAACGAAGCTTCAGGTCTTCGGCCGTCTCGCGACTGATCCGCAAAGCTACGCTCAGGTCATTGGTCATATGCTCGCCGCCGACCGGAATCGAGCCCGCACAAAGGATGTGCTCCTTGTAATAGAGAATCCAATCAGTCGTGCCGGCGCCCATGTCGACAACCAGCACGCCTTGCTTGTCAGAATCGCTCGCCGTCGCGCAGGCCGCCGCATGCGAAGCCAAGATGAAATCTTGGACTTTGATGCTCATGCCGTTCACCATGCCGACGCGCATCCGCATGTTACCCTCTTCCATCGTCACGCGCCAGAAATGGACTTCCAAACGCTTGCCGGCCATACCCACCGGATTGGCCACCGCGCGGCCGTCAATCGTCGTCGGCTGGCGCATGTAGAGCAACGTGGCGCGCCCTGCCGGCGGCTCCAGACGCTTCGCCGACGCGATGGCGTCCGTGACATCCTTGGCGGTGACTTTGCCGTCGTGCGCCGGAATCGCGTGAATGCCCTTGATCCGTTCTCCTTCCGCCGCTGGTCCGGAAAGCGAAAGGTAGACGTGCTCAATCGAGCGACCGGAACTACGTTCGACGTCATTGACGACTTCATGCACGCAACGGTGGAGCCGCTCGAGATCGATCACGGTACCTTTCACCACGCCATCGGTGCGACGTTCGCTGAAGCCCAACATCCGTGCCTTACCATTAATCATCTGGCCGACGAGGCTGACGGTCTTGTGCGTACCGATATCAATGACCGCGATAAGAGAAGGAAGAAGCTTGGGGGTCATCGGAGGGGTGCGGGCACGAGGCGGGGTTCAGGGACGGGCGGAGAGATGGTACGGTTTTGAATGGAAAGTTTCAGGACGTAAGCCTGGGCCGTCGCGTTCGGCATCCGCAGATACTCTTCGATCTTGATCCGCGGTAACAGCGCCAATTCCTTACGCCAGTTAGCGGTGGAGAAAATGATGCCGACCAATGGCGGACGATCCGTCGGTTGCGCCGCTGTCCGCACCGTCACGTTAAGATTCGATCCTGGAGCGTCTTCTTGGGCACCGAAACAATCGCGCAAAGAAACCGAGGCCCATTGTAGATAGAATCGCTCGTAACTCGTCCGGGCCGCCAGCAGGAAGGGGCCGACCACTTCGATACCTTCAATCGCCAATTGATCGCCCGAGCCAGTCGAACGGAAATCTTGGATTTCTGGTAAGCTCCGGATGGTCTGCTCAGAATAACCCGTGCCCGCGAAGGTCTGTCCGTCGGGGCTAACCAGACGCACCACCATCGGCCCAGTCGGTGGCGCGGAGGCGATTTTGGCAACCGCGACACGTTCGCGGAGGACGATTTCCAAAGTACCATCGGCTCGCCGGCGCACATCGGCCGCCAGGACCTGATTATCGGTTTCTAAGTCCGCCTTGATCGCCCGGACATTCTTGGCAGGCCCTTCAACCCCAGCCGAAATCACTTTCTGCACAAAGGCTGCGGGCAAAAAACCGTCGGTCTTATAACGGAAACTCCGTCCGGCGGCGACCGGCACGGATTCATCGACCGAGAGATAGATGACGACGCCCAAGGCCACAAAAAATAAAATGCTAAGGACTAACGGCAGCCGACTCCGGACGGCACGCTTGCGGCCGATATCATCCTCGGGTACTCGATTAACTTCTTGCGGTACAAGGGAACGCCAGTCCCGATCGGCGGGGCCCATGAAAGCGTCCCGACGTTTACCTAAGAATCGATCGAAGAAGCCCATGCGTTATCGGGTTTGAGGCGCGCGCGCGCGCGCCAAAGCGGGAGCAATCATTCGCCGGGCCAGGGAGGTGAAATCAAGCCCGAGACAAGAAGCGCTCTTCGGCATCAAACTGGTTTCGGTCATGCCAGGCATCGTATTGATTTCGAGAAAATAGAAGTTTCCGTCGGGCTCAAGAAAGACATCAGCCCGGGCAAAGTCACGACATCCGCAGGCTGCATAGAGGGTTTCCGCCGCCTGCGCGATACCCGCGGCCTGCGCGGGGGTCACCGGGGCGGGATAACGGTAATCTGACGAGCCTTTGGTATATTTGGTCTTATAGTCATAAACGCCTTGTAGGGGTACGATTTCGACGAGCCCCATGGCCTGGCCATCCAGTAAGCCAATGGACATCTCGCGGCCGCTGAGCCGTCGTTCGGCCATCCATTGGCCTTCGGCAGGAATGCCAGCCAACGCCGCGGTAAGTTCACCCAACCCCTGAGTGACGTAAAGCCCCACGCTACTACCCTTGTCGGCGGGCTTAAGGACGATTTGCTGCCCTAACTCGGCCATAATCATATCGGCCGAAGGCTTGGCCTTGCCGGCGAACACGAGCTCTGGAATCGCCGGAACCCCTGCCCTTCTCATCAGCTGCTTGGTGGCGACTTTATCGATACAAATACGACTGGCGGCGGCATCGCACCCAGCGAACGAAACGCCGCGCGCCTCTAATTCCGCCTGAATCTGTCCGTCTTCACCATAGTCTCCGTGAATCACCGGGAAAACCACGTGGCGACTGCCGTCTACCCATTCAGGCAGTTCATTGGAGGCCAATTCGACTAAGCGGGCGCCGGCCATCACCGAAGCCACGGCCCGACCCGAACGAAGCGAGACTTCACGTTCGGGCGAGATCGCCCCACAAAGGATGATAATTTCTAAAGCAGAGTTCATAAGAGATCCTTCCACTCGCGCCCAAGCGCGATGATTTCAGGTTGAAGTTCGACCCCCTGGCTAAGTTTTACCGATGCTCGCACCTCGCGCATTACCGAGATGAAATCAGCGGCCTTTGCGTCCCCCAAGTTGACGAGGAAGTTTCCGTGCACGGGCGAAACCGTCACGGCCCCTACTTGGTGACCCTTCAATCCGCTGACTTCAATCAGCCGGCCGGCCTTAGCTGCCCCCGGGTTGCGGAAAACACAGCCGGCGCTCGCTTCGCGCGGCTGCGAGGCGCGACGCTTGACGGACATCGTCTCCATGCGCTGGCGGATGAGCGTGCCGTCATCCTTGCCCGAAGCATGGAGTACCGCCGAGAGCACCACGGCGCCGTGCAATTGAGGGCAATCCCGATAGAGCGCATCAAAACAATCGCGGCGGGCGGCCCGGACCTGACCATGCGGAGCGAGCCATTCGATCGATTCGACGACATCAAAAATCCACCCACCCATCGCCCCGGCGTTCATCCGCAAGGAGCCGCCGAGCGTCCCCGGAATGCCTTCCAGAAATTCAAAGCCGGCTAAACCTTCTTTAGCTGCGAAACCGCAAAGTTCCTTGAGTCGGACGCCGCCGTCGACCCGGATGCGATTTTCACCCAGCGAAGTCATGTTCCCCCAATGCTCCGATGTCAGATGCAAGATGAGCCCATCATAACCTTCATCCGGTACCCACAGGTTGGAACCACGACCTAAGACAAAATAACGTAAGTCGAGTTCTGCGGCCGCTTGCAGTAACGTAACGACATCATCGACGGTCGCGGGTTCGGCATACCAGCGGGCTGATCCGCCCACGCCCAAAGTGGTCCGACGAGCGAGAGCTTCGTTGGCCCGCAAGACGCACCCGGTCGAAAGTCGGCCGGCAACCCTGTCAGGTAAATCAAGGGAGAGCACCGTCGCGCCTGAGCGTCGCAATACTTTGGCGTAAACTTCGGCGTCGCGTTCGATATCACCCGCGCCCACGAAGGCCACGACGGTATCAGCGCTGGAACTTAACGCGTTCAACAACGCAGGTAACTGACGCCGATCTTCGACCAATTGATGTGCCGTACCGGCGACGACCGACTCGGAACGCCCTCCCTCCATGGCAGTTTCACCTGCGGCATAAACGGGAAGGACGAGAGCGTGGTCAGCCAGGGATAGGGCTTGTCTGAATTCTGCGGCATACTGCCGCGTCCGCGTATGCCGATGTGGCTGGAAAACCACGATCAAACGGCCCACATGGGTTTCTTTAATCCACTGTAAAAGTGCTGAAATTTCCGTCGGGTGATGCGCGTAATCAGCCAAAACGCGGAGCCCGGTACGTTCAAAAAGGATATCTTGGCGGCGGCGGATTCCGCGCCAGCGCGTCATGGGCTCGGGTAATAAAGATCCGGTGATAAAATGCGTCACCGCCAAGGCCATCGCCGCATTGGAACGATTAAAAGTCCCCGCGACCGGCAACGTCACTTGTTGCGGTGCAAAAAGTCCACCGACTTCCAAGACCGATGTCGCATGATCACCAGCGATGGGGCGCGCCTGGTAGTCGCCTCCCTGCCCTACGCGCCAAACCGGGACTTTCAAACCGGCAGTCAGACGTTCGAGTCGCTCATTACCAACGGGAATGATCACTGCCGAACGAGTCCGTTCGAATAATGCCCGGAAGACGGCCTCCAAGGCCGCTTCATCTTGATAATAATCCGGATGATCCCAATCTAAGTTCACAGCGACGGTGATATCAGGTGAAAAGGCTCCGATGGTACCATCACTTTCGTCGACCTCGGCCACCACCCAGGGCGACGAAACGGCCGTCCGGGCGGGCGGAAAAGAGGGATCGCGGAAAAGCCCGCCTAAGATGTAACCAAAGTCAGCTCCGGCCGTCGAGAGTGCCGCGACGATCATCCCGCAGGTGGTCGTTTTTCCGTGGCTGCCACAGACAGCGACAAAGCGCCGTCCGGCGACCCTCTCCGCCAGTAATTCCCCGCGCCGCAAGATCCGCACCTCCTTATTTTCCGCCAAGACCAAGGCCTCATGGCCAGCTTTGACTGCGCTCGAACGACCGACCACTTCCGGATGCCGGCCGGCGGCCCAAGGGTCACGTAATAAAGGTATCTCCGCATTCGCTAACTGTAATTCCATGGGACTCCCGGTCGCGTCATCCCAACCGGAAACATCCCAACCTTCTCCCTTCAAATAAATCGCCAAAGGGCCCACCCCCATGCCGCAAGCGCCCAACAACCAGGCCGAAGCGGTGGGCTTCATCGGGTAGCGCGCTCCTGCGCGAGTGCCAGTTGGATAGTTTCCTGCGCGAGCTCTTCCCATCGATTCGAAGCATCCGCCAAAGCCAGCGCATCCCGCATGCTGGCCAAAATCGTTTTATCATTGATACGACTGAATACCGCTTCGCTTAAGCGCGAGATTTCCAACTCGGGGAGAAGGAACGCACTCCCCGCCTCGGCGGCTTGACGGGCATTGGCCGTCTGATGATCGTCCGTGGCTTGGGGATAGGGCACCAGAATCGCCGGCGTCCGGCAGGTCGCCAATTCCGCCAAGGTACCCGCCCCGGCGCGTGTGACGGCGAGATCGGTTGCCGAATACGCCGCAGCCATCTGATCGCAAAATGGCAGGTATTTGATTAAAGAGTTTCCGGAACGAATTTCTCCTTCGCGGCCACCTGGTCCGGTCAGACAAAGCACATGGATATCATGCTGGGAAAATTCTTCCTGCTGGGTTTCCACCCAACGGTTCAAGACCGTGGCGCCTTGACTCCCCCCGACGACCAGAAGCATCCGCCCGAGTGCGGGCATGCCTAAGGAGCGGCGAGCGACCTCTCGAGCCAAGGGGCGAATCTCGGCCCGTACCGGATAGCCCGAATCATGCTGACGAGACGCAGCGATGCCTTCGAGGCGGACGCCTTGTGGCAGATGAATGGCGGCGGCGAAGCGAGCGATTAACCGTACCGCCTTGCCCGGCCGGCGATTAGCTTCGTGGACCAATACCGGGACGCCCGAAAGTAGACAGGCCAGAGCGGGGGCCACGCTCATGAAACCCCCAAAGCATACCAGCGCTTGGGGCTTAAATTTTCGTAATAAACGCCAGGCCGACCAAACCGAAACCACGAGCGCGGGGAAAAATCTGATTTTATTGATCAAGCCCGGACCAAACCCTCGGCCCCGTCCGGCCACGAAGCGCAGGCGTGAATAAGCGGCCGTCATCTTGGCGTCCACGACCTTGCTACTCACCATCAACAAGCACTCGTGCCCTTCATCGGAGAGTCGCTGAGCCAAGGCGATACCCGGAGCCAAATGTCCCCCGGTGCCACCACAGGCCAGCAACATCCGGCTCATACGCGCGCCTCCTTCGGCACGAAGGCCGGCACGGCCGAGTCGCGGATACAGTTCAGCACGAGCCCCACCATGCAGGCCATGATCACCAAGTTCGTACCCCCGTAGCTGATGAACGGCAGCGAGATACCCTTGGTCGGAAGCAAGCCAGTGACTACACCCATATTGACCAAGGCCTGCAGGACGAGAAAGAGCGTGGCGCCTAAGCAGACGTTAAACCGGAAGAGATCCGGACAATGACGCATGGCGCGATAAGCCAAGATGAAGATCGAGAGATACGCTGCGGCGACGAGGCTCGTCGCGATCAGGCCATACTCTTCCCCGATGACCGAAAAAACGAAATCCGTATGCGCCTCGGGCAGATAGGCGCGGCCTTGAAGCCCAAACGCGGCACCCTTACCGGTGATCCCTCCTACTCCGAAAGCGACCATCCCTTCGAAGAGCTGATAAGCTTCGTCACCGCGACGACCCCACGGGTCGATAAAGGAAAGAAAACGCCGTAGCCGATTCTCCCAATGCAAGACGACTGCCGTGAAAGCAATCGCCCCCAAAATAAAAGTTGGGAGCATGTACCGCCACCGGGCTCCTGAAATATACATCATCGTTCCGCCCACCGCACAGCAAAGAATAATGGTGCCGAGGTCTGGGCCAAGGCCGATGCCGACACAGATTACGATAATCACCACCGTCGGCTTGATGAAACCTTCTCTTAAATCTAACCAGCCTGCCGGCGTAAAAAAATAAGGGGGCCGATCGCTCAACTTAATCATCCGTGACTTCACCTTCAGCGTATGTCGCTGCATGGTTGCCAGAAAATCGGCGAGTAGTACAACTAAGGCGATTTTTCCGAGATCCGAAGCCTGCAACCGAATGATGCCCAGATCAATCCAGCGCCAAGAACCGTTGACGGATACTCCAATGCCCGGAACGCGGGCGGCCAGCATCGCAGCCAAGGCGACCCAGAATATATGCCAGCGATACTCGCGGACGCGCTCGAGGTTTAGCCGGTAAGCCAACCAGCCGGCAAAGATCGCGAACGGCACATAGAATAATTGCCGATCAAAGGCTGCCGTCCGATTACTCGAAGAAAGCGAAATGCCGGCGCTGTACTGAACCACCAATCCAAACACCGCCAGGGATAAGGCCAGCAAGGCGATCCCCAGGGAATACCCACCCAGGGCCCCGGGACCGTCTTGCTTAACCTTTATCACCATAGCGGAAGTGTGACGGGATTACTTGGTCGCAGCCGGGGCGGCCGCAGCATCGGCGGCCTTGGGTTCAGCCGGAGCTGGATTGCTGAGTGAAATAATGTTCAAGGGCGTAAACAGTGGTGCCGCTGGAGCAGCCGGAGCCGATGAAGCCCCGATCGGAGCGACCTTGGTGGTCGTCTTGCCCGAAGAAGATTTGGTCGTCTTGGGCGCTGGCGCCGAACCGGCGGCGGGAATCTTAAGTTTCTGCCCGGGGTGCAAAATCGCATTAAGATCGAGCCCATTAGCGGCGCAAAGCGCAGCGATGCTGGTTTTTTCCCGTGAAGCAACGAGAGACAAAGATTCACCTTTAACTACCACGTGAACGCCGCCGGGGCCCGAAGCCGCAATGGGGGTCACTTTCGTCGGTGCGGGGACTACCATCTTAGCCGTGGTCGGCACCGCTACCAAGACAGCGGATGAACTCGCTGAGCGAGCGCCGCCGGTGAACGCGGCCGGATCGCCCTCCTGTTCGAAGCCGCTCGTACTTCGGCAGCCGTTAACTCCGACGAGTACGGCGATGACGCAGAGGTGCAGAAGCACGACGGCAGTGACGGTGATGATGGGACGCATGGGTATTGGGTGGTTTGGGTGGGTGTTTTGATGAAAAAATCAGGCGCGATTGGCGAGGGCCAGGGCGGCGCGTTCGAAGACCATGCCGCGTTCGACGTAACTGCGAAATTGATCGAAGCTCGAGAACCCGGGGCTGAGTAGGATCGCGGTGGGACCGTGCGCATCGTTCGTCGCTGCCACCACGGCATCCTGCAACGAGGGGAACACCCGGCTGGGCTTGCCTAAAGCAGCGAATTGCCGGTGGAGCTCCTCGCCGGTTTCTCCGATGAGATAAGCGGCTTCAATCTGGGGCGTGATGCGTGCAGCAAAAGCCTGCAGGTCGCCACCTTTCCATTTGCCGCCCCCAATCCAGCGGACCGGAATGGTGAATTGTCGCAGGGCGGCCTCGACGGCATGGAAATTCGTCCCCTTGGAGTCGTTCCAATATTCGACGTCTTGAGATTCGGCGACCTTCCGTAAGCGATGCGGAGCCAGCCGGAAAAGTTTGGCCGATTCTTCTAAGAGGCGGAGGGCGATACCCCGTGCCCGCCAATATTTGACCGCCACGGCCCAATTTTCGAGCTGAGGCCAGGTGCAGAAGAGGGAACCCGCCGGAACGCTATCCGCGACTTCCGCCCGTGTTGCCACCAAAGCCTCGACAGGAAGTTCGATTCCGAATTTACGGGCCGCCGCGACCACGGATTCCCCCACGACCAAGATTCCGCCCGGCATCATCCGTTCGATTAATTTAAATTTTGCCCGGAAGTAACTCTCGAGATCGCCATGGCGATCCAAGTGATCTTCATCGAAATTCGTCCAGAGGACGGCTTCAGGTGTGAAGTTACGCAAATCTTCCGCCTGGAAAGAACTCACTTCGACCACCGCCAAGAAGGAGACGTTGGACTCGGTACGAGAAAGCGATGTCAGCGCGTGCCCGATATTGCCGCAGGCGATAGCATCGACGCCCGAGCGCTTAAAGGCAAAGGAGAGGAATTCGGTGAGGGTTGTTTTTCCATTGGTGCCCGTAATCGCAATCGCCGGGCCCGTCCAAAGTAAGGCGCCGAAATCCAATTCCGGCATGCACTGCATACCGACGCGCCGGGCCGCCAAGATCCAAGGGTGAGCTTGGGCGAAACCTGGACTATAGATGAGCAGATCGTGTCGCGCTGCCTGCTCAGGACCAAACACGGAGTTAATACCCTTCTCGTCATAAATGACGGAAGCAAAACCGCCGAAGGCTAAGGATTCGGCGACGGAGCGCCCGCTCACGCCTTCGCCAAAGATGGCTGCCGGGCGACTGAGCCGACGCTTAAGACTTTCGGGGAATTCGCTCATCGTAGTTTCAGGGAGAGCAGGCCCAGGAGCCCGAAGAGGAAGGAGACAATCCAGAAGCGCACGACGACCTTGGTGGCCGGCCAGCCCTTCTTCTGGAAATGGTGGTGAATCGGCGTCATGAGGAACAACCGCTGGCCGCCCGTCCGTTTAAAGTAGGCGACCTGCAACATGACCGAAAGCGCCTCGACGACAAAAATACCCCCGACGATTGCGAGTAAGAAAGGCTGGTGCATCAAGCAAGCCACCGCACCCAAAGCCCCACCGATCCCCAAGGCGCCGACATCACCCATATAGATTTCCGCCGGCGCAGCATTATGCCAAAGGAAGACCAAACTGCCGCCGATCAAGGCCGCGCAGAATATCGCCAATTCGCCGGCCCCGGATACATAACTGATTCGAAGGTAATTCGAAAATTCGTGGTGACCGACCAAGTAGGCCACGCTCCCTAAGATAAGCGTCGTGATTAAGACGCAGCCAATCGCGAGGCCGTCGAGACCATCCGTCAGATTCACCGCATTGGAGGAACCGACGCAGACCAGGATAAAAAATACGGCCGCTAACCCGAACGAAAGAAAGAAAGGCAAGCCCCAGGAATGCTCCGTCCAGATTGGGCCGTTAAGAATCGGCAACCAGATTTCACAAAGACTCGAACGGTAGGCGGGGTCGAGCAGGACAATGCCCAAAGCGAGCAAAGCCACGATCCCCTGCCCGGCCAGCTTGGTGCGGGCGGAAATACCATCCGCACTTCCGTGGCGTACTTTAAGCCAATCATCGGCGAAGCCTACCATGCCCATACCGATCAAACACCACAACGTAGCCAGCACGAGGACGTTGAGTTTGGCCCAAAGCAAGACGGATGGAATCATCGCCACGCCGATTAGTAACCCACCCATGGTCGGGACTTTGCCGCTTTCTTTGGCGAGTTCACCCATCAGTTTCGCTGAGCGCTCGGGCTGACGCAGCCGACTCAGGAGTCGAATCATCGTCCCCGATAATAACATACCCAAAGCCAAGGCCGTCAGGCCCGCCATAATCGCCCGCACGGAAATATACTCAAAAAGACGGAAAGGTCCCCAGAATTTTTCGAGTTCGCTGAGACGATAAAGCATCTTAGTGGAAAGTAAGCGCCGAGCGCAGGGAAAGCGGGAGGCAGCGCTCCAAGGCATGAGATCGGCTACCCTTCACGAAAATATAACCCACATGAGAATTCACAGCCTGCGCGACCTCATCGATGGTTTCGACGGCGAGAAGAGTGACGTCGGACCGACTGACGCCTTGCAGGTAAGCCGGCGCCTCACCGCCGAAGGCTACGACTTTATCTCCGGCCCGCAAAGGTAGCTTTGCGCCGTTTTCGCGATGGAATTGAACAGCGTTATTTCCTAATTCAGCCATCCCCCCTAAAATGAAAAGCCGCGATTCGTTTTGTTTGGAACTCAATCGATCGAAGCAAGCGGCAGCATCGCTAAGGGAAGCCGGACTGGAATTATAACAATCTAAATAGAAGGTCTGTCTTCCGAGCCCATGCACGCTTCCACGGCCAGCTGGCGGGGTCCATGCGGCCAGGGCTGGAGCAATCTGGTCATCCGATAGCCCTAAACCACGGGCGGCGACCACCGCCAACGCGGCGTTCCGAACTAACCCGTCCGAAAGCGCGCCCAAGCGGAAGGTCTTCCCGTCGAGAGCCAGAGTCCGATACCCTCTTTCATCTTCTCCGAGGGTGGCCTGAATTAAACGAGCCGGAGTCACCGCGGGCGCCGGCTCATCTTTAAACTGAACGGCGGTGCATCTATGAGCCTGCGCAGCAAATTCTGCCCAACCCAACAGCGCGACTGGCAAGATTGCCCGACCGGCGGGAGGTAAGGCCGCAACCAGGGTTGCTTTTTCGCGCGCCACCACAGCCATCGTGCCGAGTCCTTCAAGGTGCACCGGCGTCACGGCGGTGACGATGACGAGATCCGGACGAATGACCTGAGCGGAGATCGCCAATTCGCCTGGTACGCTCATGCCCGCCTCGATGACCGCGAAGCGATGCCGATCAGGCTCCACTCGGAGCAACATCAGCGGAACGCCGATAAGATTATTAAGATTGGCCTCCGTCACGAAGGCTTCGGCGCCCAGTAAGGCCGCCAGGAGCTCCTTCGTGGAAGTCTTGCCCACGCTACCGGTCACGCCGATGACTTGGCCTTGGAAACACTGCCGCCAAGCTTGGGCGATGCGGCGCAGGCCCGCCAGCACGTCATCGACCACGAGCTGCGGCAAAGCATCCGCGACCGGCCGAGAAACCAAAGCACAGGAAGCTCCTTTGTCTCGGGCATCGGATAAGAAGTCGTGACCGTCCCGACGGTCGGTCCGCACGGCGACAAACACGTCGCCGCGACGTAACGTCCGGGTATCAGTCCCAAAGCCCGAGAGGCTCGCCGGAGGCAAAGCCGTCCAGCGCCCTTGCGCCCAAGTCGCCAGATTGATGGCGGAGAAAGTCGTCATGCGCTGGCGCCTCCTTTTCGTAGTTCGAGAATTTCGCGGACGACCTGGCGATCATCAAAGGGCACCACGGTATCCGTAAATTCTTGGGTCGTCTCATGACCTTTACCGGCAATCACGACGCAATCTCCAGCCCGGGCGGCCGCTAAGGCCCGCCCGATTGCCTCACGGCGATCAGCCACAAACTCGATCGTAGGCAATGCGCCCAAACCTTCGCGCATGTCCGCAAAGATGGCTTCGATTTTCTCCCTACGGGGATTGTCCGCCGTCGCCCAAGCCAGATGGGCGTGGTCGCGGACGGCCTTCGTCATCGTTGGGCGTTTGCCGCGATCACGATTACCACCGCAACCATAGACGCAAAGGACACGGCCCGGCGTGATCGCGCGCAACATACGCAAGGCATTACCCAAGGCATCATCTGTATGGGCGTAATCCACAAAGACGGGGAAGAACTGGCCGGCATCGACCCGTTCCATCCGGCCGGAAACTCCGGGAAAAGAAGCTAGGCTTGCGCTCAGGCTTAAGGGATCGCGACCGAGCGCGGCCGCCATGGCCAAGGCACACAGCACGTTCGAGACATTATAACCGCCCGGCAGGGTCGAAGTAAACCGGGCCGTCTGTTGCCGCCAAGCCACCGAAAAAATGGCCCCGCTGGGCGACAAGGTTAATTCCGTCGCCCGCAGATCGGCATCATCGGCCAAGCCGAAAGTAATGACCGCACCGCGACGGCGACAGGCTTCAGCAAGGACGCGACCACTGGGGTCGTCGATATTAATGACGCTGACCGCCGGCACCGCGCCGTTACGGCCATCGAACAACGCCGTCTTGGCATCAAGGTATGAACCCAGGTCACCATGGTAATCCACGTGATCGCGTGTCAGATTGGTAAAGGCGGCGACTTTGAATTGGAAACCGTGAACGCGATCTTGGTGTAAGGCGTGCGAGCTCACTTCCAGACAAGCTCCGACACAACCCGCATCGACCATCTGGCGGAAGAACGCGGCAAGGTCTGCCGACTCGGGGGTCGTCTTATAAGAAGGGATGGAACGTCGACCGAGGTGATAACGGACCGTGCCGATCAAACCCCAAACCGAAGCCTCTGCCTGCAGGAAATGCCGAAGTAAAAAAGCGACGGTCGTCTTACCGTTCGTCCCGGTCACCCCCGCTAACGCCAACGCCTGTTCTGGATGTCCGAAAAATCGGCGGGCGACTTCGGCCAAAACTTTCCGAGGTTCGGCGACTTGCGCCGCCGCGACCGCCGGGAGCCCATTCACGGGCTGAGCGGAAATGATGGCGGCCGCACCCCGGGCAATCGCATCGTCCATAAAAGCATGGCCGTCGGTGCGCAGTCCAGGCAGCGCGAAAAACAAAGCCCCCGGGATAATCCGGCGGCTGTCGGTGACGATGCATGTAATCCGGACCGAGCCGTCTCCCGTGCGCGAAAGAACCGGCAGTCCTTGCAACAAGGAATTGAACGTAGGGCGCTCCATCGCAGTAGACATGGGGAGGGGCGCGGGTGTCATTGCTCAGTGCGGGCCAAGGGGCCGCGGGGCACCGCTGTCATGGGAGGAAGATCGAGCCAGCGAATACATTTCTCGGCGACTTCGCGAAAGATTGGAGCGGAAACCTTACCGCCATAAGCTACGCCCTCCCCCTGGGGTTCGTCGATGATCACCGTGATCGCCAAGCGAGGGTCGCCCACCGGGAAGAAACCGGAAAAAGAAGCGACGTGATGGGTCGTCGAATACTTACCGTTGATGATTTTTTGCGTCGTGCCGGTTTTCCCAGCGACTTCATAACCGGGGATATCCGCGATCGGGGCCGTTCCACCCTTACCACAAACGGCTCGCAACAGCGTGGCGACTTCGTGGGCGGTCGATTCCGAAATCGCCCGGCCCCGGCTTCGGGGCATGTAACTTAAGATGGGTGATTTAGTCTTCGGGTCTTCGACGCGTAAGACGAGTTGCGGCTGCATGAGTAGACCGTCCGCGGCGATGACCGACATGGCGTAGTGCATCTGCATGGCCGTCACGCTAATCGAATGCCCCATCGGCATCCGGGAGATGGTCATACCATCCCAATTCTTCGGCGAGATCAACAGGCCCGGGACTTCGGCGCCCGTGATTAGACCCGAGTTAGAACCGAACCCAAAAGATTTTACTAAGGAGAAGAATTTTTCTTCTCCCAAGCGTTCGGCATACTGCATCCCGACCTGAACCGTCCCGCGATTGGAAGATTCACGCACGATATGGCGAATATCGACGACCCCGAGAGGGTGCGAATCCGCTGGCAACGAAACCATGCGGCCGCGGTAAGGCACGGAGGTCGCGCCGCAGTCATAAACTGAATTCGGCGTGATCAGATGCTCCTCCAGAGCTCCTGAAATCGAAACGATCTTAAACACCGAACCTGGCTCATAGACGTCGGAGACGGCGCGATTACGCTGACTGTCCATCGGGGCGGACTTGGGATCCCAAAAACGGTTAAGGTCATAAGTCGGCCAATTAGCCAAACCTAAGATCCGGCCTGTCCGAGGTTCACTCACGATGATGATGCCGCTTTTGGGATTATAGCGGACAGCGGCGGCGGCCAATGCGTCTTCGCAGGTTTTCTGGACAAGACTATTGAGCGTTAGCACCACCGTACTTCCGTCGACCGGGGCGACTTCGCGTAAACGAATGCTGGCAATTTCGCGGTGGCGGCCATCGCGCTCAGATTCGATCCAACCATTCTGACCGACTAACAAACTGTTCATGACGCGTTCGATCCCCGCCGCGGGTTCACCCTCCTTATTGACATAGCCGATGACGTGCGAAGCCAGCTGGCCTTTGGGATAACTCCGGCGGTATTTTAATTCCGCCCGCAGCGCCTTGACACCCAGCGCCTTAATCCGCTTCACGATGTCTTCGCCACATTCACGGGCTAAAATTGTCCACCGAATCTTATGCTCTTCGCCTTCAGCATCCAGGCGGACCGAATTATTGAAAGCTTCGATAACCTTCGTCGCAGGGATCCCTAAGATGAGCGCAATTTCTGAAATCCGGCCGCGGTCGCCTTTTTGCAAGACGTCAGGATCGACCCCGATATCCCAGACGTTTTCCGAAATAGCTAAAAGGTTATCTTGGGCGTCACGGATCTCGCCGCGGCGACAAGACTTGGCCTGCATGACTCGACGCGCTTGAAGCGCCTCGGCACGTAAACGGGGAGCATCAATCCAATGCAGCCAAACCAGCCGGCAAAGAACGGCGACGAAACAGACGGACACCCCCCAAGCCAGCGAACGGTAGCGCATTCGTCTGGCATGGGGTAGGCTCATCGCGCAGTGCCGCCCCCCTGGCCAGTCAATGGGCGGAAGGCAATTTCGCGGGGGGTCAGACGAGGACTGATGATCGAAGAAAGCGGAGCAACTGAGACGGGAACCAGGGTGGCCCGGGAAATCCAAACCACCTGCTCGGGGGTGGGAGGCTTGAGGGCATCACCAATCCGCGACTGTAACTGTAACGTGTCGAGCGATTGATCCCGTTGCCGCTTCAAAGTATCTAGATCTTTCTTGGTATCAGCAATTGAACGCTCCAGCCGCACGATGCGCGAACCGATGACGTCGGCTTCCATCCGTAATTTCATGATGTAAATCGTCCCAAGTGCAGCCGCGCCCAGCGTACCGCCAAGAAAAACCCAGGTCATCAAGCTGCGGAGACTCATAGGGCGAGGCGCCGAACGGCGCGGAGCCGCGCGGAGCGGCTGCGGGGGTTACGTACTTGTTCTGCCTCGGACGGTTGAGTCGCCTTACGCGTCAGGAGATCGGCCAGTTTAACGCGATCATCCTGCATCCGGGAATCGTTCCGGTCAACAGGACGACCCGCCACGCCGTTCAGGTAACGTTTGACGATGCGGTCTTCCAACGAATGGAATGAAATAATCGCGAGCACACCGCCGGCATTTAATTTTTCGAAAGCCAAAGGCAAGGCGTCGGTGAGTGCGCCTAATTCATCGTTCACCGCGATGCGGATACCTTGGAAAGTTTTCGTCGCGGGGTGCGGGCCACGGGGGCCGGGCTTAGGCGGGGCGGCCTCGGCGACAAGCGCCGCGAAAGCCGCCGTGCGGGCCAGACGTCCAGTACCCCGGGCGGCGAAGATCGCATTCACGACCCGAAACCAGCGGGGCTCTTCGCCGTAATCGCGCACGGCACGTTCGACTTCGCCGCGCTCGCCATGCTCAAGGAATTCTTCCGCACTTCGGCCCCGGCGCGGATCCATGCGCATATCATTGGGACCGTCGTTACGAAATGAGAAACCGCGTTCCGGAATATCCAACTGGTATGAAGACACCCCAATGTCCATCAAGACACCATCGAATCGTCCCGGAACGCGGTCAAGGTGGCGAAAATCTTCGGAATGAAAACGGAGTCGGCCCGGATAACGCGCTGCGGTTTCCGTCGCACGTTCCGCCGCTGCTGGATCGCGATCCATCGCGTCGACCGTGGTGCCGAGCGTTCGGGCCAAGATTGCTTCCGTGTGCCCGCCGCCGCCGAACGTACAATCCAAGAGTGCACTTCCGTCCTGGGGCGCAAGAAGTACCAAGCACTCCTCGAGCAGGACTGGAACGTGGCTGGTCATGGGCGGCGGTTGTGAATAAGGTGTGAGTAGTGTAAGTAACTTCTGGATACAGTTAAATACCCAGTTCGCGCAAGGCGCGCAGGATGGTGCGCGTGCTTTCAGAATCGCGATCGGTTTTCGGCGGCGTCGGCGCGGAAATCTGGAAAGTAGTAAAGCTGCCGCTGAAGACGATATCGCGATCGAGTGCCGCTTGGTTTACGACGTGATCGTTCAGCGTAATCCGTCCGGCCTTGTCGCACGAAACCTGGATACTGTTTTCGCCGAGCAAGCGAAGCGCGTTCATCTTATCCGGATCGCTCACGGTCACCTGCGAGGAGGCATCACGAATCCGCTGCACCATCGAGGGGGGGAAAACGACAATCGTGCCAAGGGCGGGGTGAAACATCGCCAAGAAACTGGTTTCACCCGCGCCCTCGAAGCGCCAGGCCGCTGGAATGGTGACGCGATTCTTCTCATCCAATTTTCCGTTATGGATGCCGGTAAAGAGTCCGATGTTTGCGCCAATAGACATTTCGTGGGTTTAAGCCCCCTGTTCACCCACTTTTCCCCACTCACCTCCACTGGTCAAGATTTTAGCCCCAATTAGCCCCAATTTATTATTCACAGCCGCGCCTGATCAGATTTATGATTAGTTTCAGTCTTATATTATGTAAAATATTGTTCATCAGTATCTTATGAATAAATGCTGTTTTTTATACAAAAACACGGCGCGGTGCGGCCAGATCCGGCCCGGAAGTTCGGTATTTTATCAACCTTAACCTCTACTTTGTAATGATAATCTAACTACAAAATGCCTGGTTTACGGGTTTCAGAGCAGGGCGAAATCGTTTGCCATGAAGCCCCGGCTCTGCTTTGTCTGTTATCACTCAACCACGACTCTTGATCATGAAGAACGCCCTCGCCCTCGCCCTCCTCGCCTCCACCCTGCTTACCACGGGATGTAACACCCTTGTTGGCGTCGATAACGCTGACACCCGCGAGGCCTCGTTCTCCAATATCACCGGGGCGCTGGTGACCCGTTACAATACCGACACCGAAGCGGTTTTTAATGCGGTGAAGCGCTCCCTCGATCAATCTAACGGCACCCTTCGCACCGGCGAAACCGACGAACGTGGCCCGAACAACGAGCTGCTGGCCGTTACGGTCTTTGCCCGCACCGTGGGAGACCTTGAAATCAGAATCGATGTCGCCAAGGTTGAAGACCCTATCACCAAGGTAGCCTTCACCCAGTGCACCGTAAAATACGGCTTCTTTGGCAATCTGCCCCAGAGCCAACAGCTGGTCTCCAAGATTACTTCTAACCTTCGCCGCTAAGCGTCGGGGCGGAGCCGCCAAACGGACGCCGCCCGGCCCTCAGGCTCGGCGGCGTTTCTTTTTACCAAACTTTCCATGGGCAACATTCACGGCCAGAACTTCCGCATCGCGACTTTCGGTGAAAGTCATGGCCCCGCCATGGGCGTCGTCATCGACGGCTGCCCTCCGCGAGTGCCGTTTGATATTAATTTTTTGAAGAGCGAACTGGCGCGCCGCCGCCCAGGCCAAAGTGCCCTGACCACCCAGCGTAAAGAAGAAGACCTTCCTGAAATCCTTTCCGGCATCTCGCACGACGGTTTCACGCTCGGCTCTCCCATCGCGATCTTCATTCGCAATAGCGACCAACGCCCGCAGGCCTATGCTGAAATGAAAACCGCTTACCGGCCGTCGCATGCTGACTATACTTACGATGCTAAATATGGCATCCGCGCAATCGAAGGCGGTGGCCGCTCGTCTGCCCGCGAAACGGCGGCGCGGGTTGCTGCCGGGGCCGTGGCAAAGACCGTCCTAAAGCACGCCTGCGGCGCTAAAATCACGGCCTGGGTTGAGAGCGTCGCCGAAATCAAGATGCCGACACCTGCCCAGACCCCTTCGCTCAAACAAGTCGAAGCCAGTCCGACGCGTTGCCCGCACCCGGCCACGGCGGCCAAGATCGATGCGCTGATTCGTGCCGCTCGCGCCGAAGGCGATTCCGTTGGTGGCGTCATCTGTTGCGTGATTGAAAATCTTCCCCCCGGACTAGGCTCGCCTGTCTTTGACCGCTTTGAAGCCGACCTCGGTAAAGCCATGCTCTCCCTTCCGGCGACGAAAGGCTTTGAAATCGGGAGCGGCTTCAACGGCACGCTTTTACGCGGCAGTGCGCATAATGATGAATTCATCCGCAAGGGCGGAAAAATTCGGACGGCGACTAATCGTTCCGGCGGCACCCAAGGCGGTATCACGAACGGTGAAGACGTGATCTTCCGCATCGCTTTCAAACCTACGGCCACCGTCCTGAAACCGCAACGCACCGTGGGGCCAGACGGGAAAGCCACTGAGCTAAGCGCTAAGGGCCGGCATGACCCCTGCGTCCTCCCGCGCGCCGTTCCCATTGTCGAGGCGATGGCGGCACTCGTCGCCGTCGACCACTGGATCCGCGATCGCGGTCAAAATGCTCCCTTCGGTCGTTGTGGGCGCAAGGCATGACACCTCTCATCCTTGTCATCGGTCCCAAGGGCTCCGGCCGGGCGGACGCCGTCCGTGAACTCTCCGAAAATGCCTGGCCCGAGGGCAAGGTCATCCGAATTTTGCGCGAAACCCGCGAAGGGGGCGAAGTACCTGACCAATGGAGTTTTACGAACGGGCAAGCCACCGTGCCGGCGCCAGGCGCAGAAGAGGCGGCCATCCTCGTCCTGCATGGCGGCCTGTCCGTCATCGACCAGATGGAGGCCCTGCATCGGGCGCTCAAGCCCACGCTGCCCGATGCGGTGTGGCGCGTGCAACGTATCGTCACGGTCGTCGATTGCCCGCTGACTCAGCGGCATGAAGCGGTGGAGAAATGGTACGAGCCGTGCATTCACTTTTCGGACACCGTCGTCATCAATCGGCGGTGGGAAGTGCCTGGCCAATGGGTCACGCGTTTCTTGGCTCCGTATGAAAAAGCATTCTATCCCTGCCTGTTTTTTAATCTGCTCAAAGACGGCAGTATCGCGAATCCGGCCCAGGCGATCCACGGCGAACCCCTCCGCCTTTCGCATATCTTCGATGATATCGATGCCGTCGATGAGATGGAGTTCGATGAAGATAACCTACCCGATGAGCCGTTTGACCTGGTCCGTCAGCCGGACAAATATTTCGCCCGGGATGAATTAGGCCGACGAAATATCTTAGTGACGGAAATCGGGGATATCCTCCGTCAAGAAGGTCGGAGCTAAAAATCCCGCATGCGACCCTTCATCGCAATCTATGCCTGGCTCTTGACTCGCCTGCCCGAAGGCTTTGCCCGGATTAATGCCGCCGGCTGGGGTGGCGTACTTTGGATCTTACGCCGAAAAATCCTCACCCGTAATCTTCGGGTAGCTTTTCCTGATCGTGATGCTGCTTGGGTGAAACGTATCGGCCAAACTTCCTGTCGGCGAGCAGCGGAGATGGGCCTTTTCTCCATCGCCTCGCCCCTCTTTTCGCCCGAAGAAATCCGCCGCCGCGTCTCGCTTGATGAAAGCATGCTGCATGGACTCTCCGGCCTGACCGAAACGGCGGAAGGTATCGTCCTCTTCGTTCCGCATTTCACGCACATGGAGATGATGACGGCCGCCCCACTGCTTCACCCTCAATTTGCGAAGAAACAGTGGGTCGTGCTTTTTCGTCCACTCAACCAACCGGGCGCCAACACTTGGGTCAAAGACGCGCGCGAGCGCTTCGGGATGCAATTGGTTTCGCGCCGAGAGGGCTTTGGCCGAGCCATGAAGGCGGTCCGCGAAAAACAAATCACGTGCATTCTGTTCGACCAAAATACCCCCCAAGGGATTTCCATTGATTTTATGGGAAGCCCTTGCCTCGCCACGGATCTTCCAGGCATCATCGCCCAGCGCTTTGGCGCGGAGAGCCGGATTTTCTGGGCGGAGCGTAAAAGTTTCTGGCAATGCCGACTCCACTCCGTGGTACTTAACGCCAAAGACTCGACCGGCCTGACCATTGAATCAAACAACTGGCTGGCTGACCGATTACGCTCCAGCGATGAAGCCTGCGTGGAATGGCTCTGGGCACACGACCGCTGGAAGCACGGTCAGAAGGGTATCGCTTAATCGCTATTGAATAACCGTCGGAGGCGTCACCACCGCCCCTTCGGGACGGGGCACTTCACCCTTTGGACGCTTGACCGCCTTTTTCTCGCCACCGGATTTCTTTTCACCCTCTTTGGCCAATTCAACCGAAAAACGCTCGGCTTGCTGACGGATGAATTCCTCACGTTGCTCGGGGGTGAGTCCGTTGATACGCATCCGCTCAGCCTTCGCCTTCTCGGGTGGGAGAGATTTAAAATAGTGATCTAAGACCCGACCGTTGAAGCCACCGTGGTCGCGTAGCTCCTTGGTCAGCTTGCGTCGTTCTTCGGGAGTCGCGGTTTCAAATTTGGCTAATTTATCGGCAAATTCCTTCCGGGCGCCTGGCGGCATCTTCTCGATGTGTTCGATCGCCCCGCGGATGCGTGAAAGGCGCTCGGGAGGAAGCTCCAGTATCTTACGGATGGTCTGAATTTCTTCGGCTGACGGCGCCGTATCTGCCGAACCTTTGCCGGCGGGGGCATCTGCTGCACAAGCATTCATGGCTAACCCAAGTGCAATAAAAAGAGGGGCAAATCTCATGGAGATCAAGAGCCCGGAGACGTGAGGACATCCACCAAAGTCGATTTCTCGATGACGGGGGCTAAGACCGAAAGATCATTGGCCAAGCCTAAGATTTCGTTGAATTGGGCGGACTCATCGCTGGCGAGCAAGGCGTGGGTCTGTTTGATCAAAGACTCTTCCGAAGGTTCTTTGGTCAGAAAAATGGTGACCAAACAGGCAGCTGCGGCGGTGGTGATCCACGAGCTCCAAAGGATGACGTTGGCGCGACGACGCTTAACCTGGACCCCCTCGACCACTCGGTCCGCAAACCCAGGAACCACCACGGCGGCTTGACGACTTAGCGCGGCCGAGAGGTCTCGTTCGAAGGTGGATTGATCAGAGTTATCCATGGTTCAGTTCGTTAGGTTAAACACCGTAGAAACGGCGAAGTTGCAGAGATTAAGCGGGTCCATAAAAGTCTTTGAGTAGCTCGCGTAGGCGCGCACGGGCACGATGTATCCAAGTTTTGACCGAAGAAACAGGTGCATCCATGATTTCGGCGATATCTTCGTAGGCCAGTTCCTGCTGCACGACCAAGAGGATAGCCGTCCGCTGCTCGGGGGGAAGCTGCGCAATCGCCCGCTGAAAGGCTTCATCAAGCTCGTTCAGCCGACGAGCGGAAGTTTGGCTATGATCGCCGGGCTCCGGGGTGGAATCCAGAGCCGTGGTTGGCTTACGCCCGCGCCGCCGCCATTCGTTTAGAACCAGATTCCGGGCGATATGAATCAGGTAAGTGCTGAGCTTGGCCTCGGGCCGCCAGCGATTCGCCGCCCGATGCAGCCGGATAAAAACCTCCATGGCCAACTCTTCGGCCGTGGCCAAGGAGCCTACTTCGCCGCGCAAATAGCCTACCAAGCGGGGGTGATGACGATTTACCAAAAGTCGGAGCGCGTCGTCGTCTCCACCTGCCACCAAAAGCATCAGCCTCTTATCCTCCACATCATCGGGGAGGAGCGGCTCATCTTGGGACATCTTTAAAGTATAACTCCTTTAGGGGGGTGAAGTTTCAAGTGGCAGCGGAACTATCGTAGGCCGACCGGCTCTGGGCGGACACGGACCGCAAAGGTTCTCAATGTTTGCAGGAAAAACTGCTCCATGGCTGCCACCGACTGATAACTAAGTTCGAGTCGGGCGCGGGCCTCTTCCAGGTATTCTACGGCCGAGGCGACTTGAGCCCCGCACTCCGGATGCGCTCGACCCATAAGCCGGAGCCGTTCTTCGATCGAAACCAACATTCGATGCCGGACCCCCCGGCGTACCGACGACTCATGGGCTTCTTCGATTTCATCCTCGTCGTCATCGGTAGGCGGAGGCGGCGGCGCATCTTTCAGGGCTTCTTCGACAAAGAGTTCCTGCAAAACCTCAAAACGGGCGCATAAGGCATACAGCGGGATAAATACCTCCGATACGCGAGAAGTCGGGCTGCTTGGGCCGCTCACCATCCTGGTCATCAGTCGATCGAATTCCCGCAGCCAGTCCAACCAAGCCGGATCGGTAACCGCCGAAGCCTGCCCGCCAAGATGGAATCGTAAGCAACGGCTCAGGATCGTGGCCATGACGCGGTAGTAATTTGTCGTCTGTAAGATGATCAAGGTGCCCGGCGGAGGTTCTTCCAATGACTTAAGAAAAGCATTCGCCGCCGAAGACTCGAACCGGTCAGGCTCATGGACGATCACAACCCTCCGCGCGCCGACAGAGGTCAGACGAAGCCCAGCGACCACCTGTTGCGTACTCTCGATATTAATGCGTCGCGATTTTTTCGCAGGACGGAGGACGCGGCAGTCCGGACTCTCGATGGGGTTCGGATCGTCCAAGTGAATGGCCGCTAATTTCTCCGCCGCTTTTTCGAGTAACGCATCGTCCGCCCCCGTCAATAAGACGGCATGCGGCATCCGGCCTTCGGCGCGAGCACGCAAAAGAACCTTCACGGCGGGCAGGGCCGCGAGGTCAGAGGAAACGGCGTTGGACTTCATGCCAGATTATTTCGGAGATTTTTTCGGGAGTTTGCGCGGCATCGACCACGAAAAATCGCTGGGGTTCTTCTTTGGCCAGCGCGTGATACATCGCCCGGACCCGTTGATGAAAGCCGGTCTCTAAAGCCTCGAATCGATCATGCTTCCCATGATCCCGCAAAGAAGCGCGGCCAAGGCCATGTGCCGGATCGAGGTCGAGCAGGATGGTCAAATCCGGACAGACGGTGCCACACGCCAGTCGATTGGCGGCATCAATGAGGTTTCGTTCCAAGCCGCGACCAGCAGCCTGATAGGCCACCGTCGAATCAATGAATCGATCGCAGAGGACGACAGATCCGGCGGCTAAGCTTGGCACGATGACCTCACTGACAAGCTGAGCCCGACAGGCGGCGAAGAGCAGGGCTTCGGCTTGCGGGACGATCATCGATCCGGGCTGCTTTAAGACCGCCCGCATTTGCTCGCCTAAGGCGGTCCCCCCCGGCTCGCGGAGGCGCAAAACCGTCGCACCCCTGGCTTCAAGCCGCTCAGCCAAGCGAGCCACTTGGGTAGATTTACCTGCTCCCTCGCCCCCCTCAAGGGTGATAAACTTTCCGGCAATCGGCATGAAAAGATGATGGTAACCCGCCGACGCTAAAGCGAGCGGAGAAAACATCTAGACAACCCTACACCGTCCAGGACGGATGAAGGCGGCGCTGCTTAACCAGCCGTCGGCGACGGATTAGGCTGCTCGTTCTTTTCCACGAGCTTCTGCACGTTATCGAGAATCTGCTGCAAGACTGGCCCGGTAGAGCCAGAGCTGGGAGTATTCTGCAGAGGGATGTGACTAATTGAGGGTGCCTCCGGAGTAACGTCCTTCTTAATTTCGGCGGGAGCATCCGGGCGAGCCGGAGCCTTTTCAGCCATAGTCGCAACGGCAGCCGAAACCTCGGGTGGTAACGTAGATGACTTAATCAGATTAGCCGAGAGATCACGGAGCTGCACCGAGCTCATCTCGGCCATATAGACTTCGACGGCGGCAATATTGCGCCCTAATTCAGGCGACTTGGTCGCAACGAGATTGGGTGGGCTTAAAATTGGGTCCTTAATGACTGTTACGACGGCCGTTAAGCGACGGCTAGGAGCAATCGCCACTGGGCCCATACCATACTCATAAATCGTCGCCTCAACGGCACCGCGCACGCATTGCACCTCAACCTTATCAAGTCCGGCATTAGATTTGCCGCATTCGACCGTATAAACGGTTCCCCGAATAGCCACCAGACCTACCGGAGTCTTAACCGTGTAGGTGGATGATGGATTCAACTTCCTGACTTCGCCGACGATTTTTCCTTTATAAAGCATCAGCTCGGTCACCGAGGGGCTAGGCTCCTTGCTGACCTTCTGATAGTCGCTCTCGACAATATCACGCGAAGGCACCTGTCTGAACGTACGGAGTTCCAAATGTGAATCCGGACTGATCAAGATTGTCGAACCGTTCGATAATTGAAGTTCCGCCGAAGCGCCAGCGGCCGTGACGATCTGGGTGCCTTGCTGAAAGACGTCTCCAACCGTCAGGGCCTTACGATGCGAAGTCGCGTCAATGAGGGTGACTTGGCCGGAAACTTGGCTGACCTCGACTTTGCCATTCTGCAAAGCAGCGCTGGCCAATCCAGGTAAAGCAGCAAGGGCCGCGATCAGGAATAGTTTAAAAAATGGAGCCATAAAACTAAGTTCAGACAATCAACCTCCGGTGCCGGACGGATTAGTTTGGACGGCCTTTTCTACGGTCTGCTGCACCGTATCGGTAATTTTTTGCACAAGTGAATCGATCGCACTTCCGCCACCGCCACCGGTTGAAGTCGGCGTAGGAGCCATAGGCGTGGTTGAAGTTGGTGCTGCGGTGGCAGTCTCAGCGGTTGGGGCGGCGGCTGGGGCGGCACTTCCATCGGCAGCCGGGGCGGCAGTTCCGTCGGCAGCCGGGGCGGCGGCGGCGGCAGGTTTTGCTTCAACGGGCGGCGGGGCGGCCGCCGCTAGCACCTTGACCTCTGAAGCAATCGACGGAGGAAGGGAAGTCGATGAGGCCAGGGTCAGCGCAATTGAACTCAACGTTTTGGAATCCATAACCGAAGTCGTAATAGAGACAGGCGCCACAGGGGGAGCAGGCGGGGCTGGCTCAGCGGCGGCCGGGGCGGCGGCGGTACCAGCGGCAGGCGCAGCGGTACCAGCGGCAGGCGCAGCGGTACCAGCGGCAGCGGCGGGGGCGGCAGCTGGTTTCTCTTCAGCGGCAGGCTTAGGTGGGGCGGGAGCCACGACAGTCACCTGCTGACCTGGCGCCACCGAAACCGGACCCGAGCTCGAAGCAAAGACCGTGGCCTCCACTGAGCCGCGGACGCAACCAACGCTCATGGTTGCCATACCTTTTTTATCCTCTTCGTATCCAACTTCGTAAATCGTACCACGAATACGAGCGACGCCGACGGGAGTCTTGATCGTGTAAGATGACATGGGATTCAGCTTTCGGACTTCGCCGAGAACCTTACCTCGCTTGACCTCAATTTCCGTGACCGAAGGACTGGGCTCTTTGTCGAGCTTTTGGTAAGAACCTTCGATGATCAAATTGGAAGCGACTTGTTTAAAAGTCCGGATCTCCAGCAATGTGTTCGGGCTGACGATCAAAGTAGAACCATTCGAAAGGATGAGTTCAGTTGTTGATTCTAAATTTGTCTCAACGGTGTACCCTTCTTGAAAAACCAGACCAGAGGCGAGAGCCTTCTTAGCCGCCTTCGGATCGATGAGCGTAGCGATGCCCTTGACCAAGCCAACTTCGACCTTACCGTTCTGCAAAGCCGCAGAAACCAGCGCAGGAAAAAGAGCGATGAGGATTAAAATGACTGGCTTAAGAAGATTTCGCATGGGCGCGTTATTAGATAGGGATAACAAAATCGATGAGCAGCCCCCGGCTTGCAATCCGTAAACAAAAAAGCCTACCCAAAATGAGTAGGCTTTTTAGACTTAAAACGGCCTTCAGACCGTAACGTACTTGTCTAATCGGCGCTGCACCAGATTAGCCGAAAGTTGAGCGTATTTTGGAAGCCCTTGATCGTAAGGGAGTTGCAATTCACCCTGAATGAGGGGTAGTGCGTAACGGATAAAATCAGGGTGAATGGACATACGGTCTTCGCCGATCCATTTCTCCGGGAAGACCTTAACTCCGTTGGCAATCTCGTTCAGCGGGGCCAAAAGTGTGTGGACCGCATAGTTCTCTTTTTCGGAGCGGGCGAGGATGACCATCTTGCCGGACTCGCCGTTGATCGCCGCCTTGACGGCCTCGCGACCGCAGAGCTCAGCTTCATCAACGTCGGTCTTCGAAGCGTTATGAGAAGCCGCGCGCTGGGTGATGCCCAATTTGGAAGAGCGTGCCTTCACGCCATCAAAACGTTCTTCGACGAGTGAGCGAAGGTATTCACCGGCACCACCGAGTACGGCGTGCCCAAAAGAATCCGTACTCGTGGTATCGGCACCCAGGTAGTTACCCGTGGCGTCTTGCACGCCTTCGGAGACGACGACGAAGCAATGTTCGTTGTTCTTCAACACTTCTTCGACCCGGCGGATGAAGTTATCGGCGTTGAAAGGTACTTCAGGCAAGAGCACGATGTGGGGCGCATTGCAGCCGTAATGAGTGTTGGAAGGGTTGCGGTCATCGCGCTTTTCCTTGCGGTGGGCGAGGACCGAGGAGGCGGCGAGCCAACCTGCATTTCGACCCATGACTTCAAGGATGGAAACGAAGTCGTTCTGGCCCATGGCAGCGTTATCGAGCGACAACTCGCGGACCGTGATGCCGATATGTTTAGCCACCGAACCAAAGCCCGGACAGTGATCTGTCAAAGGCAGGTCGTTGTCGATTGTCTTAGGTACGCCCACGACCCGGAGTTCGTAGCCACGCTCTTTAGCGAGGGCGTCGATCTTGGCGGCGGTATCTTGCGAATCATTGCCACCGATGTAATGGAAGTAGCGGATGTTATGCGCTTCGAAGACCTGTAGGATGCGGTCGAAGTCTTCCTGTTTCTTCACCTTATAGCGGCAGGTACCGAGCGCGGCACCCGGCGTATGGCTCAGGGCACGTAACGTCTGCTGAGATTCAGCGGCCAAGTCGATAAGCTGTTCATTGAGGATGCCTTGGATGCCATTCAGCCCGCCGTAAATTTCGACGATTTCGTCCTCATGCTTCAAAGCTTCAGCGATAACCCCGGCGAGGCTAGCGTTGATGACTGGGGAGGGGCCGCCGCTTTGCGCGACGAGAAGATTGCCTTGTAGGGAGGACATGGTTGGAACGGGTTGAAAAGTGGGTTGTGGGAAGCACCCCGCCCCTTGGCAACACGGAAAACCCTCTACCCTGCCCCGCCCCTGCTTTAGGCCTATAAAATACGTCCAGCCTTCACCTGAGCCGACTCGGGCACCTTCTGGACCCAGGCCTCGGTCAGGCGAACAAAAGCGTCGACCTGAGCGCCCGCTGCTCCCGTGAGCTCGCCGGCCTTGGTCACCGCTTCGACCAAGAGGGCTTTGGGCAGTTTCAGTCGGCTATCGCCGGCCAGTCGGTCCACGAGGTCGTTCTTATCAATCTTACCAGTTCGTAGATCGCGCGCCACGGCGACGGCGTGTTCCTTAATCGCTTCGTGCGCCGCTTCGCGCCCAGCCCCGGCCTTCACCGCCTCCATCAGGAAAGTGGTGGTGAGCAGGAACGGCAGGTAATGACGTGATTCGCGTTCAATCACCGGGCGATTGACTTCCATCTGCCCGAGCACGGTAAGGAAAGCTTCCAGCAGGCCGTCGATTGCCAGAAAAGCATCCGGTAAAAGCACGCGGCGAACGACCGAGCAGGAAACGTCGCCTTCGTTCCACTGGTCGCCGGACAACGAAGCGGCCATGGCCACGTGACCGCGAAGAATAATATGGAAGCCATTGATGCGCTCGCAGGTCCGGGCGTTCATCTTGTGCGGCATCGCCGAAGAACCCACTTGGCCAGGCAAAAAACCTTCGCTCGCCAACTCATGCCCCGCCATCAAGCGCAAGGTCTTTGCGAAAGAAGACGGTCCCGAGGCCGCCGACAAGAGAGCCGAGACGACTTCGAAATCCATCGAACGCGGGTAAACCTGCCCGACCGCACCGAGCACATGCGGAATGCCGAGGTGCACCAATACGCGAGTTTCCAAGGCGGCGACCTTGGCCGCATCACCGCCAAAGAGCGTCAGTTGGTCAAGCTGCGTGCCGACCGCACCCTTTAATCCGCGGGCCGCGAAATCGTTGAGAGCCCCATCCAGTTGCGATACGCCGCGCAGGCATTCTTCGCCGAACATCGCCCAGCGCTTCCCAACCGTGGTCGGTTGCGCAGCGACGTTGTGCGTGCGAGCTGCGATCAAGACGTCGCGATCCACCTGAGCCCGGCGAGCTAAGGCCGCCAAGGCGGCGACCGCTTTCGAGCGAATCAATTGGAGCGAACGGAAAACTTGCAGCTGTTCCACGGATTCCGTGAGATCACGGCTCGTCAGTCCTTTGTGGACGTGCTGAAAACCGGCAAGGGCGCAGAACTCATCGATGCGCGCTTTGACGTCGTGTCGGGTTTCTTCTTCGCGGACGCGAATCGATTCAAAGTTAACCTGTTCCTTAACGTCTTCATAAGCCTTCAAGGCGGCGGCAGGTATTTCCAAGCCGAGATCGCGTTGGGCCTTCATGACAGCAATCCAGTATTCACGTTCAAGGACTACGCGGCCGCGGATGGACCAGATGGCTTTCATCGCGGGCGAAGCGTAGCGATCGGCGAGGACGTTAGGGACGATATCTTGTTCCATCGGAAAGGTCTTAGTTTGTATCAGGGAGAACGCCGGACGGCAAGCGCCCGCATGGTCATCGCCCGGACGGCGACCTCATCTTGCCCTCGATTGGCGGCGTCGAAACAGGCCCCGCAGGCCAATTGTAGGTCGACCAATTCGGCCAAAGAATAGCGGGCGGCCATCGGAGCTATCTTATTGCTTATATACCAAGGGTTCTGGGAAAAGAGGTTGGCGCTCGATTTGGCGGCCGAACCAAAAGTTGGCCCATGCCGCCCACTGGCGGTTTCGAATTGCCCCTTCGGCAAACCCGCTTCCGTCACCCGGAAGTCACCGGAGTCGACGAGACAACGAATCTGGATAAGCAGACGAAGGCGATTCTGCAAAGCTGCCAACAAAGGCCGGCTCGAATCTTCGTTGAAGAAATAACGGTCGAGCGCCGCCAGCGACCATTTTAAATCACGCATGGCCAACGCCTCGACGGGCTCGAAGAAATCACCTTCCCCAAAAGTCGGGACCAGCAAAAGGATATCCGACTCCTTAATGGTGCCGCCCGCCCCCACGTAAGTCGCAAGTTTTTCGCACTCCCCCAAGACCAACCGGGTGGACTGCCCCACCCGACCAATGATGGCCGCAGGCACTCCGCGTTCAAATTTTACGCCTAATGATTTTAAATGATTAACGGCCAGATTTTCTTGGAGGTCGGCCTGCGGGTCGGTCTTATCGAAGAAACCTTTGGCGGCGGACGCATGGACTATAAATTCGTTTGCGACTTTTTTTAGTTCCGTGAGGTCCTTGCGACGGCCGTCATAGGGCGTCGCCGAAATGATAATCGAAACCTCATCCGAAGCCTCCGTTGCGACATGTAAGATATTTTCGAGACTTTCCTTCACCTCGAGGGATTTTGCCTGCTTGGAGTCCGAAACCCAATTGAAGTTGCGCAACCAAATGACGCGCTTGCCGCCGAACATGGAAAGCGTCTTCACTGATTCGGAGAACTGGATTTCGATGGGGCGGGCGTCTTCGACCTTAATCATGGCACCCGAAATCACCTCAGCTTCCGCATCCGCGCCGGCCGCCGCCTTGGCTTTATCATAAAAAGCCCGTGCGTCCCGATCGACGAGGTATTCGTCTTTCCCGGCGACGATGGCGAAGAAGGCTGGCATCCGCTGGTTAATTTCGCCCCAACGAGGGTTCTGGCAATCCTTTGTGCTTCACATGCCCCAAAAACACCTGGGGTCCGGAACGACGATTGGGCTCAAGCCCCCTGAATCAAATCCTCGACGCAATATTTATGCAAATTGCGTCGCATCCAATCCAAGGCCGTATTCACGGCCCTAACCTTGACCTGCAAGCGATCGCCGGAAACGAAAAGCCGCCGCGACCAGACGCCGCTAGGCGAAGCATAACCCAGGTAAACCGTCCCCACGGGGTCGGCTGCCGTCCCGCCATCTGGGCCCGCGAAACCGGTCACCGCCACGCCGTAATCGGCTCCAAATTTTTCCGCCGCCGCCGAGGCCATCGCCTCCGCGCATTCAGCCGAAACCGCACCATGCTGCACCAGCAGGCATTCGGGAATTCCGAGTAAGTTCATCTTAGCATCATTGGCATAGCAAACGGCCGACCCCGCAAAAACCTTGGACGCTCCCGGAACATCGGTGAAAGCATTAGAGAGTAATCCGCCCGTGCAGGACTCGGCCAAGGCGACGGTCTTTTCCATACACCGCAATTGCTCCACCACGATGGAAGCCAAACTGGCATGGCCGGTACAAACAAAGTCGTGCCCAACGGCATCACGGACCTTACGGGCGACGTCGCAAAGTTGTTCGGCGGTGACGCCACTGCCGCCCGAGGCGATGCGGGCATCCACCACGCCGGTATGGGTCCCGAAAGTCAGAACCATACCCGGGCCGAGTAATGGCCGCACGATGGCCTCCAGCGGCACGGCGCCGAGGCCGAAAGTGCGCACCTGCACGTACGCTTCGCCGTCACAGGCGCAGCCGACGTTACGCAGACGCGGCACGACTTCATTTTCGAACATCGGCCTCAACTCCAAGGCCGGACCCGGCAACATCACGAGCGTACTTCCGTCGCGATGGAAAAATACTCCCGGCGCCGTCCCGTTGGGGTTAGTTAATATTTCTCCTCCCTCCAGGATCGTGCATTGGCTTAAATCAGCGTCCGCAACGGTGCGCGTGATTTGTTTGAAACGTTGACGCAGGGCGGCTTCCGCCGGAGCCGAATGCACCAATTTAACGCCCAGCGCCGCTGCCACGGCGGCACGGGTGTGATCATCCGAAGTTGGCCCCATCCCTCCCGTCGTCACGACCAAATCATACGCGCCCCAACTGGCACCGATCTCCCGGGCGATTTCGCCGGCGTTATCGCGGACGACGATGGAACGTGTGATCGGCAAACCACGGCGGGCCAAGTGTTCGCCTAACCAAAGTAAATGTCCGTTCTCGCGGATGCCGTCTAACAACTCGTCGCCGACATTAATGACAAGAACTTGACGGGGACGACTAGGGCATGATTGCATTTGCGAGGTGGGGGCGACCATGCAGAGTTATCGGTCTAGATTAAAAATGCAAACCGACCGGGAAGAACTTTCACCCAAGGCGAAGGCCAGGCGGGCCCCTCACACCCCAGGCGTCTACCTGATGAAGGATGTCGCCGGGGGGGTCGTTTATGTCGGAAAGGCCAAAGACCTCAAAAAACGCCTTGCCTCCTACTTTATGCCCCGGATGCGCATGACGCCCAAGGTGGCGGCGATGATGGACACCGTCCAAGACCTCGAATGGCATGAGGTCCGCTCCGAGACGGAAGCGCTCCTCTTGGAGGGAAAGCTCATCAAACGCTGGCGTCCCAAATGGAATATCCTCTTCCGCGACGACAAACAATTCCCCCAAGTCCGGGTCGACCTCGCTGACCCTATTCCCAAATTCCGCATCGTCCGGGCCCGGACCAGCGACTCCTGCCGCTATTTTGGGCCCTTCCCTCACCAGCAAGCCGTCCGCCGCGCCCTGACGGAGATGAAGAAGAAGTTTGGGATCCTGCTCACCGATAGTTCACCCGCCTTGCTTCCCGACGGCCGATGGAAGCTTTACGATGACGCCCGGGCCGAAATCCAGAAGTTCGCCAACGAGGTGACGGTCCAAGAATACGGCGCCCGGGTCACCGCCGCCTGTGCATTCCTTGACGGCAAAGCCGTGGCGTGGGCCGAACAAGTCGAAGCAGACATGCGCGCGGCGGCCGCCGCCCGTGATTACGAAAAAGCCGCCAGCTTGCGCGACTTGCTCGATGCCTTAAAGCGGACGACGGAAAAATCCCGTCGTTTCTTGCGCGATAATCCGCTCCCGCGGCGCGATGAATCCGAAGCGCTGGCCTCGCTCGCCGTCGCGCTCGATCTGACGCGCGCCCCCGCCACGGCGGAGTGTTTTGATATTTCACATATTTCAGGCACGCTCGCCGTCGCTTCGATGGTGCGCTTTGTGGACGGCCGGGCCGACAAAGCCGGCTATCGTCGCTTCAAAATAAAATCGTTCGCAGGAAACGATGATTTTCGGGCCATGCAGGAAGTCGTTGGGCGACGTTATGCCCGATTGGCCCGCGAAGGCCGTAGCTTCCCCGAACTGGTCATCATCGATGGCGGCCTTGGTCAAGTCGGGGCCGCCCTGGAAGCTTTCAAAACCGAAGGCCTTACGCCCCCACCCCTGATTGGCTTGGCTAAACGCGAAGAGACCATCGTCTTCCCCGATGGCCGTGAATTAAAATTACCCCGCCACGACGTCGGCTTGGCCTTGCTGATGCGCATTCGCGATGAAGCGCACCGGTTTGCCAATAATTTCAACGCCGACCTGAGAAGCCAGAAATTACGCGAATCAATCCTCGACGAAATGCCTGGCCTCGGACCCAAACGCAAAGAAGCCCTGCTCGAAAAATTCGGCACCATCCAGAAACTTCGCAAGGCCACCCTCGAGGAGCTCGCGCAAGTCAGTGGCGTCAGCGATAAGTTAGCTGGTGAAGTGAAGGCCTATCTAGACGCAAGAGGCTGAGGGTGGGACGCGATGACATCGCGTCCGTTCGCGGAAAGACAAAGGGAGACCGGAAACCGGAAAGGATGCTGGGACTATAATACCCCCAGCCAATCATCCGGTCTCCGGTTTCCCTTTGAGTTGTGCATCTCTGCCTTGGGTAGGGCGGGCTCTCCGAGCCCGCCGTTGGGCCGATCTCGATTCGAAGCTCTCTTGGCGAACGG
>CAINMU010000099.1 GCA_903850885.1 uncultured Opitutia bacterium | reverse complement strand
CGGTGCGTTCGGTGCAATCGCTTTTGGTATCGGTACCACGCAGGTGCGCGACGTGCTTGCCACCCAGACATTGGCGCTGAGCCCGCTTAAAGTGCGCCGCATCGAAGTGAACGGTAAGCTTGCGCCTGGCGTCTACGCCAAGGACGTGATTCTTCATATCATCCGCGTGCTGGGCGTGAATGGCGGTATCGGTTTTGCTTACGAATATGCTGGTTCGACCTTTGATGCCTTCTCGCTCGAGGAGCGCATGACGGTTTGTAACATGTCGATTGAGGGCGGCGCCCGTTGTGGTTACGTGAATCCCGACCAAAAGACTTTCGACTACATCAAGGGTAAGCCCTTCGCGCCTCAAGCGGCGGATTGGGATGCGGCGGTCGCCCGCTGGCAGTCTTTTGCTTCCGACGCTGGTTGCCAGTACGACGACGTCCAGCCCTTCAAGGCTGAGGATATTCGTCCGACCGTCACCTGGGGTATCACCCCGGGACAGGCCATTTTCATCGACGAAAAGATGCCTGCCTTAGAAACCTTGAACGCGGCCGACCGTCAGACGGCTGAGGATGCTTACAAGCATATGAAGTTGGCTCCCAATACCCCAATCAAGGGCACCAAGGTCGACGTCTGTTTCCTGGGTTCATGCACCAACGGCCGCATCTCCGATTTACGTGAAGTCGCCAAATATCTCAAAGGCCGCAAGGTCAGCGCTTCGGTCAAGGCCATCGTCGTGCCGGGTTCCCAGCTCACGGCCATCCAGGCCGTCCATGAGGGTCTCGATAAGATTTATATCGAAGCCGGTTTCGAATGGCGTGGCGCGGGTTGCTCGATGTGTCTCGCGATGAACCCGGACAAGCTCGTGGGTGATCAGCTTTGCGCCAGCTCTTCGAACCGTAACTTCAAAGGCCGTCAAGGCTCGCAAACCGGTCGAACAATCTTGATGAGTCCCCTGATGGTCGCCGCCGCGGCGATCACCGGCCAGATCACGGATGCCCGCGAAGTCTTTAAGGTCTGATGTCCGTCTCAGCTCCAGTCGCCCGCGTGCTTGAGCGTATCGCCTCCGGCGAGTCCGTGCCGGTCGCCTGTGCTGCGGAAGGCGTCCGGGTTCAGCCTGACGTCATAGTTGATGCCCATTACGACGGTAAGCCCGTTTGCACGGTGACGCTGCCCTGGGTCATCGACGGGCACGCCCTTTTGTTCGCCGATGAGAGCGTCGCCGCTGCCATCGCCGACGACCGTCTCGCCGCGATGGCTTCGGCCTTGGCGATGCCGGTCTGCATCATTCGTCACGCCTCGGCGCCTGCCGCCTAATTTTTCTTAACGTCATGTCCCTCGCCCAAATCACTCAAGTCAAAGCCCTCGCCCTTGCCGTTCCGGGCGACGATATCGATACGGACCGCATCATCCCCGCGCGCTTCCTGCGTTGCGTGACTTTTGACGGCCTCGGCGAGCATGCTTTTCGCGATGAACGCACCGGCCCCGACGGCAAGGAGCGGGCTCATCCGATGAACTCGGCCCAGGCCGCCCGCATCGCCGCTGCCAAAATGGGCGTCATGGTGGTCGGCTTCAACTTCGGTTGTGGCAGCTCGCGGGAACACGCACCGCAATCTCTCTGGCGCTTCGGTTTCACGGCCTTCGTGGGCGGTAGCTTCGCCGAAATCTTCTTCGGTAATTCCACCACCTTGGGCGTCCCTTGTGTGACCCTTTCCAAGGAAGACCTCGCCGAGTGCGACGCCTTTGTCCGCGCCAATCCGGAGGTCGAAGTCACCGTCGACGTCGCCCAGCTCACCGTCTCTGCGGGGGCTAAGACCTGGAAGGCCGACATGGCGGCATCAGCTCGCGATGGATTGACCAAGGGCAAGTGGGACCCGATTGCCGATCTGCTCGAAGGCGCTGACTCGGTCGCCAAGACCGCCGGCGGACTCGCCTACGTCGAAGGCAAGTAAGCCGACCGGTCAGTTAAAGCAAAAGGCCGCCCAGTGGGCGGCCTTTTTTGTTAAACAAAGAGGAGCTTAGCCCTTCCAGATGCGGAGGAGGGCGTCGGCCATGTCGGAGGGCGTGGCCGCGACGGAGATGCCGCACTCCTCGAAGATCTTGATTTTGGCGGCTGCAGTATCTTCGGCTCCGCCGATGACGGCACCAGCGTGGCCCATGCGACGTCCAGCCGGAGCGGTGGCACCGGCGATGAAGCCCGCGACGGGCTTCTTGCAGTGCGCCTTAATCCAGCGGGCGGCTTCGACTTCGGCGTTACCGCCGATTTCGCCAATCATGATGATGGCGTCGGTTTCCGGGTCGTCGTTGAAGAGTTTGATGACGTCGAGGTGCGAAGTGCCGTTGACGGGGTCGCCACCGATACCGACGCAGGTCGATTGGCCCTTGCCACGGCAGGTGAGTTGCCAGACGGCTTCATAGGTGAGGGTGCCGGAGCGGGAGACCACGCCGACATTGCCGCGGCGGTGAATGTAGCCCGGAGCGATACCGATGCGGCAGCCGCCGTGGGATTTATCGCCATGTCCAGGGGTCACGAGACCAGGGCAGTTCGGTCCGATGAGGCGCGTACGGCGTCCGGCCATGGCGCGCTTGGCACGGACCATGTCACGGACCGGGATGCCTTCCGTGATGGCCACAGCGAGGTCGAGGTCGGCGTCATAGCATTCCAGGATCGCATCGGCGGCGAAGGGCGGGGGAACGAAGATCGCGGAGACCGTGGCTCCGGTCTGTTTGGCGGCTTCGGCGACGGTATTGAAAATCGGCACCTTGAAGCCGTTGTGCTCGAAGACCTGGCCACCCTTGCCAGGCGTGACGCCGGCGACGAGTTGCGTGCCGTAGTCGAGGGAGAGGCGGGCGTGGCGTGCGCCAAAGTCACCCGTGATGCCTTGCACCATCAGACGGGTCTTTTCGTGAACGAGAATAGACATGGAAGTAGGGGTAGTTCGGATTACTTGTTGTTGACCAGTTTCACGATTTTCTGGGCGGCATCGGCCATCGAGTCGCCAGAGACGATAGTCAGGCCACTGGCGGCGAGGGTCGCCTTGCCGGCTTCGACGTTATTACCTTCGAGGCGGACCACGAGGGGCAGCTTTAGACCGGTTTCCTTGACGGCTTCGACGATACCGAGGGCGATCACGTTACAATCCATGATGCCGCCGAAGATATTGACCATAATCCCTTTCACGTTCGCATCCCCGAGGATGATCTTAAAAGCCGCGGTGACTTGGTCCTTCGTGGCGCCGCCGCCGACGTCGAGGAAGTTGGCAGGGCTGCCACCGAAGTGCTGGATGATGTCCATCGTGGACATCGCTAAGCCCGCGCCATTGACGAGACAGGCGATATTGCCGTCGAGGGCGATGTAAGAGAGGCCGAATTTAGAAGCCTCGATTTCCTTGGCATCCTCTTCGTTCAAGTCGCGGAGGGCGACGACGTCAGGGTGGCGGAAGAGGGCGTTGTCATCGAACGACACCTTGGCGTCGAGCGCGAGGAGTTTGCCTTCTTGGGTCACGAGGAGCGGATTCACTTCGACCATCGCGCAATCCTTGTCCCAATAGAATTGGTAGAGCTTAGTGACGAGCGTCACGCACTGTTTGAAGATCTCGCCGGTGAAGCCGAGGGAGAAGGCGATCTGACGGGCTTGGAAAGCTTGGAGACCCACGGCCGGGTCAACCTGCACCTTGAAGATCTTTTCCGGGGTGTGGTGTGCGACGTGTTCGATTTCCATGCCGCCTTCGGTTGAGGCCACGATGACAGGGCAGGAGGTCGCACGGTCGAGGAGGATGGCGAGGTAGTATTCGTCGTCGCGACCGTCGGCGCGTTTGCCGAGGTTGGCGGCTTCGGTGAAGTAAATTGTCTGGACCTTACGACCAGCTTCGCCGGTCTGCGCGGTCACGAGCGTGTTGCCGAGCATCGCCTGGGCATTCTCGAGGGCCTTTTCTTTGGTGGCGGAGAATTTGACGCCACCCTTGAAGCCATTGGTGAAAGTACCTTTACCGCGACCGCCGGCATGGATTTGGGATTTAACCATGTAGCCGTGGGTGCCGTCGAGTTGCGCGAGGGCGCCCTCGAATTCTTTGGCCGTCTGCACGGCGGCGCCTTTGGGGACGGCCACGCCGAACTTTTCGAACAGCGTCTTGGCTTGGTATTCGTGAATATTCATGGAGAGGTGGGAAGGGGAAGGGGGTAGGGTCGGTCGCGCCCTTGGGCTACGACCGTGGCGAAAGAGCAGGGTCTTGGTTAACCCTTGAGTTCGGCTTCCTTCGCCTTGAGGGACTTTTCGATGTCAGCCGTATACTTGTCGGTGTGCGTCTGGATTTCCTTATCCGAGCGCTTCATCTCGTCGTCGGTGACGAGCTTGTCCTTGTTCGCCTTCTTTAAAGATTCGAGACAGTCGCGACGCGCGTTACGGACGCGGACTTTACCTTCTTCGGCCATCTGGGTGGCGCGCTTGGCGAGCTCCAGGCGACGTTCGCCGGAGAGCGAAGGCACGGGGCAGCGGAGGAAGTTACCTTGGGGGACGGGATTGATGCCGATGTTAGCCGACTGGATGGCTTTGCGGATGTCTTCCATAGCGCCTTTGTCGAAAGGTTGGACGACGATAGATTGGGCGTCGGGCGTGGTGATCGCGGCCATGTCCTTCAAGCGCTGGGTCATGCCGTAGGCTTCGATGTGCACTTGGATATTCTCGACCATGCCGGGGTTGGCTTTCCCGGTGTGCAGGGTGCCGAATTCATTCAAGGTCCATTCGAAGGCTTTTTTCATATTATTGCCCCCGTCGGCGATTGTTTTTTTGATATCCATGGTGGTATGTTTTTTTGGTAAAGATTTAACCGACGATGGTACCGATGCGTTGGCCCATCACGGCTTTTTTGACGGCGCCGGCATCGGACATCGAAAAGACGATGATCGGCAGCTTATTGGCTTCGCAGAGCGAGAACGCTTCGGCATCCATCACGCCTAGGCGCTTGGTCAAGGCTTCGGCGTGGGAGATTTTTTCGTAGCGCTTCGCGTCTTTGAATTTCATCGGATCCTTGTCGTAAACCCCGTCGACCTTGGTGGCTTTTAGGATGGCGTCGGCGCCGATTTCGTTGGCGCGTAAAGCGGAAGCGTAGTCGGTGGTGCAGTAAGGATTACCCGTGCCGGCGACGAAAATTACGATGCGTCCGCGTTCGAGGTGGCGGGTGGCGCGGCGTTGGATGAAAGGTTCGGCGATTCGGTCCATCGGGATGGCGGTCATCACCCGGACTTCGAGGCCGGCTTTTTCCAGGCGATCCATCAAGGCCAGCCCGTTGATCACCGTCGCGAGCATGCCCATGTTGTCCCCCGTCGTACGGTCGGTGCCGTTGGAGCGGGCGCCGGCCAAGCCACGGAAAATATTTCCACCCCCAACGACCACGGCGACTTGAGTGCCGATCTTCTGGATCGAACGGAGTTCTTCGGCGAGGCGGTCGAGGACGGCACTGTCGATGGCCTCACCGGTTTTGTCGTTACGCAAGGCCTCGCCACTGATTTTTAGTACGATACGACGGTACTTCGGCTTTTTTGAGGTGGTGGCGGGCATACAGGGGAAATGAGCGACTCCGCCCCCAGCGTCAACCCCGCCTTGGTCTCGCTTGACTCCTTGGTGTAAACCGCTCTTCAGTCCTATTACGCAGTCCGATGGTGTAATGGTAGCACAGGAGTTTTTGGTTCTCCTTGTCCAGGTTCAAATCCTGGTCGGACTACGTACCTTTTCACGAAATCGCTCCTTGGCTTATGGGGGCAAAAAGAACCCCGGAGGGCCGGGGTTCAGGAGGGGTGGGCTGAAGTGGGCTTAAGCGCGACCGAGGTATTCCTTATTCTCGGTGCTGACCTTGATCTTCTCGCCCTGCTTGATGAAAAGCGGGACGTTGACCGTGAGGCCGTTTTCGCAGGTCACGGACTTCTGGACGTTGCCAGCCGTGTCGCCTTTGACGGCGGGCGGGGCTTCGAGGACTTCGACGATGACCGAAGGGGGAAGGTCGACGGTGACGGGTTTATCTTCGACGAAGAGAACCATGTAAGAGGTGCCGGGGATAAGGAATTCTTTGGAGTCTTCGAGGGAGGACGCGGAGATGTAAAATTCATCATTGGTGTTCACGTCGACGAAGACGTAGCTGCCGTCGGCTTCGTAGGAGAGCTCGAGGGATTTGATGCTGTTATCAAAGACTTCAAAGCTGACTCCGATGCCGCATCGGACCGGGATCTTCGCGCCGGTTTTGATGGAGCGGAGTTCCATTTGGACGTAAGAGGCGTTGTTCGGGGGGGTGCGCACGAGACACTCGAGAACGATGCAGAGCTCACCATTGTAACTCATGAGGTTCTTCTTCTTGATGCGCTTGACGGATATGGTTGCCATGGGAGTAAAGGCGAAGACAAGCCGTCCGCGCAGGGACGGTCAAGCCGGACTTGCCCAAAAGGGCTCTAAGGGCTGATTTAGCCCGATTTTATTAGGTCAGGACGATTCCCGACCGTGGTCTCATTCGAGGGTGAAGAGACAGCCGCCGATTTTACCGATCGTCACGGTCGTTGAAGTCCCAGCGGTGGTCGTCGTGCCGGCGGGTGCCGAACCATCGGTGACGGTGGCGGGTAGCGAACAGAGCAGTTTTTTGATAGTAACGTAAAAGCTCATCAATTCTTCCTTCGAACTTACGACCATTTCCACCGTTTTGGAGTGAGTCGTGTTCGGGTAGGTCTTGGTCACCAGGCCAGCGGTGGAGCTGTTGTGCATGTTGGTCAGCTTCGATTCGACGGCGGTCAATTGGCTGGGGATGGGCAGTTTGCTGGCGCTGGAGGGGTCGAGGCCCTTGTTTTGAGAGTTGGCGGCCAAGGCACGATTGCCGCGGTCGGCGACGTCAGCCGAACCGGGAGGGCGCGCCGAATAGATGCGGAGTTGCTGGCTTGAGCCCTCCATATCGATGACGACTTCGCTGACCATGATCGAACCGCTCGGGTATTCTTTGCTATAAATGACGTAGTCCTGAAAGGAGATGGACTCCACTTTGTCCGAATTGCCGTAGAAGGATAGGTCGGTCCCGCTGACTTCGATGCCGAAGATCCGGGGGTTATTGATGGTTGTGGTGTTTTTGGTGACCTTGAAGGCGTAGGCATCAGTGGTGAATGCCGCAATCGTGAGGGCAACGAAGGCGAGGGCTTTTGAGCTCATGGGATTAATCCTTTACGCAAGGGGGTGCCGAAGCAAGATTACAACGAATGCTGAGCTGCCAAAACCTCTCTGTTCAGGCGGGTCCCGATGGCCCGATGATTCTGGACAGCGCGACCGCCCGATTCTTACCCCGCGGCCTTAATGCCGTCATCGGTCCTTCGGGTTGCGGCAAGACCACCTTGATGAAGGCTAT
>CAINMU010000098.1 GCA_903850885.1 uncultured Opitutia bacterium | reverse complement strand
TTTGCACTGTCTCATTGCCATTTTACCTCTCTGGCCAACTGGCCAACTAATCAACTGATCAACTAATTAATCGGCCTTCAGCCTCCCTGGCCAACCGGCCAACTAATCAACAGATCAACTTGTTAATCGGCCTCTGACCTCCCTTGCCCACCGGTCAACTTGTCAACCTGCCAGCTATTTATCCCTCTGGCCAACTGGCCAACTAATCAACTGATCAACTAATTAATCGGCCTTCAGCCTCTCTGGCCAACCGGCCAACTAATCAACAGATCAACTTGTTAATCGGCCACTGACCTCCCTTGCCTGCTGGTCAACTTGTCAACCGGCCAGCTAATTATCCCTCTGGCCAACTTCTCGCGTCCATGTTACAACTTCTGCAAAATCTAGGCTCAGGCCAGACCGAGCTCGCGCCGGTTCCGGCTCCAGGTCCGCAGGCGGGACATATTTTAATTCAAACGACGCGCTCGCTGGTTTCCTTGGGTACCGAACGGATGCTCGTCGAATTCGGCCGGGCCAATTGGCTGAATAAAGCCAGGCAGCAGCCCGAAAAGGTTCGCGCAGTTTTGCAGAAAGTTCGCTCCGACGGGTTGCGGGCGACCTTTTCAGCGGTCCGCAGCAAACTCTCCCAGCCCATCCCTCTAGGATACTGCCAAGTAGGGCACGTGATTGACGCCGGTAACACAAGCGGCGTGACTAAAGGCGATCGGGTGATTTCCAATGGTCCGCACGCCGAAGTGGTTTCCGTTCGGGCTTCCTTGGTCGTCAAGATTCCGGACGCGGTCAGCGATGAGCAGGCGGCCTTTACCCCGTTGGCCGCCATTGCCCTGCAAGGTATCGGCTTGCTGGCGCCTCAGGCCGGCGACCGCGTCGTCGTGACCGGCCTGGGTTTAATCGGCCAGTTAGCCGTCCAAATTTTATTGGCCAAGGGATGTCGGGTCTTCGGGGTCGATCCCGATTCGGTCAAATGCGCCATGGCAGCTCAGGCTGGTGCAGACGTTTTCGTTCTCGCAAAGGATGCCGACCCAGTAGCCGCCGGGTTAGCATGGTCGCAAGGGCAGGGGGTAGCCGGCGTTTTGATTACGGCCAGTACGTCCTCCGATCAGCCCGTCAATCAAGCGGCTCGGCTTTGCCGTCCGCGCGGCCGGGTTGTCTTGGTCGGCGTCGTCGGGTTGCATCTCAACCGAGCAGATTTTTATCGGCACGAAATTTCCTTCCAAGTTTCCAACTCGTACGGCAACCGGGAATCAACCGCGGCGGGTTCAGCGCACGAAAACTTCGAGCAAGTTCTCTGCTGGATGGCCGAAGGCGCCTTAAAAGTCGGACCGCTGATTTCCAGTCGGGCAAGTTTCGCTGCCGCCCCCGAGGTTTATGCAGACTTGAATCAAGCCCGAGCGTTGGGGGTCATTTTGGAGTATGCGCCCGCGGAGGCGGCTTTTGCGCAGCAGATTAAATTCGAAAGACCGGTATCATCCGGCCTTGGTGTGACGGTCGTGGGTGCCGGCAATTTCTCGACGCGGACCTTATTGCCGGCTTTAACCGGGCTGAAGAAACCGCCGGTATTACGATCTATCGTCTCGGCCCAAGGCGCCACCGCTTATTTTGCGGCCCAGAAATTTGGCGCCTCCGAAGCCGGCACGGATATTTCAATCGCCTTGGCTGACGCCGCGACCGAAGCCGTTTTCATCACCACACGGCATCATCAGCACGCGGCGCAGGCCATCGCTGCTTTGCAGGCGGGCAAGAACGTCTGGGTCGAGAAGCCCTTGGCGCTCAGCCTTCCTGAAATCGAAGCCGTAGCTCAGGCGGCCCGCCGTTCTGGCAAAATCCTCATGGTTGGTTTCAACCGACGCTTCGCCCCGCTCGCCGTCCATGTTCGGCGGACCTTGGACCGGTGCGTCGGGCCAAAACAATTTAAGATTAATATCAATGCGGGTAATCTGCCGGCCGATCATTGGACTTTGCCGGCGGCCGTCGGCGGCGGCCGAATCGTCGGCGAAGCTTGTCACTTCATCGACCTGCTGCGCTACTTGGCGGCTTCGCCGATCCGCGCTGTGCAGTGTCGGACGCGCGGGACCGATGGTCAGGATGCGGGTTGTTACACCCTGACTTTTGAAAATGGCGATACAGGCGAAATTAATTACCTCACCGATCAGCCAGCGCACCTGCCCAAAGAATCGATCGAGGTGTCTGGAAAAGATTGGGCGATTCATCTGGATAACTGGCAGGCCGTTCGAGCCATCGGTTTGACGGGGGTTGATTGCCGTCGATGGTTTGCGGCGCCCGATAAAGGTCATCCTCAGGCGCTGGAGGCTTTCCTTGAAGGCATTGTCCCCGGCAAGGCGCCCATACCCTTGGAGCAAATTATCGAAGTCTCGGAATGGGCCGTGAAGATGCAGGAGATGGTTGGGTAAGAACGATACAATGTTGGTTGATCGGTTGATTAGTTGGCCAGTTGGCCAGATTGATACAGCGTTAGTTGATCGGTTGATTAGTTGGCCAGTTGGCCAGATCGATACAGCGTTAGTTGATCGGTTGAAACGCTGGCCAGTTGGCAAAAGCGATACAACGTTAGTTAACTCGTTGACTAGTTGACACGTTGACAAGGGATGCAACGGGTAGGGGTGCGATGACATCGCATCCGTTCGGGTAATGGGTAGGGACGGTTCTCCGAACCGTCCAA
>CAINMU010000097.1 GCA_903850885.1 uncultured Opitutia bacterium | reverse complement strand
GTAAGAGGTCGGGCATGATGGTCTTAGACAGCGTGCCGTCGGCTTCGAGGAACTTGGCGCCGACATCGAGGAAGAAGACCTTTTTGTCGTCGGCGAAGCCCTTCACGATGGCGTTGGTGGCTTCGTTCTGCTGGCGGAACTTGTCGTCCTTGTTCGCTCCGCGCGGGAAGATGGCGAGGATCAGGATCTTGGCGTCGGGGCACTTCTGCTGGAGGCTGGCGACGATGGCCTTGATGCCTTCGGCGGTCTGCTCGGCGGTGCACTCATAGACGGCGCCGTTGAGCTCCTTCTGGGCGCGACCTTGGTGTCCGGTGTTGTTGGTGCCGATCATCAGGACGATCTCCTTCGGCTTGAGGCCGTCGAAGTTACCGTGCTCGAGACGCCAGAGGACGTGCTCGGTACGGTCGCCGCCGATACCGAAGTTCGCGGCCTTGAGCGGAGCCCAATTCTTCTCCCAGACGGCCTTGCCCTTGCCGTCCCAACCGTGGGTGATCGAGTCGCCCAGGAAGACGAGCTGCGCTTCACCCTGCTTCGAGATCTCGTTGAAAGATTCATGGCGCTTCTCCGTGCCGGGATGGAGCACCGGCTGGACGGCGTAGTTCTGTGACGACGTAGCGCAGCCGGAAAGCAGCGCCGCGAGCGTAACGATGGAGGTAATGCGGGTCTTCATAGGGGCAGACGCAATCTACCCTTCCCCCGTCGGCTGGCAAGCCCGCGCCCTTCTACTAAACCATGTAACCTCCCGTAAGACTTAGTAGGCGAACACGGGGTAACCTTGACGGCGAAGTGTATGTCCACGTCCAACCCCATCTTGAAGATGTGGCGTGAGCGCATGGCCGGAGGCGTGCCTGTGGGCTTGTCAGAGACGAGGGTTGTGGTTGTAGTGGCGGGGTGATGCGTGATGTTTTATGTGTTCAGGCAGGCGACGATTTCCCCCTTGGGCACACGCCATGAAACTTTATTCATTCATCACCTTGGGCATGATTCTTCTGTGTCCACCGTTGACCTCTGCCGAATCTCCCCCCGCCTCGTTCGCCTACATCCTCCAGGCTGACTCATTTGCCAAGTCGAAGTCCGCCGCCGTCAAGTCGCTTGCGGCGTCAGGGCGCGCATGGATTGTGCTCGATGCGGCCTTCGGCAGCGACATGTCGTGGGAACGCGCCGAACTCGACGCAATCCGTAACGGGCACGCGGGCCGAAAAGTTGTCGCCTATATTTCCATCGGAGAGGCGGAAGATTACCGGCCTTACTGGCGAAAGGAATGGGGCAGCAAAGGCAAGCTCACGGCCGCCGCGCCAGCGTGGCTCGGCGCAGAGAACCCGGAGTGGAAAGGCAACTACCGTGTGAAGTATTGGAATGCCGATTGGCAGAAGCTGATGCTAGCCGCGATTGACGACGCGATGGCGCGGGGCTTCGACGGCGTGTATCTCGACATAGTTGACGGCTTCGAGACGTTCGAGCAAGAGGGCAAGGAGTTCATTGACGACCGCGTGAACCCGGAGACGAAGCAGAGCTTTCGCCGCGACATGGTGGACTGGGTGAAGGCGATCGCCGACCGCACTCGCGCGAAGAATCCCGCAGCGCTCGTCATACCGCAGAACGGCTCGCAACTTGTCGCACACCCGGACTTCCTCGAAGTCATCAGTGCCATCGGCATCGAAGACCTCTTCACTAACGGTAATAAGGTCCAGCCCAAGTCGCACACCAACGAAGTGCTCGCCCATTTGAGTAAGATTACGGCGGCAAAGAAGCCAGCGTTGCTCATCGAGTATCCAAAGTCGGCGGAGCGGCAGGCGTTAATCAAGAAACTGGCGGTTGAGAACGGCCTCGTCTGGTTGGTGACGGATCGTCAGCTCAAGACGCTTGGAGAATCCGGAAGGTGAGTCTTGAGACTGCCGCCTAACCCTACGCAGCGAATCATCACAAGGGGTCAGGCCGTACCCTTGATTAGGGTGTAACTAAAAACGCCTAAAATACCCGAATCTAGTTACGCCTACGTTAGGGTACGGCCTGACCCCTTTGGATGATTGACCCCTTACTGACACAATTGTCACGGTAAATTGACAAAATGCTGGCTGTAAAGCGTCCCGCTACGGTACCAGCGTTGGCGAGATGAAACAATCTACCCCTTTGAGTGCCATTGCGCTGTTCGCCGCCCATGCCCTTTGGGCCGGCCCATTATCCTACACGAAACCCAATCTCGACACGACGCCCCCAGGCGAGACGAAGTCGGTAAATTTTAACGGAGCGTCCTTCATCAACAAAGGTCTGGTCGGCATGGGCGAGCTCGCCATCGGCGTTCTCGATGAGCGTGGCGATAGCCAGGGCTCGTTCTCATCTTTTAAAATCGATCCTAAGACTTGGCACCGCAACCCCGACGGGAGTTATGGCGGCGTTCTTTATACGTTGCCTGATCGCGGGTATAATGTGAAAGGGCTGATTGATTATCCTGCGCGCATTCAACGCTACGAGCTGACATTTCGTCCAGACTACGGCCGCACCAACGTCGCCCAACCTAATCTGGCGCTGACCTTTAAGTCGACGCACACGCTCCTAGACTTCAAAGGTAATCTGACGACGGGGTTGGATCCCGACGGGGATACGCTGCACGGATTTTCCCCGGTTCCGGTTAAAGACGGTAAACTTACCGTCGATGCCGAAGGCTTAGGGCTCTGCAAGGATGGCAGTTTCTATGTTTCCGAAGAATATGGCGCGACGATCTATCACGTAGATCCGACTGGTCGCATGCTGGGCTTGATTACGCCGCCCACCGCCTTTCTTCCCCGGTTTTCTGTTCCTACTTTCAAAGGCTTTACGACTTCCGATCAAGCGGTGAAATCCCAAATTGGCGGGCGGCGCGATAATCACGGGCTGGAGGGCCTCGATCTCACGCCAGACGGCCGCTTCTTGGCAGTAATGTTACAGAGCGCACCCCGACAAGATTGCCCGGGCGACAAAGACGCCAACCGAGCCTACACCCGCTTGCTCATCTATGATTTAACGAAAGAGGCGACACCCGCCAAGCCCACGGAACACTACCTAGTCGAGCTTCCGACCGTGAGCAGCTCCGGTTCAGGCAAGACCGCAAACAAGACCGCCGCCCAGTCGGAAATTATCGCCTTAAGCCGCACGACTTTTCTGGTACTTGCGCGTGACGGCAACGGCAACGGCTCCGGAAAATCTGGTTATGAGTCCAAGGCGGCCGCCGTCGGTTACGCCGAACATCCCGTGGTTTATAAGAGCATCCTCCTTGTCAGCACGAAAGGTGCGACCAATTTAGCGGGGACTAAATTTGAATCCGGATATGACTCCGCCGTCCAGGGCTCAGGCGCCACGTTGGCGCCGGCCCACGGGCTAATCGCGGCAAAGCCGGTAGATTTTATCAGTCTATTAAACCCGAAACAACTCGCACGCTTCGGCTTGGATTTCAATGTCATCGGCGCCTCTGGCGTCGCCCTGGCGAAGAAAGCGGGCCATCAGGTCGGTCCGCTTTCTACGCACTCCCTGTCGGCCAAGTGGGAAGCGATGACCATCGTCTCCTGCTGTGATCCCGCATTTCCCGACGACTATTTCCTGCTCGTGGGTAATGATAACGATTTCATCACCCAGAATGGCATCATGTTTGGCCAGACTTACGATGCGCTTTCCGTCGAGGCCGGCGCCGAGATTGTGGAAAACCTGAACCGTATCCTCGTCTATCGGGTAACCTTGCCGGGCTACGACGCAACGGGACGATGAGTGCGGCCGCAAGGCTCCTAACGGTCGACGCCTACCTCGGTTCGGTGGATTCAGTGAAAGCTCGGACCTTACGGTCCATCATCCGAACCATCCTGAGCGCGTCAGAGGAACTGGAGGGAGTGATCGCGTGGAATGTTCCGCAAATCCGGCTCGGTCGCCACTATGTCTTCGGCCTTTGTGCCTATAAAAATCACCTGACCTTAGCACCCTGGAGTGCACACGTCATCGATACTTTTCGTCCACGCCTAAGCCCTTTCGTGGTGCGGAAGAATTGCTTCCTGGTGCCCGTCGACTGGCAGCCCGACGCCCCGCTCCTCATCGATCTCGTGAAGGCGCGACTGGCTGAGTTGGACGAATCGCCCGCGCCGCGACCCAGGCGAAAATCCGCCCGATAAAAACCGACGGTGGCTCGCCCCTAGTTATTTAGCTCGGACCGACCCTTCCTTGAGCCCCGCGGCATAAGCCTCGAAGACGAGCCTAATCTCATCGCGGACGCGGCGAAACTCGTTACGGATCTCTTCGGGCGTGCCGGTCGCATGGGCCGGATCCTTGAATCCCCAGTGGTGGCGGTTTATCTGGCCAGGGAACATCGGGCAGACTTGGTCGGCGTTGCCGCACACGGTGATAACGGTCGTGACGGGGACTAAGAGAAATTCGGAGAGGTGTTTCGAACGATGGGCGGAGGCGTCTATGCCAATCTCTCTGAGGACCTCGAGGGCCATCGGGTGGACGAAGCCGGCTGGCTTGGAGCCGGCGCTGGCAACTTCGATGAGGTCGCCGACGGCGCGCTGGAGGATGGCCTCAGCGAGGTGGCTGCGGCAGGAGTTGCCGGTGCAGAGAACGAGAACGAGGGGCTTACTCATGGGATGTGGGAGGAAATCAGCAGCAGCCGCTGCCGGGCTGACAAGCCAGAGGCAAGCAGACATCGGGAGCCAGACAATCGGCCTGCTTGGCGGCGAGGAGGAAAATGCGTTCGTTACCCTCGACGACGGAGCCGACGACCGGAAAAAGCGTCAGCAATGGAAAATCGTGCTCGACCTCGATCGGAAGGTTCGTCGAGCCAACCAGGTCGGCGCCGCGATTGAGCACCTGCAAGGCCTTGGCGCAGCCGACGCGATGGTCGGTGTCATCGGCCGCCCAGAGCTGCAAACGCGCGGAGACGTCCGTCCGAATCGTGCCACCGCAATCGATGAAGCGCTTCTCGACGCGGGCGACCTCGGTCAGGTGCAGGTGGATCGGAGTCAGCCCGCCGGTCGGGAGACGGAAACGCAGCCCCAGTTTCGGACTCGAGGTGAGAGCCTGGCGGAAATCCTCGAGAGTCATGACGGCAGGTTTAAGAAGTTGCATATGCTTTAGCATATATATTTAGTGTCGCATGCCCAAAGTCAAGCAGGCAGCTCAGGCGCCCTCCACCGAACAGGTCTGCCTCGGACTTTCCGATTCGACCCGACTCCAATTGTTGGCCCGTATCGGCAAAGAAGAAGTGTGCGTCTGCGACCTGCAGACTTTCGTGAAGCGCGACCAGCCGACCGTCTCGCGCCATTTGGCGATGCTCCGCAAGTGCGGCCTGGTCGAATGCAGGAAGGATGGGCGATGGTGCCACTACCGCCGGACGAAGCTGGCCCCTGCCCTCGCGCAGATCGTCGACCTCGCGACGCCAAGGTTCAGTAGCAAAAACCGCTCCTGCTGCTGAAGGCTGCGGCGGCTGAAAATGCCTCACGGAAAGTAGCCAACCACGGGGTCTGGGCCGTCGAGTCGTCACAAGGGGGTCAGGCCGTACCCTTGTTCAGGGTGTAACTAAAAACGCCTAAAATACTCGAATCTAGTTACGCCTACGTATGGGTACGGCCTGACCCCTTGGATGTTTGTCGAAGGAATCCCAAAAAGCGCGCGAAAAGAAAGGCGCTTAAGGTGCCTAGAAAGTAAAGTCTTCTCAGGATGTTACAGAAACTCGTAACAAGCCTCCAAAGCGAAAACTAGTTCTGCTGCCGGTAGCGCTTCAGCTGCTCAACCGCGGTATCGTGGAAAGCCCAGGCCTGCGGGGGGAACTTGCTCGAAAACTCTATCGCGTCCTCGAAGGCCGCCTCCGACTCCGGAAACCTCCCGAGCTGCCGGTGACCGGGGACGGTTTCTGGGGCCAACCATAATGCTACAGGGATAACATTTTAACCGGCCAAGATTACTGTAATTTGGTATAATATGATGAAATATTGCCAAACTTAAAATATCACATCATTTTTACTGAATGAAAAACAAGCCGATAAAGCTACTGATTGCTGTTTTGCTCTTATCGGTAAGCGCCGTAAGTGCTTTTATTTATTATCAAAAGGAAAGGGAAAAGAGTGAGCGGTGGAATAAAATGACATTCGAAGAGCGTATGACTGCGGTCTTCGCCCGAGAAATGAAAAAGGCGGAAAACGGCGACGCTGCTGCCCAACATTATATAGGAAGCCATTATTTCTATGATTCCAAACCCCTCAATAAGACTGAGGCAGTAAAGTGGTACAGAAAGTCCGCCGATCAAGGTCACGCATTATCGCAGCACATGATTGGGTCCGCTTACCTTGAAGGTGAAGGCGTAAATCGAGACCCGCAACAAGGTATTAATTGGTACCTTAAAGCCGCACAGCAAGGTCATGAATTATCGCAGTGGGCTCTTGGGAACTGTTATAAATTCGGGAACGGCGTCGCAGTAAACGAAGATGAAGCGTTCAAGTGGTATAAGATGTCAGCAGATCAAAACTATTGCCCTGCCCAAATATCACTAGGGCACTGTTACTTCGAGGGAAAGGGGGTAGAGAAAAACCTGACTGAAGGTTTCAGACTGTGGAGTCTGATTGCCAATCAGACTGATGTACCAGAAAATAACAAAACACTCGCAGAATCACTTGTGGGATATTGCCTCTACTACGGAGAGGGTGTGACAGTAAACCAAGCTGAAGGCATCGCCTGGTTTATGAAATCAGCAAAAAAGCATGACTCGTGGGCCCAATATGAATTAGGGAAGGCTTATTCATCGGGCAAAGGGGTGACGAAGAACGAACAAGAAGCTAACGATTGGTTTTTAAAATCGGCCCAAGGCGGCAATACCGATGCGCTAAATGAGCTGGGCTTCAGGCACAGCGAAGGAATTGGCTTTATTAAAAACATCGAGCAAGCGATGGCCTATTACCTTTCCGCCGCTGAAAAGGGCAACATGATCGCTCAGTGTAACCTAGGCTTACACCATCTAGACGGAAAAGACGGTGCTGAAAAATCCCCGGACAAAGCGGTCTACTGGTTTAGGAAAGCCGCTGAAAAAGGGAATGTTCGCGCGCAAAATTTGCTCGGTATCTGCTACTTAAATGGCAACGGCGTTGCCAGCGATTCTACCGAGGCGTTTAAATGGTTCCTGAAATCCGCTGAAAGTGGCTACAAGTTTGCTCAACTGAGAGTAGGTGATTGTTACGCAAACGGAACAGGCGTTAAAAAAGACGAGGTCGAGGCCGTGAAATGGTATAGGCTTTCCGCAAGCCAAGGCGTGTCGAGCGCACAAGCAAACCTCGGATACTGCTATTTTAAAGGACAAGGCGTCGAAAAAGACGAGATTGAAGCCTACGCTTACTGGAACATAGCCGGAGCCACCAATAGTTCAGCACGCGAAAACCTGTCCTTAATGGAAAAAACGATGACACCGAATGCCCGACTTCTAGCACAGCAGCGTTCAAAGAAACTGAAGAGAGAAATTGAACCAGAAACAGTCGAAGACATTAAAGACTTAATCCAGAGCGAAAGACGCATCAAAGGTGCCTAAATGGTAAAGGCGTGAGCGGCTGGAAAGAACCCTAGCTATTCGGCGCTCGCTCTACAGGGCCCTCACTCTCATATGACAATAGTCGTCACAAGGGGGTCAGGCCGTACCCTTGTTCAGGGTGTAACTAAAAACGCCTAAAATACTCGAATCTAGTTACGCCTACGAATGGGTACGGCCTGACCCCTTGGGTGTTTGCGCTTCGGGCCCCGTGGCCCAATGCCTGCGGCATTTCCTGTTCGCCTAACGGCTCACCGAACGGGTTCTCATCCCTTCCGGCATGCCCTGTTGGGCGAGTAAAGTGGCGGAGAGGATGGGATTCGAAGTCAGACTTTGCTTCTGTATGTCGTTGACCTTCAACGACCGAGCTTTTTTGCGGACAGTTTGCGGACAAGTTATCCGCCAACTCTGCTAATTTAATAGCCCGATTTTAGCGCGCAAGAAAAACTTGTGGC
>CAINMU010000096.1 GCA_903850885.1 uncultured Opitutia bacterium | reverse complement strand
GTTGGGTCACGGCGTCCAGGTGCGGGCCTATGATCCGACGGCCATTATGAACCCTCGGCTCGTCGATCTAACTTTAGCGGTCGCGCAGGAGAAAGGCATCGCCTGTCAATTAGCCGTCCGGCGAACGGGCGGGACGGATGCACGCGCCTTTCAGGCGCATGAACTCGGCGTGCCGGTGATTGTACTCGGTGTGCCCGCGCGTTATATTCATACGCACAATTCGGTAATTGATCTGGTCGACGTAGAAGCCGCGGTGGCCTTGGCGATCGCGCTCGTCAAGCGGCTCGACGCCAAGCACGTGGCCGCCTTGACGAAATACCTGTGAGCCAGGGCTGTCGCTTGAAGGTCAAAGCCGTCCCGGGGGCTTCGCGGTCTGAGATCGTGGGCAAGCTGGGCGAGGCACTGAAGATCCGGGTGGCGGCCCCGCCCGAAGGCGGTAAAGCCAATCGGGAAATCGTCGCTCTCGTCGCCGCGAAGCTGGGTCTGTCGCTTAATTGTGTGGCCGTCCTATCTGGACAAAGTTCGCCCGCCAAGGTCTTGTCGGTCGAGGGCCTGAGTGCCGAGGCCGCTTGGTCCCGCTTGTTGGCTTAAGGTTGGCTTGAAATATGATAATCCGCTTGAGGGGGCAGGGTAGGCGGATGACAGTAGGCCCATGTGCGCGGATAAAAAACCTACCCCGACCAAAGATTCATTTGAGTCGGAAATGAAAAAGCTCGAGCAGCTCGTGGAGTCGCTCGAGTCCGGTACGGTTTCGCTCGATGATCTGGTGACGAAATATGAAGAAGGCATGCGCTTGTTGAAGTCGTGCCAGAGCAATTTGCAGGCGGCGGAATTGCGGATCGAGCAGCTTGGCAAACGCAACGAAGCTAACGGCCAGGGCTGATGTCGATTCTTGCGAGCATCCGTGGGCCAGAGGACGTGCAGGCTTTGCCTGCGGAACGCCTGCCAGCATTGGCGCAGGAAATCAGGGAGCGGCTGATCGCGGTCACCGCTAAGAATGGCGGGCATATCGGTCCGAACCTCGGCGTCGTGGAACTCACCATCGCCTTGCACCGGGTTTTCCATACGCCGGCGGATAAGTTCGTCTTCGATGTCTCGCACCAAGGCTATGTCCATAAATTACTGACCGGCCGCAACGGCGCTGACTTCGATCATATCCGTAGCACCGGCGGCCTGAACGGTTTTTTGAAGCGGGAAGAGAGCCCGCACGACATCTTTGGCGCCGGACACGCGGGGACGGCGCTTTCGGCGGCGGTCGGCTTGGCCAACGCGCGTGACCGATTGAACGAAGACACGCACGTCGTGGCGGTGATCGGCGACGCGGCGCTCACCTGCGGGGTGACCATGGAGGCCTTGAATAACCTGGCTTCCTCGACCAAGCGTCTCGTCATCGTCCTGAACGACAACGAATGGTCCATCGACCGGAATGTCGGCGCCGTGGCGCAGATGCTGAGCCGCCTGATTGTTTCGCGGCCCTATAACGATTCGCAAAAAGGCCTGAAGCGCTTCCTGGAGAAAACCCGCAGCGGGCGGAAGCTGCTTGATTTCGGTCGCACGGCCAAGCGCGAAATCAAGGACCTGTTCACGCGGAGCTCATCGCTCTTCGAGCAATATGGCGTGCGCTATATCGGGCCGATTGACGGGCATAACATCAGCGCGCTCGAACGCTATCTGACTTTCTGCAAAGATTCCAAATCTCCGATTGTCCTGCATATTCGCACGGAAAAAGGGCGGGGCTTGGGCGCGGCGTTGAAGAATCCGGAAAAATTCCATGGCACGGGTGCCTTTGATCCCGAGACCGGTGATTC
>CAINMU010000095.1 GCA_903850885.1 uncultured Opitutia bacterium | reverse complement strand
GTTGAGCGCCCTCGCTCAACCGCGGCTGACCAAGGGTGGTCAGCCCTACCCATTGCATACCTTGTCAACTGGCCCACTGGTCAACGAATCAACTAACGTTGTATTGTTCTGGTCCACCGAGCCTCTGGGCCTCCGGGCCTCTCGTTTGTATCCCTGGCCAACTGGCCAACTGATCAACCAATCAACTAACTTTGTATCTCTCTGGCCCCCGGTCTTCTTCGGCTGTTGGCTAATTGTCTTTAAGGTAGGGGCGCCCCTGCGTGGCGTCCGTAGGCGAACCGACTTTGTAGGATCGGGATAGGTTGCCCGTCTCATCGTGCCTTGCGCTGCGAACGGACGCGACGCCGTCGCGCCCCTACCCATTGCATTTCTTGCCAACTGGCCAACTAATCAACGGATCAACTTGTCTCTGCCATTGCAGGTGACGGGTGACGGCCAACTGGGCATCGGCCATTCGGGTATCGGCGTTCCAGCCTTCGGCCATCGGCTTCGGCAATCAGGTTCGGAAAACTTCCTGCCCCTGTCCCTTGAATTTAAGGTAGGGTTGAGCGGCCCGCTCAACCGCGGCTGACCGGGCCGGTCAGCCCTACCTAGATGCGAAGGCTCATGCACTAATGCTCTTATCTGCTCATATAAGCCGGGGGAAGTCGGTTGCTACCCGAGCGGGACTGAATGAGAACATTGTTACCCCGTTCGTTTATGAATATCACCCTGCTTGATTGGATAATCGTCGCAGCAACGATTCTGATTTGTTTCGTCCCTGCGTTGTTCTTCGCCAAGCGATCGGGCGGCAGCACTGCCGAGTTCTTCGCCTCCGGCCGCTCGGTGCCTTGGTGGCTCGCCGGTCTCTCGATGGTCGCGACGACATTCTCGTCCGACACCCCGAACTGGGTGACCGAGCAGGTGCGCAAGTATGGCGTCGCCGGCAACTGGCAGTGGTGGGCCTTCGTGCTGACTGGGGTCGCGACGGTTTTCTTCTTCGCGCGGTTGTGGCGCCGTTCGGGAGTGATGACGGATCTGGAATTTTATGAGCACCGCTATTCCGGCAAGGAGGCTTCGGTGGTGCGCGGATTCCGGGCCGTCTACCTCGGGTTATTCTTTAACTGTTTCATCATGGGGATGGTGACGCTCGCCGCCTGTAAAATCGCCAATATCCTTTTCGGGATGCCATCGTGGCAGACGATCGTGATCTGCGGCATTCTGAACGTGGTCTTCGCGGCGCACTCGGGGCTTTGGGGCGTGCTGGTCATCGATATGATCCAGTTCTTCATCAAGATGACCGCGGTCTTCGCCGCCGCTTGGTTCTCCCTCGTGGAAGTCGGTCGCCGTCTCACGGGCGAGGCCAGCGGCTGGGCCGGCTTGAAGGCGTTGGTGATCCAGCTCAAGACGCAGCAGGTCGTGACGACGGCCGGCAGGCCGGTGATGTCGGCCTCGGACGGCAAGGGTCAGCCCATCCTCGATCTGTTGCCTAACTTCACGATGCTGGAATTGGCGCTGATGATTTTTATCATGCCGATCGCGATTAGCTGGTGGGCGAACTGGTATCCGGGCTCGGAGCCTGGCGGCGGTTCCTATATCGCCCAGCGTATGCTGGCCTCGAAATCCGAGAAGGACTCCCTCGGCGGCACGCTCTTCTTTAATATCGCTCACTACGTCTTGCGGCCTTGGCCTTGGATCATCACCGCGCTTTGTTCGATCATCGTCTACCCGGACCTTGCGGCGATCAAGTCAGCCTTCCCGAACGCGGACCCCGCGCTCATCGGCCATGACTCCGCCTTCCCCGCGATGCTGAAATTCCTCCCGGTGGGCTTCGTCGGATTGATGATTGGAGGCCTCTTGGCGGCGAACTCTTCGACGATCCTGACGCACCTCAATTGGGGGTCATCTTATTTGGTGCACGATTTTTACCGCCGCTTCATCAAGAAAGACGGGTCGGAGGGGCACTATGTTAACGTGGGTCGCCTCTCGACGGTCTTGCTCTACGTTGTCGCTGCTTTGCTTAGCTTGACGCTTTCATCGGCGCAGCAAGCGTTCCAGATCCTGCTTTCGATTGGCGCTGGGACCGGGCTCATCTATATTGCGCGCTGGTTCTGGTGGCGGGTCTCGGCTTGGTGCGAAATCGTGGCCATGGTGATGTCACTCGTGACTTCGTTAGTGGTGCCGCTCATGATGCCTAAGGCGGATTTTGCGACCGTGACGATGGTGCAGGTCGGGATAACCACGCTGGCTTGGCTCATCACCGCTTATGTCGGCCCCCAGACCGATCCGGCCACCCTGATTTCCTTTTACCGCAAAGTGAAGCCTGCGGGTCCGGGTTGGAAGGCGATACGGGCAGCAGCGGGAGTCACGGAGGTGGAAGTCGCGACCGAGAATCGCAGCGGAGCGGCCTTCGTCGGCTGGATCGCGGGTTGTGTCGTCATCTGGTCAGCGCTTTTTGCCATCGGTAATTTTCTCTACGCCTCGGGCGATCCATCGCGGTTGCGCATGGCCTGGATTCTCACGGCCGTCTTGGTCGTGAGCGGCTACGCCTTACTTAAAGTCACCCGTCAGCTCTGGGCGGACAGCACGGCTTCGCAGGCGAGGGAAGAGGCGAAGAGTAGGGGGTAGGGATGTGATGACATCGCATCCGTCTGCGCGAGGTAGGGGCAGCACCGCGTGCTGCCCTAGTTGTGCAAAAGTGCAAATCGGCCTGCGGCCTGTGCAAAGGTGCAAAGGTAGATACAAACTTCGGGTGGCAGCTTCGGAAAATTTCCTGCGACTGTTCCTGTGTCTGCCCCAAAGAGTTGAAACCTGTCCCTGACCCTAGCCCTGTCCCTTCTCTTTAAGGGTAGGGTCAGCACTGCGTGCTGACCTAGCTGTATCTTAGGTAGGGTTGAGCGCCTTCGCTCAACCGCGGCTGACCAAGGGTGGTCAGCCTTACCCATTGCATTTCTGGTCAACTGATAAACCGGTCAACTCATGCTGCATCTATTCTCAGGTCCCAGGTCTCGGCAATCGGGAACCAGGTTCAGGTATTCTGGTACAGGTACGGGTACGGGTCCCGAACCTGGCGCCCGAACCTGATAACCCGTACCCGAAACCTGAGGCCCGGGACCTGACACCCGAAAGCCTGTCCCTACCATGTGATGTATCGGGTAGGGTTGAGCGCCTTCGCTCAACCGCGGCTGACTTTGGGTGGTCAGCCCTACCTTTAAGAGGCAAAGGCGACTAGGGCAGCACGCGGTGCTGCCCCACCCTCATTACTCCGAAACGGAACACAAGTTTATGCGCGTACTGTTCACCGGGGCGCAGGATACCGCTCGGATAACCGAGGCGGTGGAAGGCGGGCTGATTCGGGGAGTCCGGAAAGAGTCCGGGCTCGAGGCAGAAACCATCGCGAAACATAAACGGTCTTGGCCAGCGTCCTTGAATGGTGCCGTCCAAGAAGTTGCCGGAATAAAACTGCAATCCCGGCGCGTCCGTCAGCAACTCCATGATGCGTCCCGAGCTGGGCTCGCTGACGCGGGCCGCGAGCTTGAGTTGGCGTCCGGCACCCAGGTCATAGCAATGATCATAGCCGCGGGCGCGTTGGAGTTGGATATGCGAGGCACCGATGCGTTCGCCGGTCGCATGGGGCGAACGGAAGTCAAACGGCGTACCTTCGACGTTTTGCAGTTCGCCTGTTGAGATAAGCGAAGGATTTACCGCCGCAAAGCGTTCGGAGAAAATCTGGATGCGGTGGCGCAGGGCGGTACCTTCGCCGGCGAGATTGAAAAAGGCGTGGTTGGTGAGGTTACAGATCGTCGGCGCATCGGTGCTCGCCGAAAACTGAATCTGCAACTCGTTACGATCGTCGAGTAGGGTATAGGTGATCGTCGCCTCAAGCTTGCCGGGGTAGCCTTCTTCGCCGGCGGGACTGACGTAGGTGAACGCTACGCTCTGGCCCTCGTCTGTCCGTTTCGCTTTGGCCTGCCAAATCTTACGGTCAAATCCGACGAGTCCGCCGTGGAGATGTTGCCCATTATTATTAGCTGCCAGGCTGAACGCTTGCCCGTCGATGCTGAACTTACCTTCGGCGATTCGATTGGCGTAGCGGCCGACGGAACTGCCGAGAAAACAATTTTGCTCCACGTAGCCCCGGAGATGGTCGTGCCCCAGGGTGATTTCGCCAATCACCCCACGGACGTCGGGGACGCGGACGGAAGTGAGCGTCGCCCCGAAATCGCTCAGGCTCACACTCATGCCGTGCTGGTTGGTCAACGTATGGAGTTGGACGGAGCTCGCTCCGAGGTCCCCATCATGACGTCGGACGTACAGGCAGGCACCGGGCTGGCGACGGCGAGCGACGATGAGTCCGGCTACGAGGGTCAACGCAGCGAGGAAGTAAGGATTTTCAAGCAGACCCATGGGTTTAAAATGCTGCGCACCGGGCGTCTCGCCAAGCCAACAAAAAGCCCGCCTCAAGCGGCGGGCAGTTCATTCCCTATCGGGAAGATTATTTTACCTTCTTGGCGGAAGGGTGGGCCGTCGCGACGGCTTTGGTGTCGAGGATGAGGGACCAGTCGGCGGCGATGCGCACGGCCTCGTGGAGCTGGATGTCGTATTCGGGCCAATCTTCATCTTCCAACGTGTCGCGCATCCGGTTCGAGCGCTTGGATTTATTGGTCCACTCGGGTCCTTCTTTCTTTTCTTGTTCGATGGCGTCATCGAGCTTCACGTCGCGCGACTTGAAATCCTTGAGCGCATAGGTCGAGAGGTCTTTGCGGATCTGCTCACGGAATTCTAAGTCATCTTTGCGCTCTTGGCGGCGTTGGTCGAGCGAGAGGGAGACCTCTTTGCGACCTTGGCGGTTCTTCGTCCAATCGATGGAGCGGTTGAGCGTCAGGAATTCGGGAAGCTCCGCTTGGCGACGGCCACTGGAAGTGTTGAGTTCGTTGATGAGCTCATCGGAGAGCTTGGCCTTAAGCCAGTCGCCTTCGTCGGGCTTGGTGAGCGTGGGCGTCACGGAATCCCAGGGCAGAGGGCGATCGAGGTCAGATTCGGCCACCGGCATCACGGAGAAAACGGAAGGCACCACGATATCGGCCGGTACGCCTTTGAGTTGGATGGAGGAGCCGCTGGGCGCATACCATTTCTGAATCGTCACCTTCACCGCGGACTTAAGATTCTTATCAAAGCGGCTCAGCTCGATGATGTTCTGGACGGAGCCTTTGCCGTGGGTCGTCACGTCGCCGACGATGATCGCGCGGCGGTGATCATGCATCGCTCCGGCGAAGATTTCGGAAGCCGAAGCCGAGAGTTTGGAAGTCAGCACCACCAGCGGGCCGTTCCAGGCGACTTTTTCATCTTCGTCGCGATAGTCTTCGGAGCGGCCTTGGCTGTCGCGGACTTGGAGGACGGAGCCCTTGGGGATGAACAGTCCGGAAATATCGACGGCCTCGGTGAGCAGGCCGCCGCCATTTTTACGGAGATCCATGATGAGGGCTTTCATGCCCATCTTCTTGAGTTTGCCGATCAGCTGCTCGATGTCTTTGGAAGGACTGGAGCCGGTGCCATCGGGATTCTTGCCGTAGAAAGCGGGAAGGTCGATGACGCCGAGCGTGATGGTCGTGGCGCCGTTGGGGACATCGAAGCAACGGGCGGAAGCCATCTGCCCGACCAACTTGATCTGGTCGCGTTTGAGCACGACCGTCTTGCGGCCGCCGGTGGCCATATCGACGAGCAATCGGACGATGGTGCCTTGGGTGCCGCGGATGCGGGAGATCGCCTTATTCAGGCGCATGCCGACGATATCGTCCATCTCGCCTTTTTCGCCTTGGCCGACGGCGATGATCTTATCGCCGGGTTTAACTTGGCCGGAGATTTCGAGCGGACCGCCGGGCAAGATGTCCTTCACGACGCAGACGCCGTCTTCGTCGGCGAGCGTGGCGCCGATACCGCAGAGCGAATTGCGCATGGCGATTTCGAATTCTTCCAAAGACTGCTGGGAGAAGAACGTCGAATGCGGGTCGTACTGGCTGGAGTAGGAATTCAAGAAAATCTCTTCGACTTCGTATTGGTCGAAATTGAGGTAGGTCCGGGTCTTGTCGTAGCGTTTCTTGAGGCGGGCGACAGCTTCTGCGGTCTTTTCGGGCGTGATTTCCGGAATACCGGTTTCTTTGGCGGCTTTGGGCTTGGTGCTGTCGGCGCGCGGAGAATTCTGCCGATCTTCACCTAAGAGCTCGGAGAGCATGTCGAGGCGGAGCCGCTTCGACCACAAGGCATCGGCGGCGGCCTGATCTTCAGGCCAATTGGACTTTTTGCGTTCAATGCCGAAGGTTCCCGGTTCATTCAGGTCGATGGGCTTGTCGAGGGCAAGGAGAGCGGCCTGGGTGCGGTCACCGACCTTCTTCTTGAAAAGGGCGTAGATCTCGAAGGCGGGGGTCAGGTTGCCCCGTTGGAGGTAGAGGTCCAGCGTCTTGCCGTAGCGGTTGATGAACTCATCCACCTCTTCGGCGGTGAAATACATTTTCGCCGGATCGAGGCTCTCGCAGTAAGTCTTGAGCACGCTATTCATGTCCACCGCTGACATATCTTTCTTACTGATGTGGAGCTTCTCGAGGAGCACCGTGGTGGCCCGGGTTTCCTTCTGCATGGCCTCGTTGGTCGTGAAGGCTTCCGGGGCGGCGGCGGCTAGGGCCGCGCTGCAGGCGAGAAAAAGGGTGAAGAGTCTGCGCATAAATAGGGGTTCAGCGGAGGCGGGCGCTGAGGTCTTCGAGTTTGCGTTTCTCTTCCGGGGTGAGCGAGCCGAATCCCCCGGCGGAAATCTTGTCTAAAAGGCCGTCCAGTTGGGCGCGGGCTTGGGCTTTACTGGGGGAAGAAAGCGATTCCAGCCTCGGTTTGGCTTCGAGGTCGGGGGACGGGGCGTAAGTCTCCATTTGAAGGTGAGCGTAGCTCGGGCCTTCATTTGTCCGATTTAATCGCCGCCAGGCGAACCAGCCAAAGATCAGCCCGCCGAGGTGGGCGGAGTGGGCGATGGTGTCCGACCATGCCGGAGCCCAGCCGCTCCAGACGTGCCGTGAGGGCAGTTCGGAAAAGATCCAGCCGAGCGCCGTGATCAGGCCTGTGACCGCCAAGACCCAGCGCACCTTGAGCGTCACGGGTAAGAAGAAAAATAAGAGAACCGTGATCTGATGTTCGAGCTTATCGAGTAGGGCGACGAGCATCAGGGCGTAAACGCCGGCGGAGATGCCGATGAGACTGCTTCCGGCTCGGGCACCGCCGAGGCCCGTGAGCCACCAGAGACTCGCGCCGGCGAGGACGCCGGAGAGCAGGACGGTGAAGAAGACTTTCCGGCCATAAGTATTTTCCACAATCGCGCCGGTCCACCAGAGCACGAGGGCGTTGCCCAAGAGGTGCCAGAAGCCGTCATGGAGCAGAGTGTGCGTGAGCCATTGCCAGATACGGGGCTGGGCTTCGGCGAGTTCAAAACTCTTGAGGAAGTGGGCGCCGGCCGACTCTTGGATGAGTTCCGCAATAAAGAACACCAACAGCACCCCGAGCGTCCAGACCGTCGCGGACAAAGGTTCGCGCGCCGCCGGCGGCGTTCGCATATAGGCTCGGTCGCCGATGCCCATGCGCGTGCGGTCGGATTAGAGCTCCGTCACGATGCCGTCGGCGAGGCCATATTCAATGGCTTCTTCGGCGGTCATGTAGAAGTCGCGGTCGGTATCTTTGATGACCTTTTCTAATTTCTGTTTCGAAGCCTTGGCGAGGATCTCGTTCAGCTCCGAGCGGATGCGTTCCATTTCCTGGGCTTGGATGTGGATATCCACGGCGGGGGCTTGGATGCGACCCATGATGAGCGGCTGGTGAATCATGACCCGCGCGTGCGGGAAGAGTAGGCGGTTGCCTTTCTTCTTGGGGGCTTGGAGTAAGATCGAGCCCATCGAGGCCGCCATGCCGGTGACGATCACTTTGACGGGCGAGGTGATGAGGCGGATGGTGTCGTAGACGGCCATGCCGGCGGTGATGGAGCCACCCGGGGTGCTGACGTAGAAAATGATTTCTTTGCCCGGGGCGTCGCTTTCGAGGAAGAGGAGTTTTTCCACGATGTCCTTGGCGGAAGCGTCATCGACACCGCCCCAGAGGAAGATTTTCCGTTGTTCGAGAAATTTTTTCTGGATGAGCATGGCGCTCGGCGAGGCCTCTTTCGGGGCGGCTGGAGTCTTCTCGTCCTCGTCTTCGTCGTCGTTACGCATGGGAGAGGAAACCTTGCCCTAAACTTTGCCCGTGGCAAGCGTGAGCAGGCGAAGGGGCGTGGAAATCATTCACCGGGGCCGGCCTGCTGACCGACCTTGCGCCATCGGCTGTCTTCCACCTAGGTTGGGGTGTGCCCGCCGTCAGTATCACCGCCCTCCGCCGCTTATTAGGAACCGCCGAAATCTTGGCCGGGGTCGATTTGTCTATCGAGGCTGGGTCGCTTTGTTGCCTCCTGGGGCCCTCGGGTAGCGGCAAAACGACCCTGCTTAAAGTGCTGGCCGGTCAGCTTGAGCCTCAGGGCGGCAAGTTGACTTACGACGGTCGAGAGTGGGGTTTCTTTTCACCCGCCGAGCGTGCCATCGCTTTCGTGCATCAAAACTATGCGCTCTTTCCGCATCTGACGGTTTTAGAGAATGCTGCCTTCGCGTTGGAAGGGTCGAACCTAACGCCGGCGGAAATCCAACAGCGTGCTTTGGAGGCTTTGCGAGCGGTGGGCGCAGAGGGTTGGGCCAAGCATCGGCCGCAAGAACTTTCGGGCGGGCAGCAGCAACGCGTCGCCTTGGCGCGGGCGCTCGCCTTGCGTCCCAAACTCCTTTTGCTCGATGAGCCTCTGAGTAATTTGGATGCGGCTTCGCGCGTCGAAGTCCGGGAATCGATCCGCGAATTAGTCCGCACGACGGGACTCACCGTCCTTTGTGTCTTACATGATCAGAAGGATGCTTTCGCGATGGCCGATCGGCTCGCGATCATGCGGCAGGGGCGGATTGTCCAGTCTGGCATACCTATCGATCTTTACCGTCGGCCGATCGATAGCTGGACGGCGACGTTCCTCGGTTCGGCCAATCTTATCGCGGGTAAAGTGAAACACGTCGGCGCGGGCGAGTTCGTCGCCGATACCGTCATCGGCGAAGTGCGTGGCGCTTTGGCGACGCCGGATGACGCACCGGGTGAAGGCGATAAAATCACGATCTGTATCCGGCCCGAATGCCTTAAAATCGATTTCATGGCACCGGACGAGAACGCCTTTGCCGGGGCCATCACCCGGTCGCTCTTTCAAGGCGATATCTCGCTGCATGATTTTCAGACACCGCGGGGAGTGGTGCTTAAGATTGCGGAAGCTAATCCTCGTCAGCGAGCGGGTTCCAAAGCCACCGTTTTCGCCTGGGCTGAGCCCGAAGACGTGGTGGGATTGAACCAATAGTTCAGATTTTACGGAACTAGTGGATGGACGGGTGGGTCTCTTTATGGACTATCCCCGCAACCCTATGAAACTCCGCCTCCTCACCGTCGGCCTGCTCGGACTTTGCGCTCTGGCTTCCGCCGCTCTCGTCGACAACCACAACCAATCCGCGATCTCTTCGGGCGCCGACAAGCCCGAGAACGCCAACAAGCCGAAGGTGCTCGTGATCATCGGCGACGCCACCGAGCTGCTGGATACGATGTATCCGGTCTACCGCCTGCAAGAAGCCGGCTTCCAGCCGGTCTTCGCTTCCATCGATAAGCGCGTTTATCAGACCGTGCTCCATGAGGTGAAGCCAGGTTGGACGATTACCAAGGAATGGGAAGGTTACACGATCAACTGCGATATCGCTTTCAAGGACATCAAGCCCGAGGAATACGCCGGCATCTTCTTCAGTGGTGGCCGCGGCCCCGAGTATCTTCGTGAAGATGAAGCCCTCCTCGCGGCGACCCGCTGGTTCTGGGAACACAAGAAGCCGATGATGAGCGTTTGCCATGGCGTCGAGATTGTTGCCCGCGCCGGCATCGTGAAGGGCCTGCACATGGCCACCGTGCCCAAGTGCAAGTTCGACCTCGAAGTCTGCGGCGGCATCTTCGTTAACGCCCCGGTCGTCATCGACGGCAACATGGTCAGCGGCCGTACCTTCCATGACCACGGTTCCTTCGTTGGGCCTTGGATCAAGATGCTCGAAGCGCAACGCGACCAAAAATAATTCCGATGCTTTCCCGTCGCGACTTCCTGCGTACCGTCCCTGCCGCCGCCGTGTTCGCGGCGTTATCGGCTCGGGCTCAGACCAAGGACGAGTTCAAGATCCGATACACGCTGTCGTCGGCCCTTTATGGCACGATGCCGCTCGACGTCATCCTGCCCGAGGTGGCCAAGGTCGGCGCCGAGTCGCTCGATATCTGGTGTAAGGTACACGCTGACCAGCGCGAACAGGCTACGGCTCTCGGCGAAGAAGCTTTCGCAGTCTTACTGAAGAAGCACGGCGTGCGCGTCGGCTCCAGCACGCGTTACCCGCTCGGCCCGTTCAAACTCCAAGAGGAGATGGCTTGGGTGAAGAAGCACGGCGGAAGTCTTGTCATTTGCGGCTGCGTCGGGCCGAAGAATCCGCAAGGTGCCGAAGCGAAGGTTGCGATCAAGAAATTCCTCGAGGACATGAAGCCGCACGTCGCCAAGGCCGCGGAACTCGGCGTCACCATCGCCGTCGAGAATCACGTCAACCAGGCGCTGCACCATCCCGATTCCATCAAGGCTTTCGCAGACCTGAACACCTCGCCGAATCTCGGTCTCGCTTTTGCGCCGCACCATCTGCACGAGTGGCACGATCAAATTTCTGATCTCATCCGCTACGCCGGTGGGAAGAATCTCCCGTTCATTTATTTCCAGGAGCATTCCGAAGGCATCTTCAAGCAGGCCAGTAAGGAGATCGAGCTGCAGCAGTTGCCGGGTTATGGCGGCGGCCTCGACTACCGTCTCGTCGTCAAGGCCCTCCGTGATGTCCGCTTCAAGGGCGTGGCCGAGATCTTCATGCACCCGACCCCACGCGGTATCCCGATCTTGCCGACCGTTGGCGAAATCACCGCGGCCGTGAACAAGTCGCGTGCCTATCTAGATAAGTGTATCCTCGAGACGGCATGATGGTGCGCCTCGCACTGGTGCTGGGCGCCATGACGCTGTATGCCGAACCCCTCGTCACCGGCTTCGAGCGCTTCCACGCGTCGACGCCGACGGCCGAAGGTGGCCGTCTGCTTTATAACGAACTCGGGTGCGTGAATTGCCACGGTGGCGAGACCGGTCTGCCGGCGTTGCGCGGGCCCGCGCTCGCGACGGTCACTCAGCGCGTCCGTTCGGAATGGCTGCGCAAGTTCATTGCCAATCCCGCATCGGTCCATCCTGGCACGGTGATGCCGCAGGTGTTGGCCAAGGCCGACGATAAGACCCTCGTCGCGATTGAGCACTATCTCGCTTCACTGAAGCCGAAGACCGCCGCTAAGGGTCCGGCGAAAATCCTGCACGTGAACGGCGCTCGCGGCGGCGAGCTGTTCAACACCCTGGGTTGCGTCGCCTGTCACGCTCCCGGTAAGGATTTCGTCCCGCCCGAAGGTTTACCCAAGTCCTCCGAGTTTACGCACCGCAGCGTGGGCTTTGGCGACCTGAAGGCGAAGTATAGCCTCGAGAGCCTCGGCACGTTCATCCTCGATCCGCTGAAGGTACGCACCGATGGGCGCATGCCAAAGACCGTGATGGATCGGCAGGACGCCATCGACATCGCCGGTTACCTTCTCGAATTCCAGGGCAGCGACGGACGTCTGGATAACCCAATCGACGGTGTCGTCGCGGATAAGGCGCTCGCCATCGCGGGTCGTAAGGCCGTCATCTCCGCCCGCTGCGCCGCTTGCCACGACCTACCCAAGGATGCCGCCGCCGCGCCTGTTGCCTTGAAGAAGACCGAAGGCGGCTGCCTGGACGCCGATCACGCCAAGGGCCCGCGCTATGCGCTGTCCGAGGCGCAGTGTGCTGCGCTAAAACTCTTCCTCGCGAAGAAGGATGAAACGGCTTCACCCAAACTCGCCGCCGACCTCACCTTGCAGGCGCTCAACTGCGTCGCTTGTCATGAACGTGATGGCCAGGGTGGCCCTGATACCGCGCGTAAGCCTTACTTCCAGGGCGATCATAATCTTGGCGATACTGGCCGTTATCCTCCTCCGCTTACCGGCGTTGGTGGTAAACTGCGTCCGGAATGGCTCAGCAAAGTTTTACTGGGTGAAAATCGCGTGCGGCCGTACCTAAAGACCAAGATGCCGCAGTATGGTGCGGCCACTGCTGAGCTCGGCAAGCTGCTCGGCGTTGCCGATGCGCGTGTTGCGCTCAAGTTTGAAGGCGGCGACGACACCGCCGGCCGTAAGCTCATGGGCACGCAAGGCGGGGCGGGTTGCATCACCTGTCACCGTTGGGGCGATCGTCCTTCGCTCGGTATTCAGGGGCCTGACCTCAGCAATATCGCCGCTCGTCTCCAGGAAGGCTGGCTTCGTGAGTACCTCATCAATCCTGCGGCCTATCGTGCCGGCACGCTGATGCCGTCGTTCTGGCCGGCTGGGAAGTCCTTCAATCCGGCCATCCTTGGTGGCGATACTGACAAACAGATCGCCTCGATCTTCAAGTTCGTCGAAAGCGCCAATGGCGAGCCCGAAGGGTTTCCACAAAATCGAAATGGAGAGTTCGAGATTATTCCGAAAGACCGGCCCGTCGTACAGCGCGCGTTCACCGACGGCGTGGGCGTGCGTGCGATCCTCGTCGGCTTCCCGACCGGTGTGCATCTCGCCTATGACGGGGACAAGGGCGGCCCTGGCCTCGCGTGGAAGGGGCGCTTCTTCGACGCCTACCTGACTTGGTACTCGCGCTTCCCGACTTTTGAGAAGCCCATCGGCACGCAAGTCGTCGCCTGGCCTAAGCCAGTCGGCCATTTCCTCGGCTACCGCCTCGATGCCAAGGGTAACCCGACGTTCCTCAACGAACAGCGCGGCGTAAAGGTCGAGGAGACTTACGAAGGTATCGAGCACGGTCTTCGCCGCACCGTCACTTGGGTGCCCACGCCGGACTTTGCCCCGACGATCACGCATCCCGCGGGGATGGCAGTCGATATGAAGGAATCCTCCGCCCAAGGCCGCCGCGTTTTCACCTATCTCTGGAAATGAAAACCCTATTTGCAGTTTTCTTTGCCGCCGCCTCGCTTTCCGCGGCGTCCTATGACATCGCCGATATCCTGACCGCGAGTACCGTCCTCGATACGCGCTCTAAAGATTGGAAGCCTGGCGATGGTCTTGCACTCGAGGTCAGCGGTATGGACTGGACCGCCGACGGAAAACTCGCGCTTACCATCCGTAAGGGAGAAGTCTGGATTTTGGACGGCGTCCTCGATCCGAAGCCGGACAAGGTTAGCTACAAGCTCTTCGCTTCTGGCCTGCATGAACCGCTTGGCATCCTGCGCGACGGCAAGGACCTGCTCGTCACCCAGCGTACCGAGACCACGCGTCTGCGCGATACCGACGGCGATGGCATCGCCGATGAATACCTCACCGCGGGCGCGGGCTGGAACGTCTCCGGCGCCTATCACGGTTATGCTTACGGACCCAAGCGCGACGGCTTGGGACAGCTCTGGGTCACGCTCAACGTCGACATGGGCGATCACGCCGACAACAAAGCACCGTGGCGCGGCTGGGGCGGTATTCTTGGCCAAGACGGTAAGTTCGTCCCCATGGTGGCCGGTATGCGTTCACCTTGTGGACTCGGCACGAACCTCGCCGGTGACATGTTCTGCGTCGACCAGCAGGGTACTTGGATTCCGACCACCCCGATCTATCATCTGCGCAAAGGTGCGTTCTTCTTGAATCCCGAAGGCATTGCTTCCGAGAACCTTCCCGAGTCGCCGCTCAAGCTCTCGGCCAAGATTCCCGAGAAGCGTCCATACCCTGAGGCGCTCAAGGCTCTGCCCGAGATGCGTCCGCCCGCGGTCTGGATGCCTTATAACAAAGTGGGCCGGAGCGGCACCGACCTCGCGACCTGCGATGCGGGCGGCAAGTTCGGGCCGTTTGACGGGCAGATGTTCGTCGCCGAGTTCACCGACGCCAAAATCAGCCGTGTCTTCCTGGAGAAGGTCGAGGGCGAGTACCAGGGTGCCTGCTTCCCGTTCGTCGGTGGCTTCGCCTCCGGCATCGTGCGTCTCAGTTTTGCCCCGGATGGGTCGCTTATGGTCGGTATGACCAGTCGCGGTTGGTCTTCGCTCGGCACCAAGGCCTACGGCCTGCAACGGTTACGTTACAACGGCACCGTGCCCTTCGCCATCAAGGAGATGAAGGCCAAGCCCGACGGCTTCGAACTCACCTTTACCAAGCCCGTCGATGTCGCCCGCGCCGGGGACATCGCCTCGTACCGCATGACCAACTACACGCTCTTTTATTCGAGCGCGTACGGCAGCGACGAGATCCAGTCGGCCCCGAACGGTATCGTCTCCGCCAAGGTCGCCGCGGACGGGCTCAGCGTGCGCCTCAAGGTCGATGGCCTCCGCGAGCTTTACATCCACGAGTTGCACGCTGACGGCATTCGTTCGGTGTCCGGAGAATCTTTGGATCATGCGGACGCGTATTACACGCTAAACCGCCTGCCGAAGAACTGACTCGCTTCAGCGGGCTAAACCTTTCCTTCTGGGGGCTTGGAAACGCCGTCCACCATCCGTTCTGAAATCGGCCCCACGCTCAAGCTGGCGATTCCGATTATGCTCGGGATGCTCGGCTACGGGCTGATGTTCGTCGTGGATGTCGCGATGGCTGGCCACCTCGGCGAGACTGCGCTGGCGGCTTCGGCGTTGGCATCGAATCTTAATTATATCCCTTATGTCTTTGGCATCGGCGTCGTCGGCGCGATTGCCGTGTATCAGTCGCAGGACAATGGGGCTGGGGTCGAGGAGTCTTCGCCGGCGATTTTACGGCACGGCATGGTGCTGGCCGTCGTCATCAGCGTCGTTGCGGCAATCCTCTCGCACGGTGCCGCTCGGTTCATCCCGCTGCTGGGCTCATCGCCCGCCGTTTCCGCTGAAGCGCAGGAGTTTTTTATCCTCATGTCGTGGGCGATGGTGCCCGGGCTCATGTTCCATGCACTGCGTGGGCATCGCGACTCGCAACGTCAGCCTTGGATTTCGCTCGCGTGGCTGAGCGCCGGCATTCTGGCCAATATCTTTTTCAATTGGCTCTGGATGTTCGGCCATTGGGGCTTCGCGCCGATGGGTTTGGCGGGCGCCGGTTGGGCCACGCTTGTCGCGCGTTTAGTAATGCTGATTGGCCTGTGGTTCACACCAGGCCGAGGCGAAGTGCGCTGGGCGGACGGCCTGCAGATGGCTGTGTTCCAGCGCCTCATGAAGACCGGCTGGCCCGCGGGGCTGCACAGCTTGAGCGAAGTCGGCATCTTTGCGATTGTCCCCGTCATGGCCGGGTGGATCAACGCCACGGCCCAGGCCGCCCATCAGGTCGCCATCAGCACCGCTTCGGCCGCGTTCATGCTGCCGCTCGGCCTCGGCATCGCCGCCGGGATTCGCGTCGGCGAAGCGTATGGCGCCAAAGATCCGCGTAAGGTCCAGGCGGTCGGTCTTGGCGCACTCATCTTGGGCGGGCTCATCATGCTGGCCTACGGGCTCGGCTTGGTATTGCTGCGACCCCTATTAATGCAGACGTATGGCGTGGCTGGCACCGAGACCGCCCTGCTGGCTTCGACGCTCCTGATCTTTGCCGCCGTCTGGGCGCCCTTTGATGGCGTTCAAGTCGTCGCTGCTTACCTTCTGCGCTCGGTGAATTGCGCGGCATGGGCGTCCTGGAGCGTCTTTACGGTCTACTGGCTTTTCTGCCTACCCCTGGCCTTGGCTTTGGCGTTTCCGTTTGGGTTCCGGTTGTTCGGCTTGCCTGTCGGGGTCTGGGGTTTGGGTGCGGTGGGTATCTGGATTTCACTCGCCAGCGGGTTGATCCTCGTCGCGCTCGCGATGACCTGGAAGTTTCGCCGGGCGGCGCAGGCTGGGGTCGACGCCTAGGCTGTCACTCGACTGACACAGGGTGGCAGGCCAATCTTAACAACCGCTGGCTTTGCGGGGGGCGGAGCAGCGCTACCCTTAGAGTCGCACCCCAAATGCACCAAACTCAATACATCACCTCTAATCGGGAGATGGATGAAGATCCAGAATACGGTTTCCGTGAGGAAGCCGAGGCAGATACCACGCTCATGTCCTTAGAGAAACTCCAAATGCTCGTCATCGAGTTGAGCACGCTTCGCCGCGTGCGTGGAGTTCATCGCCGGGCACTTGAGTGCGTGTGCGACTACGTCGTGCACGATCCGGTGTATGCTGATTCGACCCGATCGATTTTCCAGTCAGCCCTGGAAAACATCCATCGCCGTCAGGCCGGTTAGACTCCTGACGAGCGTCCGTCATGCAGCCCGGAAGCTCTTTCCGGGGTGGGGTGATATCGTCTAATCGTACGTCCGCGAAACAAAGAAGCCGACTTGGTGGTCGGCTTCTTGAAGGCGCTTTACTCTCGGCTTACGAGAGGGAGCAGGAGGTGGAGACCGTAGGAACGATCTCGACTTTGCGGTGCTCAGCATCCCACTTCACCAGACCATCGGCCTTGGCGAAAAGGGTGTGGTCGCGACCCATGCCGACGTTACGACCGGCGTTCATGCGCGTGCCGCGTTGACGGATGATGATCGAACCAGCGGTGGCGAATTCGCCGCTGTAAAGTTTAACCCCGAGACGCTTGGAGCGAGAATCGCGTCCGTTGCTTGAAGTTCCTCCACCTTTCTTTGTTGCCATGGTAGTTTCTGATTTAAGGGGTTAAGCGGAAATAGAGTCTACCTTGATGACCGAGAGCTCTTGGCGGTGGCCGCGACGACGGTAGTAACCCTTACGGCGACGGTGCTTGAAGATACGAATCTTCTCACCGCGCTTGTTTTCAAGAATGGTAGCGGTCACCTTGGCGCCTGGGACGGTGGGGGTGCCGATCTTGGCGTCGACGCCTTCTCCAACGAGGAGGACTTGGTCAAACGTGAGGACGTCGCCTTCGTTTTTACCAGGGTACTGGTTAACGATGAGGATGTCGCCTTGCTTGACGGTGAATTGGCGACCGGAGGTGATAAATGTGGCCTTCATGGCTGTCGGAAGGTCGGAGCAAACGGACAGATGAGGGGTTGGCAAGGGGAATTTAGGGGTCACGGGTAAATGAGGCGGTCTGGAGCGAAGCCGGATGGCCGCAGGGGTGGTTCACCAGGCCATAAACTCCTTTAAAAAGGGCTAAGTCGTCCCGATTTTGAGTATAAGGACGCAATTGGGATAGGTTCGTTCTTTCCTGCGGTCGCCCCCGCTCCCATCGTGGGCGGGTGAACCCATTTCACCCTAATGGCCCCGCTGGCACCCCTGACGAAGAGCTCGAACGGGAAATCACCCGCAACCTGGCCCGAGGCCCCACCGTCCATGCCACGGCCTTTGTCCACGCTCGGGCGGTGGTCATCGGGAATGTGCTTATCGGTCCGCGGGCCAGCGTCTGGCCTTGTGCGGTTTTGCGTGGCGACGTGGCTCCCATTGAAATCGGAGAGGGTACTAACATTCAGGATGGAGCCGTGGTGCACGTCGCCGACGGCTTGCCGGCGAAAATCGGCGCCCGCGTAACGGTCGGGCATCTGGCGATGATTCATGCCTGCACCATCGGTGATGAATGCTTAATCGGCATGCATGCGACGGTGCTTGATGGGGCGGTCGTCGGAGCGCGTTCGATCATCGGCGCCCATGCCTTGGTGACCAAAGGAACCATCATCCCTCCGGGGACTATGGTCATGGGGGCTCCGGCCAAAATTATCCGGCCTTTGACTGACGCAGAACTGGCGTCGCTACCAGGTTGGGCGGAGAAATATATCAAGGTCGCCACTTTCCACCGTCGCTTCGAGTGAGCGAGCTCACGGAACATTCCGCCGGCCTGATCCTCTCGGCGAGCGATTGGCGTGCTCGACGCGCAGCGCATGAGGCGCACACGGCGACGTTGATCGAGGCCCGTCGGCAAAGGGCGGCCTTGGGTATCAAGGAGCCGGTGGAAGATTTTTTATTCACCTACTACCCGTTCCGTTTCTCCGCCTTGCAACGTTGGTCGCCCGGAGCAGGCGTCGGGCTGGAAGATGCCGCCGAACTGGTGGATGGTCATCGTTTCGAGCTTTCGGCGGATGGCACGGTGCACGTGGTCCGGCCGACCGATGCCGAAAGGCACCGATTGAATTTCACCCTGGAATTAAGCCAGGCGATCGCCTTACGCCCAGCTTTCTTGGGCTGCTTCGGGTTGCACGAATGGGCGATGGTTTTCAATCAAGCCGCCGACCGGCGCCACGGAGATTGGCCCCTGCGACTGGGCGCCGAGGGGACGGATGCCGTGGTGCGCGCTTCCGCCATCCGCTGCACACATTATGATGCCTTCCGTTTCTTTACGCCGGGTGCGCGGCCGTTGAATCGTCTGACGCCGACGCTGGAGCAACGCGTGCAGAACGAACAGCCGGGATGCGTGCATGTCACCATGGATCTTTATAAGTGGACGATGAAGGCGCAGCCTTGGGTAAGTTCGGAGTTGGCGGCCGACAGCTTCGAGCTCGCGCGTGATGCCCGCGCGGTGGATATGCGGGCGAGCCCTTACGATTTTTCGGCGGTAGGCTTGGAGCCGATATGCATCGAGACGCCGGAGGGCCGTTCCGCTTACGAGAGCGAACAGCGACGGCTCACAAAAAAGGCGGAACCCGTAAGGGCCCGCCTGATTGCAGCGCTTAAGGGCGCCTTAGCTTAGTAACGGTTCAAGGCAGACGCTCGACAACGAAGTCCTTGTAGTCGACTTTGCACGTCGGATCGTGGGCCTGCAGCGCGAAGGTACCGGAGCCAATTCTACGACCATCCATGCCCTTGGGTGGAACCCAATTTTCGGGCTGGGTGAAATTCACGGTCTGCTTTCCGTCGATCCAGATTTGGACATGTTTTCCTTCGACGCGGATGTGGTATTCGAACCAAACGTTATCTGGGGCGGCGGGCGTATTGAGGACGTCTTGCACGGCATAAAGGCCGCCGGTGCGCTTGATGTCTTTATGGCTGGCGTTGACCTGGCACTCGAAGCCGAGCTTCGGCCATTTTTCTTCTTGGTAGGTGGTGTGGAAGTAGATGCCAGAGTTGGCCCCAGGGTAGGTTTTTACCTTACCCTTGAAGTCGAAGTTCGTGAAGGTCGCCTTACCATCGGGGCCAACGTAGAACAGGTGGTCGGCACTACCGCCGCGAACTTCCAAAATCCCGTCGACGAATTTATAAGTACCTTCGGGTGCAGTCTTGGTGGCCTTCCAGCCAGCGAGGGATTTGCCGTCGAAGAGGTTGATGGTTTCGCCTGCAAGGCCCGAGGCGGTGGCCAGAAGCAAGCTTCCAGCGGCCAACAAGGCGAGGCGGAGGGATGAGGGGGTGGTCATACCCCTTCATCCAACTTCCCCGCTAGGCCAAGGCAAAGGTTAAGTGAAAACTTTGATGCCGGCCTCGCGCATCTCAAGCAGCCGCTTTTTAAGAGTCGAGCGATTGATGCCCAAAATCATGGCCGAACGTAGTTGGTTGCCGCGCGTTTCTTCCATGGCCCGGCGAATCATTTCCAACTCGATTACATTCAGGATACCCTTGGCGTCGCCGACCCGGCACTGCCGATAGATCGCGTCATAGGCGGGGAGAAGATGTGCCGGAGAAATGGCGGCAATCGTCGGATCGGCGGCGGGTCGGGCTGCTTCGGGGGCCGCGGCTACGACGGTGGCTTTGCGAGGTGTGAGCACATCTTGCGGGAGGTCTTTCGGGAGAATGGTTTCTCCTTTGGCCAAGACGTTGGCGCGCTGGATCACATTCTCGAGTTCGCGGACATTGCCTGGCCAATCGTAAGCGAGGAGAGCTACGAGCGCTTCGCTGGAGAGGCGTTTAGGGTGGGTCTTTTTCCCGGCCGCTTGGCGCTGGAGCATGAAGTCGACGAGCAAAGGCACGTCGCCCTTGCGGTTGCGCAGGGCGGGTAGCCGGATGCGGAAAACATTCAAGCGATAATAAAGATCTTCGCGGAACTGACGCAGCGCCACCATGGCCTCGAGGTCTTTGTTAGTCGCGGCCACGAGGCGCACGCTTACTTTCAACGTCACGGTGCCGCCGACGCGCTGGATTTCACCTTCTTGGATCGCGCGCAAGACTTTGGTCTGCGTGGGCAGTGACATGTCGCCGATTTCATCGAGGAAAATCGTGCCGCCGTCGCATAGCTCGAATTTTCCGGGCTTCATGTTCGTCGCGCCCGTAAACGAGCCCTTCTCGTGTCCGAAGAGTTCGGATTCGATTAGGTTCTCCGGAATCGCCGCGCAATTGACGGCGACGAAGGGACCCTTCGAGCGCAGTGAGTGCTGATGGATGCAGCGAGCCACGAGTTCTTTACCCGTGCCGCTTTCACCCGTGATGAGCACGGTCGCATCGCTCGCGGCGACTTGACCGATCGCCTTCAAAACTTCCTGCATCGGTTCAGAACTTCCCACGATGCCTTCTTTATAGTCGGCTGGGTTGACGAGCGATTTTACGGACTTGCCGGCATTGGCCAAATCGCGCCGAGCCGACAGGGCTTTGTCCACGAGGTTGATCAGTTTAGCCTGATCGAACGGCTTCATGACGTAATCGTAGGCACCAAATTTCATGGCCTCGATGGCGGTCTGAGTCGTGCCGAAAGCCGTCATCAGGATCACCATCGCCTGGGGTTGGGCGCCGCGGAGCATTTGCAAAGTTTCGATGCCGGTCATACCGCCCATGCGGTTATCGAGCAGAATAACGTCGGGCTGTTCACGCTTGGCGAGGCTCACGCCGCTTTCGCCGCTATCGGCCTCGAGGACGGTGTGACCCAAGCCCGAGAGAGCCCGACGAAGCGAGTAGCGCAGGTCCTTATCATCATCGATGACGATGATCTTAGCGGAAGTTGCGGATGGATTTTGGCTCATATGAGTAAAAGTAGGCAGATTTCGTGCCAGAGGGCTGGGCAATACCAATTTGAACGATATCACTCTTAACACAAACGAAGTATGCTTAATTTTAGACAAATTGACCTATAATCAGCCCCTTGCCATTCATTTGACCACGCTAATGCTCACGGAATGCTTCGAATCTTCAAAACAGCGCTCCGGTGGACTCTCGGGGGCATCGCGGCGTTCTTTGTGCTAACGAACGTGTGGGTCTGGTCGGCGGGATGGGGCCGCCTCACCACCGATGCCAGCCAAGTCCCGGCGGACTCCATCGTTATTCTTTTGGGCACCAATCAATACATGCCTGAATCACGGGAGCCCACGGGGACCTATCAGCCGCGCATCGATGCGACGATCGAGCTCTGTCGTCAGGCGAAAGTCAAAGCCGTGGTCTGTTCGGGGTTGATGGAGCAATCGCTTTCCATGGCTCAGCAATTGGAAGCCGCCGGTGTGAAGTGTCCCTTAATCGAAGATCCTTATGGCTGGCGCACTTTGGATTCGGTGGTCCGGGCGAAAGCTTATTATCCCCAAGAGCATATTGTTTTTATTTCGCAGGACTGGCATTGCGTGCGGGCCCTTTGGCTTGCTGATCGCGCGGGACTAAACGCTTCGGCCTACCCGGCGGGTTTCGGCTCCGGGGTCAGGGTTTGGCGTTCATGGTTGCGCGATTTTTTTGCTAAACCGAAGGCGATTATCGATTGGGTGATGGGCGACGAATTACAGACGTCGATGCCGGCCAACGAAGGTAACCACCCTCACCGGTAACCTAAATTCGTTCGTGCCGACCATCGGGGCGCCTAGTCAAGATCCCGCGGATTTCCAAGAGCGTCAGCATCACGGCGGCTTCGGCGATGGCGCAGTGGGCGGTGGTGGCGAGCGATTCGGCATCATGGGCGGTCCCGCCAGCGAAATGCCGTAACCACCGTACGTGCTCCGGCGCCTCGGTCGCCAGCGGCAGCGCCGGGCATCCGCGCGACTCGCCTAACTCTTGGAGGATCTCATCCACACCCGAAACCAAAGTAGCACCATCGCGAATCAAGGCGTGGCAGCCACGACTCGCCGGACTGTCCGCCCGGCCGGGGAGCGCACAGATTGTCTTACCCAGATCACCAGCGAAACGAGCGGTGATCATGCTGCCGCCGTCGATGTCGGTTTCGACGACGATGATGGTACGGGCCAGCGCGGCCACGATGCGGTTCCGTTGCGGAAAGCTTTGGCGATCGGCCGGGCGGCCTAAGGGAAATTCCGAAAGGATGCATCCGTGTTCGACGATACGTCGTCGGATTTTCAGGGCTTCGGGTGGATAGGTTAAATCGAGACCATGCCCTAAGACCGCTACCGTTTTTCCGGCCGCATCCAACGCGCCCTCGTGGGCGGCCGTATCGATCCCGCGCGCAAGTCCGCTCACAATCCACCAACCTTCTTTGGCGAGGTCGCGCCCCAAGGAGCGAGCTAACGAAGCTCCATAGGGTGTGCAATGTCGCGAACCGATGATCGAGACCGAGCGGGCGTCAGGCACCTGGGCGCCTTCGGCGTAAAGCACCAGAGGCGGATCCCAGAGCTGGGCCAACGAGGCTGGCCACGCTGGCGACTCTTCGGTCAGCAACCGGAAGCCCAAGCGTTCCGTTTCCGATAATTCTTTCTCCCAATCAAACGCGCGGCGCGCGATGGCATCAGCGGCGATCTTAGTGATGCCCTTGATGCGTTGCAGCCGCTCGCAGGGCGCCGCGAGAGCCAAGGAGAGGTCGTTGCCAAAAGCCTCGAGCAGCCGCCGGACGGTGACCGGGCCCACCCCGGCCAAGCCATTGAGCAAGAGGCGTTGGGCGAGGGGTTGATGGGGGATGGATACCACTTCACCAGCGAGCAGGAGTCCGGTAAACTCAGCAAGGCCGAGGATAACTCAGTAAGAAGGTCGGTAGTTCTCACCGCCTCTTCCCCCTGTTTTCTCCTTAGAATATCAGCCGCGCATCCATGCCAGACGACGGCTAATTCAACCGCTTCCTCGTCAGCTGACCAAGACCGCGAAAGCTTGGGCCAAGGTGTCGGTGTGCGTCAACGAAACCAAAACCTTCACGGCACCACGCTTGACGAGTAAGGCTTGGGCTTTGGCATCGAGTTCGACTATCGGTTCGCCTTCGGGGCCGCCGAGGATGGCCACGCTGGTGAGCGAAAATTCCGCCCCGATACCTGTACCAAAAGCTTTGCTCACGGCTTCCTTGGCGGCGAAGCGCGCGGCGAAAGAAGGATAGGGGTCGGCTTTGGCGAGGCAGATTTTCTGTTCGGAGGCCGTAAAGATCTTATCCAAGAAATGTGCGCCGTGTCTTTGATGGGCGGCGCGGATGCGCGCGACTTCGGTCAGGTCGACCCCGACGCCGATCACATTGCCGCCTTCGAGTTTCATGGGCGTCGTAAATGAGCCTGCATTTCGGCGACAGCGCTGCGGATGCCGGTGAAGAGCGCCCGGGAGACGATGGAGTGGCCAATATTTAATTCATGCAAATGGGGCAAGGTGAGGATGGCCCCGATATTATCATAATTAATGCCATGGCCGGCATTCACCATCAACCCGAGGCTTTGGGCCAACTCGCAACCTTGGCGCAGCCGCTCGAGTTCGCGCGCCGCCGCCGGAGTTTTCCAGGCATGGGCAAAAGCGCCCGTGTGAAGTTCGACGACCGGTGCGCCGGTCGCTTTAGCCGCTTCAATCTGCGGAGCATCAGGTCCGATGAAAAGGGATACCTCGATATTTGCGGAAGCTAAAGCCCGAACGGTCTCGGTGACGCGGGCGAGTTGCCCGGCCACTTCAAGTCCGCCTTCGGTCGTCACTTCTTCCCGTGATTCGGGTACGAGACAGACGGCGGCGGGGCGCAGCCGACGCGCGAAATCAATCATCGCGGGGGTGCAGGCCATTTCCAGGTTGAGGCGAACGCCGGGTAAGCGGGCGATGGCCAAGACGTCTTCGTCTTGGATATGGCGACGATCTTCGCGAAGGTGTACCGTGATGCCATCCGCGCCGCCGGCGAGGGCTTCGCGGGTAAATTCGACCGGGTTGGGCTCAGCCTGCGGCGAAGCGTGCAGACCGCGGTAGCGGGCTTGGCGTAACGTCGCAGCATGGTCGATGTTAACCCCTAAAAGGATACGCGAAGCACTCATGGTATCTTTAATAATAATCGGGGGTTAACGCAGGGCGGCAAGCCGTGAGGCTTGGAAGATACCGGTGGCGGGAGATTCGTCAAAAAGAACATTCGGCTCCGGGACGCTTGGTGCTTTATTTGGCTTTAGTCGGGGTCGCTTTGCCGCGCGACAAAGCAAGCGCGAGGGCGGGAGCGGTTGGCGAATGACGGTTGGCCGCCAGGGATTCCGGGTCGCCCGCGTGCACGAGTTGTCCACCGCCATTGCCGCCTTCTGGGCCGATTTCGATGACCCAATCCGCTTCGGCAATCACGTCCGGATGGTGTTCGATGACGACCACGGTGTGGCCGAGCGCCACGAGGGCGTGCAGGAGCTCGATCAAGCGTCGGCAGTCGGATTGGTGCAGGCCGATGGTCGGCTCTTCCAAGATATAAAGATTGGGCCGAATCTGCCCGCGGGAACGTTCGCGGAAAGTCGGCAACCCGAGGGCCAGTTCACTGACAAGCTTGAGGCGTTGAGCTTCGCCACCCGAAAGCGTCGGGCTGCTTTGGCCGAGCGTGAGATAGCCTAAGCCCGTCTTGACCATCAATCCACAAAGGTCGCGCAGCTTAGCATCAAAGGAAAGAAATTCAGCCGCTTCTTCAAAGGTCAATAGCAGTAAGTCCGCGGCAGATTTTCCGTTCCAGCGGATCGCCTTGGCGGCGACCCCGTAACGGCTTCCGGCACACTCATCACAGACGACGTAGGTGTCAGGCAGGAAACTCATCTCCAGTTTGATACGACCCGCGCCGGAGCAAGCCTCGCAGCGACCGCCCGAGGTGTTGAAAGAAAAGAAACCGGCGCCATGGCCGCGGATGGCTGATTCGGGCAGAGAAGCCATGCGATCACGGATCAAATCCCAAGCCCCAATATAAGTCGCAGGAGTCGAGCGCGGGGTCTTACCGATCGGCTCTTGGTCGACGACGACAAGTTGGCGGAAGCCTTTGAGGCCGGTGAGGTTTTGGAAAGCAGGCTTTCCTTGGTGGGATACCGTCGCGAGGGCTTCCTTGCCGGTGATGCTCTCCTTTTTCTTGGAGACCGCCAGGCGGATCGCCGGCGCCAGTAGGTCGGTGACCAAAGTGCTTTTGCCTGCGCCAGAAACACCGCATACGACGGTGAGCCGTCCGATGGGGATTTCGACATCGAAGTTTTTGAGATTACGTAAGGCGGCGTGCTTGAGTTTGATCCATTCTGCGGGTGCGCCTTTACCCGAGATCGGACGGCGTGCGCCCAGCAGCGGATGCGGAATGGCTTCGCGGAGAAAGCGACCCGTGACCGAATCCGGAAGTTTCTCCAAGGCCTTGGCGGTTCCTTGGGCGACGATTTCGCCGCCGTGCAGGCCCGCTCCTGGTCCCATGTCGATCACGAGATCGGCCGCGCGCATGGTATCTTCATCGTGCTCGACGACCAAGACAGTGTTACCGCGGTCGCGAAGCCCTTGGAGGGATTCGATTAGGCGATCGTTGTCGCGCGGGTGCAGGCCGATGCTAGGTTCATCAAGAACGTAAAGCGCGCCCGAGAGGGTGGAGCCAAGTTGGGCGGCCAGACGGATACGCTGCGCTTCACCGCCCGAAAGCGTGTCGGCTCCGCGATCGAGAGCGAGGTAGCCCAGACCGACGGAATCAAGGAAGCGGAGACGGGCGGCGATTTCCGGCAGAAGGGCGTCAACGATGGCTTTTTCCCGCACGCCTAATTTGAGCGTGGAGAGAAAATTGAGGGATTCGTCGGGTTGAAGTCTTAGCAGCCCGGGCAAGGACAAGCTTCGGCCCTTCGCGCCGGTCAGCTTAACGGAACGCCCGATGGGCCCCAGGCGCTCGCCATGACAGGTCGGGCAGGCCGCTTCGCCGACGCGATCCGCGATCGCATTCTCATTCAGCGATTCCTCCTCGTCGGCGGAAAACTTCTCGACTTCCAATCCATGTCCGCGGCAATCCGGGCACCAACCACGAGGCGAATTCCAGGATAAGTGCTTGGGGTCGACAGCGGGGTAGGATTCGCCGGTCGCCGGGTCGCTGCGCGAGGTGGAGAAGAACGCAACTTGTTCGCCGTGAGCATTGAGCAACACGCAGGCGCCTTTGCCGAATTGCAGGGCTTGCCGTACAAGCGTCCGCAAAGATTTTTCACCGACTTCTTCGGTTTCATCGGGCAGAAGGATGGTGCCGTCGAATTTAAGTTCTCCGACAATCGCATCGACATCATGCTCGCCGTAGCGATCAAGGCCGTCAAAGCCCTCAATCGGCGTTAATTTTCCATCGCAGCGTAATTGACGTAGCCCTTTGGATTCAGCCCATTCAGCGAGCGGGCGATGGTGACCTTTGCGGGCCCGCACGAGCGGACTGCCAAGCAGGACCGAGCCTTTTTTGAGGCTTTTTATTTTCTGAACGACGAGTCGGACGACCGCGTCTTCGGTCATTTCTTCGAGAGGTTCGCCGGACACGGGACTGTGCAGGATACCAGCTCGGGCGAAAAGTACTCGCAGGTATTGAGCCACTTCGGTGACCGTGGCTACGGTTGATTTCGCCGAGCCTCGCGTGATGCGTTGCTCGATGGCTACGGTCGGCGGCAGGCCGGTGAGCGAATCGATATCCGGTTTGGAGAGTTGTTCGACGAACTGTCGCGCGTAGGCGGAAACGCATTCGAGGAAACGTCGCTGGCCTTCGGCAAAAAGAATATCGAAAGCCAAAGAAGACTTACCCGAACCGGAGACACCGGTCATCACCGTCAGAGAGCCGTGCGGAATATCCAGCGAGACATTCTTTAAATTATGTTCGCGAGCGCCGCGGAGTGAGATCGAGGTCGGGCGGGGTTTGGATTTGGTCGTACCGGGTTTGGCGAAAGCTTCTTCGCCTTGGGCTAGGAAATTACCGGTGACCGTCCCGGCGGTCGCCACTTTGGCAGGCGTTCCCTCCGCGACTAATTGTCCGCCGCCCGGCCCGGCTTCTGGTCCCATTTCTAAGATCCAGTCGCAGGACTTGAGCACGTCGAGGTGATGTTCCACGACGATCAGCGAGTGGCCTGCGGCGGTCAGGCGGTGAAAAAGGCCGATGAGGCGCGCCACGTCTTCGCGGTGTAGTCCCGTCGTCGGTTCATCCAGCAGCAATAGGGCGCCGCTTTTTCGCGTATCAATCTTAGAAAGAAACCGGACGAGTTTCAGCCGTTGAGCCTCGCCACCCGAAAGTGTCGTCAACGGTTGGCCTAATGAAAGGTAACCCAAGCCCACTTCTTCGAGACAGGCGAGTTGAGATGAGGCCGGCGTGCGCTCGCCAAGAAAGATACGCGCCTCGGTGACCGACATCGCGAGCAGGTCGCCCACCGACTTACCATCAAACTGGAAAGCCAAGACCTCGTCGCGAAAACGTTTTCCTTGGCAGGAGGGACACGGCAGGGCCACGTCGGAGACAAACTGCATCTCGACGGTTTCCCAGCCCGCTCCGCCGCAACGCTCACAACGGCCTTCGCCGGCATTGAAAGAAAAGTGGGAAGGCGTGAGGCCCGCCGCTTTCGCATCGGCCGAATTTCCGAGAAGATTACGGATGGCATCCCAGGCGCCCACGTAAAGGGCCGGGTTGGAGCGCGGTGTCCGCGTCGCGGGCGATTGGTCGACCAAGGCGACTTCGGAAGGCTCGCGGTCGAATTGAAGCCATTTCGATTCGAGACCGTCGTTGCCTGATTCCGGGTCGCGCCGCCCGATGACTTGGTGGAGGAGGGTTGATTTTCCTGAACCTGATACCCCGCATAATCCGACCAAGCGACCGAGCGGAATGGTGCACGAGAAATCCTGCAAGTTATTGACCGAGGCTCCCTGCACGCGCAGCCGTGCCGTCGTGTCGTCGACCGTCCGAGGGGGTCGCACCACCGGCTTGCGTTTGCCGGACAGCCAACCGCCAGTCGCGGAATCTTTTACTTTTAGGATACCTTCGGGTTTACCTTGGTAGATGAGATGACCACCGGCCGCTCCCGGGCTGGGGCCGATTTCAATCAGCCAATCCGCGGCTCGCATGACAGCTTCGTCATGTTCGACGACGACCACCGTGTTGCCTTGTTCCACCAGCCCGCGCAAGATCCCGACCATGCGGGCGAGGTCGCGGGCGTGCATGCCGACGCTCGGCTCGTCGAGCACGAAGACCGTATCGGCTAAGCAGGCGCCGAGGCAGGAGGTCAGATTGACGCGCTGGACTTCGCCGCCCGAAAGCGTTCGCGAAAGACGATCAAGGGCGAGGTAGCCTAAGCCGACGGCTTCGAGGTAGCCGAGCCGTGCCAGGATAGCTTCGAGCGCATGGTCGGCAGGGTGGCGTGAGTCTTTGGGGGCTAACGGCGCAAGTAATTGGCGAAGCGCGGTGACGGGCATCAAATAAAAATCGGGTAACGTCCGGCCCTGCCATTTCCACCAGAGCGATTCGGCGCAAAAACGTTTACCCGCACATTTCGGACATTCTTCGTAGGCCCGCCAGCGGGAAAGGAAAACGCGGACGTGCATCTTGTAGGTGCTGGATTCGAGCCAGCGGAAGAAGCCGCGGATGCCATACCATTTTGATTCCCATTCGCCCGGGACATAGGTGGCCTCGCCCTCTTCGACGAATTTACGATGTGCTTTGGAAAGTTTTTTCCAGGGTACATCCAGCGGGATACCGGCTTTGCGGCAGGCTTTCAGAAGGTCGCGTTGGCTTTCGCCGTACACGGTCCCTTGGAAACAGGCGATGGCGCCTTCGGCCAAGGTGATTGTCGGATTCGGGATGATCTTCTTCCAGTCAAGGCCGATCACCCGGCCGAAGCCGCGACATTCTGGGCAGGCGCCGATTGGAGAATTGAAGGAAAAAAGTGCCGGAGTCGCTGGGCGGAATTTCCGGCCATCGATGGGAGATTCGAGTGCTTCGCTGTAGCGTGAAAGTTCGGTGCCCTGATCGTCGAGCAACCGAAGCCGTCCGCCGCCGAGGCGGAAGGCGGCCATGGCGGCTTCGTGGAAGCGTGAAGTTTGGTCAGCCGTGATCACGACCCGGTCTTGGATGACGAGAATTTCCGTTGTGGATTTAGGAATCGCATCTTCCGTCAGGCGGAGGCGGTTTTGGCCGGCAAAGGCGCGCGTGAAGCCCGCCTTCGTGAATTCTTCGGCGATGGTCTTCCATTCTAACTCCGCCGGTTTTTGGACGGCGAAGGCAAGGGACAGCGCTTGGTTGGGGAATCGGCGTAATGAATCTTCCCACGCGGCGTCGGGCCCGCGCGGAATGATTCGTTCGCCTGAGGCGGGATCAATCAGCTCGGCGCGATGCGCAAACCAGACTTTAAACCAGTCGCAGAGTTCGGTCATCGTCCCGACGGTCGACCGCGAGGTCCGGACCGCGTTCCCTTGCTTGATAGCTACGGATGGGCGGACATTTTCGGCCGAATCTAAAGCGGGTGAGGGAAGCAGCTCGAGGAATTGGCGGACGTAAGGACTGAACGTCTCGACGTAACGCCGTTGGCCTTCGGCGTGGAGCGTGTCAAAAACCAGGGAAGACTTTCCGGCTCCGCTCAGACCCGTCACGGCGATTAACTTACCGACCGGAATATCGACATCGAACCCCTTCAGGTTGTTCTGGCGAACGCCGCGTAGGCGAATGGCATCGGGTCGGGAGGCGGACATCGGGAACCCATCAACGGACACAAATATGACCGCTTGGCAAACTTGCTAACGCACTCGACAGCGAATGATGCTCTGGGGGGTGGCCACTGCTTTAACTTTAATATCATGAGGTTCGGCCGGAAGGCATGAACCGAATTGAAAGGTGTGGGCGTGGCCGAGGAGGAACGTCTTCTTCGGGCACTTCGCCAGCAGACGGTCATAAAAGCCGGCCCCGTACCCCAAGCGATGCCCCAGGCGGTCAAAGCCTAGCCCAGGAACTAGCACCAGCCCGACAGACGAGAGCGGAATCTCGTCGGCATCGATGGCTGGCTCGAAAATACCCAGCTTGGAGCGCCGCAGGTCAGCCACGTCCGCGACGCGGTGAAGGGTCAGGGTCGACGCCTTGGCCACGCGTGGAAGAACTAAGATTTTACCCTCCAAGAGGGCGATCTGGAGCAGTGATTCGGTGGAAAGTTCGGCGCCCAAGGACGCATACAGACAGACTGCCTTGGCTTGTTTCCATTCGGGGAGTTGTGCGATCAACCGAGCGCAGGCGTCGCCGGCGACTTGGAGTTCGCGGGCGGTCAAGCTGGCGCGTCGAGCTTTCAGTTCAAGTCGCAGGCGCGCTTTTTCTGCACGGGCATCCTCCATCGCCTTAGAAAATCCGGTTCAGCGTCAGAGTCAACAGGACGACAGGTAGATACAAGATCGAGGCGAAGAATAAAGGTTTGGCCACGGCGGCTCGGCGGTCGGGAACGGCGAAGTCCAACGTCAGCTTGAAGAACCAGGCGCCGGCCAGGAAGGAAACCCACACGAAGGGGCTAGTCCAGTTGGGGAAGAAAATCGTGGCGATAGCCCCGGCTACGAAGAGCATCGGGATGATGAATAGGAGAGCCCAGAGCGCAGCGGAGCGGCCAGAAGGGTCTTGGACGGTGGAGACTTTAAATCCACCGCGGGCATAGTCCTCGCGCCAGAGGACGGCCAAGGCCATGAAGTGAGGCACCTGCCAGAAGAAGAGTAACGCGAAGAGCAGCCAGCCCATCTCGTCGATGTGGCCTAATTTAGCCGCCGTGCCGATGATGGGAGGGATGGCACCGGGAAGCGAGCCGACCAGCGTGCACCATGAGGTCATGGTCTTCAGGGGCGTGTAGAGGAAAAGATAAGAAATCGCCGTCGCGGCCGTGAGGGCGCCAGCGAGGGCATTGGCTCCGTTCCAGACGATCAGGACGCCGCTTGCCAGCGAAAGCATGCCGAAGAGCAAGGCGGCACCGGGTTTGATCAAGCCGGCGGGAATGGGGCGGTGGCGCGTGCGTTCCATCTTGGCGTCGGCGTCGCTCTCCCACCACATATTAATCGCACCGCACCCGCCGGCGGCGAGGGCCGTACCGAGCGCGAGCGCGGCGAGTACCTTAAGATCCGTCGGTTGCCTTGGGGCGCTGCAGAAATATCCGGCGAGCGCCGAGAGGACGGAAAGAAGCGACAGCCGGGGCTTGGTCAGCTCCCAGTAGGCGGCGGGTAGGGATCCAGCGCGTTCGCTCATGCAGGGGTGGTGGCGGCTTTATGCCCTCGGTTAAAGGCAATTCTATCGACACTCATACTTCGGCCAAAAAACCCTCACGGCGATGGGCGAGGGCAACTTGCACGCACAGGGTGGAAAAAAGGACGGCCCCCACCACTAAGTGGACGGTGCGGACATGCGGATTAAGAGGCAATTGGATGCTGATGACGCCTAAGGTTATTTGCAACCCGAGGAGAAAAACCAACGGCAAGCTTCGGCGCAGTTGAGGTGCGCCTAAAATAGCGAAGGTGAGTACAGCTAAGCCAGCAATCAGGGCCCCGGCGCGGTGGAGCAGGTTGACCGCCCAGCCTAAACCTTCGCCAGCGGGCAGGAAGAGGTCGGCAATCTTTCCAGACGAGACCCAGGTCGTAAAATGATTTTGCCGCATCACGGCGCCGATGATGATCACGCCGAAGACAAGCCCGAGGGCGATTTTGCCGACGAGACGATGGCGGGGGAAAGTCGGCGAATTCGCCACGACCCAACTGCGCGAATGCATCAAAGTGATCAGCGCGAGGAGTCCGAGGGTGAGTTGGGCGTTCACCGCGTGGGCGATCGCAAAAGTCACGGCTTTAAGGTTACCATCGCCGCCGATATTTAACTTATCAAGCAGCACGCGGAAGCCGCCGAGACCCCCTTGCAAGACGACGAGCGCCACGAGTAGGTAAGCAGCTTGCCGGACGCGTTGGCGTGGTTCGCGGCGGGCATGCGTTACGGCTATCGCGATGCAGCATAAGCCAAGGACGGTCGCCGCGAGCCGGTGAGAGTGCTCGGCGAATTTATCGATCTCCGTGAGCCAGCCAGGCGGATTGACCGAACCATTGGAAAGGGGCCAATCCAAGAAAGCCATGCCCGCATGGATGCTGGTCGTAAAGCCACCGGCTTGAAGCACCAGGATCGCCCAGAAAAGCGTCGCCAGGCACAGCACGAATAATCCGCGTTGCGGCAGGGCGGAGCGTGGCTCGGCATTGACGGAATGTTCGGGCGATGAAAGGGACATTTAAAATAGATCAGGAGGTGGCGGAGGCGGCTCGTCCGAAATTCCGAATTTTGCCGACCAGATTGGTGAGTCCGTTGCGGCGATTGGGCGAGAGGTGTTGCGTCACGCCCACTTGGGCCAGGAAATCGGCATCAGTCGCGGCTACTTCAGCCGGCGTGGCGCCATCGTAAAATTCGCAGACCAGTGACGCGATCCCCTTGGTGATGAGCGAATCGGCATCGCAGCGGAAGCGGCAGGCGCCACTTTCAAGCGATGGCACGAGCCAGAGATTGGAGGTGCAACCGGAGATTAGAAACGCATCCAACTTTAGTTCAGATGGCAATGCGGGGGCTAGCTTCGCGCGATCAATCACGTATTGGAAGCGTTCGTGATGGTCGGAAAAGGGTTCAAGTTCGGCCACCAGCTCGGCGCGCTTCGTGACGAGGCTCATAGGTAAATCAGCGTCCGGCGAGGGCTTCAGGGTCCAGGTTGCTGCGGACCAGGGGCGCCATCAGGGCTTGCAGTTTACGGGCTTTATCGGCGGGTAATTTTGATTCGGTCTGTAACCACGAAATGGCGTCTTGCCAGATGAGGGGCGAAGGCCGGCGTTGGGTCAGGAGCAATTCCAATTCTTCGACGACGGATTTGCGCGTGCCGTAGCTGTCCGTTTGGCCGGCCAGAATCCGCGCGCGAATGCAATCGGCTCTCAGTTGGGAATGTTTGGGGTGGGCCAAGATGCCTGCTTCCAAAACGCGCACGGCGGCGTCCGTCGCGCGGATGGCTCGGAGGTGTCGACCCACGGAACGAAAGGCTTCGGGGCCGAGGTCCTTTGATTTGAGGAACTCACTCAGATAACGGTCGCCGATATCCCGGTCGACCTTGGCGGCGAGCGCATCTTTTTTAGTGCGGGCGTGGTAAGCGATACCCAGCAGGGCTTGGACAAGAGGTTCGTTAGACTTGAAGAACGTCCGTTCGGCGGTGGTGACTTGCTGGTACTGAAGAATGACTTGTTCGGGCTGTTTGGCGTTGAGGAGGGCTTCGAGGTGAAGGGCGGCAAAGGTGGCCCGATCGAAGCCCTGGCTTTGGGCGACGTTAGCGACCGCCAGCGTGAGGCCATCGTAGCCTTTTTCGGCGGCAAAATTAGCCAACGCAATCATCGCCGCCGAGTTGTTTGCGAAGTTTTCCGAAATCAGTCGCAGCTCTTTATCGTAGTCATCTTTTAGGCCGATCCGGTCGAGGAGTTGTAGTTTTTGAATGTGAGGGAAGGGGGCTTTTTCATCGCTCGCAATCCGGTCATTCGTGACCGACAGCGCGATTTTAGATTGGCCTAAGAGAATGTGGAAGCGCGCCTGTTGTGAAAGAATCGCATCATGGGCCGCGCCTTTGTAGGAAGAACTTTTAGACTCAAGCAAGGCGACGGCGTCTTGATATTTTCCGCCATCAAAGAGGGCCTTAGCCTTCAGCAGTAACCCATTGGCCCTATTATCTAAGTTGCTTGAATTGATGATGTTAACCGCCTCGGGGTATTTACCCGTCCAGTACAGCGAGGTGGCGGCGGCCAGGGAAATAATTTCCCGGGTAGGTTGGGGTAAGGTCTTGCCGGCTTGGAGGAGTTTTAAGCTTTGGTCGATGACCTCGGCATCGCGCTCGCGAAGTTGCAGCAACTGAAAATAACGTTCCAAGTAATCTCGCCCCAGAGTGTCATCGGCGTTGAGAAATTCGAGACCGTGACGCAGGGTCTGGATAGCATCATCAGTCCGCCCCATATTTGAGTGTAAAAAGTTGGCATAGAACAACTTAGCCTTAGCGTTGGCGGGGTTACAACGGACCGATATTTGGATTAATTTCACTAAATCGGCAAATCGATTCTGCTTTTGGGCCTCCATCGCCTGATTAAGGAAGAGGTCGGACAATAAATTGAGGTGTCCTTGGCGAATTTCCCCAGCTTTTTCGGGCTGATCCTCGATTTTTGAAAGCGCCATCCGGACCATTTGTTGAATGGCTTTGTCCTTAATTAAGTCGGTTTTTATGTAAGTTTGCCGGGTGTAGCTCAGGATCGACTCTTTGGGCTGAGTGAGCGGAAGGCCTGCTAGGAGGATGATTTCGGCGTCGGATTGTTCATCCTGGGCTACGTTTGTCGCCGCTTTCGGGGTTGCCAGAGGGGCGGGGGCGGTTGCTGCGGCTTGGGCAAGCGCACGGTCATGCCCGCAGGCGATGGCGATCAGCAAATAAAAGGTCGAACGGGGGCAGGGCATGGGAGGATGGGCATCTTTGGTTGTCTGAACATAATTGTCCCGCTCAAAAAAGCCAGCAGGGCGGGCGATAAGGTGCTCTGGTAAAGAAACCTTAAAATCCGTGCACTTTCCGCTTGCATGAGGGGCATGAGGACATATGCCCAAACACTCTTTTCCCTATTTACCGAGGTCCATGCCTACCATCAACCAACTCGTCCGCAATCCGCGGGTCAAACCCAAGGCCAAGTCCAAATCTCCGGCCTTGAACAACTCACCCTTCCGCCGCGGCGTTTGTGTGCAGGTCATGATTCGTACTCCGAAGAAGCCTAACTCCGCCCAACGTAAGGTCGCCAAGGTGCGCCTCACGAACGGTCAGGAAGTTATTTCTTACATTCCGGACGAAGGCCACAAGCTCCAAGAGCACTCCGTCGTCCTCGTGCGTGGGGGTCGCGTCAAAGATCTTCCAGGTGTCCGTTACCACATCGTGCGTGGACCTCTCGACTGCTCCGGCGTCGAAAAGCGTCGTCGTTCCCGTTCCAAGTACGGCGTCAAGCGTCCGAAGGAAAAGAAGGCGTAATCCATTTCCGTAATCCCTAGCTCAATCTTAGAATATGTCTCGTCGTCGTAAAGCAACCAAGCGCGCCCATTTACCGGACGCCCGTTATGGCAGCCCATTGGTCAGCCAGCTCATCAATGTCGTCATGAAGTCCGGCAAGAAGTCGATCGCTCAAGGCATCGTCTACGGAGCCATCGAAAAAGTGAGCGAGAAGCTCATGAAAGGTAATCCCGTCGAATTGCTCCTGGGGGCTCTCGAAAATTGCCGTCCGAAGCTTGAAGTGAAGAGCCGCCGCGTTGGTGGCGCAACTTATCAGGTGCCGGTCGAAGTCAGCCACGAACGCCAGAACAGCATCGCCTTGCGCTGGGTCGTCGATGCGGCCGCTGGCCGTAAAGGAACCACGATGTCCGAAGCCCTCGCGGCGGAAGTCGTCGATGCGTATAACAACACGGGTAACGTCGTGAAGAAGCGCGAAGAAACGCACAAGATGGCTCAAGCCAACCGTGCCTTCGCTCACCTCCGCTGGTAACCCCTATCAACGATTAACCTTTAGGCCGAACCGCAGGTTCCGACCATGTCCTCCGC
>CAINMU010000094.1 GCA_903850885.1 uncultured Opitutia bacterium | reverse complement strand
TTCCTGCTGCACTATAACTTCCCGCCCTTCTCGGTAGGTGAGACCGGTCGTTTCGGCATGACCTCCCGCCGCGAAACCGGCCACGGTAACCTCGCCGAGCGCTCGCTGCTCTCCGTCCTGCCTTCCGAGCAGGATTTCCCGTACTCCATCCGTCTCGTCTCCGAGATTATGGAATCCAACGGCTCCACCTCCATGGCTTCCGTCTGTGGTGGTACGCTCGCTCTGCTCGACGCCGGCGTGCCCATTAAGGCCCCGGTGGCCGGTATCTCCTGCGGTCTCGTGACCGAAGATGCCGCTGGTAAGATTGTAAAGCACCGCGTGCTGACCGACATCATTGGCGCCGAAGACCACTACGGCGACATGGACTTCAAGATTTGCGGCACCCGCGAAGGTATTACCGCCTTCCAGCTCGACCTTAAGATCCACGGTCTCCCGATGAGCATCGCCAAGGAAGCCATTGCGCAGAACAAGGTCTCCCGCGACGCGATCCTGGACATCATGGCCAAGACCATGCCGGCCACCCGCGCCGAGCTGAAGCCCTGCGCTCCGCGTACCCACCGTCTTAAGATTCCTTCCGACAAGATCGGTGCCCTCATCGGCCCAGGCGGCAAGAATATCAAGCGCATCACCGAGTACACGGGTTGCCAGCTCGACATCGACCAAGATGACTCCGGTTGGGTCACAATCTTTGCCACCGATGGCGAATCTCTCGCTCGCGCGGTCAACGAAGTGAACCTCATCTCAGCCCAGATCGAGATCAACAAGACCTACAAAGGCATCGTCCGCTCCGTCAAGGAGTTCGGCGCCTTCGTCGAATGCTTGCCTGGTCAAGAAGGCCTCGTCCACGTTTCTGAGCTCGCTGACTTCCGCGTGAATAACGTCGAAGACGTCGTTAAGCTCGGTGACGAGATTATCGTCAAGTGCGTCGGCATCGACGACAAAGGTCGCGTACGCCTCTCGCGCCGCGCCGCCATCGCCGAGAAGGAAGGTCGCGAATACGCGCCGGCTCCTAAGCCGATGGATCGCCCCCGTGGCGATCGTCCTGAGCGCCGCTAAGCATCGGTTGTACGACCAGATAAGGCTCCGGCTCACCCCGGGGCCTTTTTTGTGCCCGGTTCCTTTACGCTTTACGCATCCGCACGGTGACATGCACGAGCGTGAGGATCGCGCTGGTCGGCATCATGACCGTCGCGAGCAGCGGGGACATGAGGCCGGCGGCGGAAAAGCCGATGGCGACGAGGTTATAGACAATCGTGAAGAGGAAGACTTCGGTGAGCACCCGGCGGCGGTGGCGAGCCACGGCGAACAGGCGGCCGAGCCCGCGTAGGTCGCGACCGAGGAGATAGAAGTCGGCTTTCTGTTCGAGTAGCCCGAGGTCCACGACCGGCGTGCCGCGGAGCGTGGCTTCGGAGAATGCAAGGGCGTCGTTGGCGCCGTCCCCGAGCATGAGCGTCGAGGCCCCGTCGTGACGACGGATCCAGTCGGCTTTCTGTTCGGGCGAGAGGTCGCCGAGGCCGCTGTCGGCGGGTAGTCCGAGCTTACGCAGGAGCGTGGCGACTTTCTCCGATTGGTCGCCGGAGAGGATGAATATCGCGACACCTTCCGCCCTTAGCCCGTCGATGACTTCCTTGGCGTAGGCGCGGGATTGTTCGGAGAAAAGGAAAAGCGCAAGTCGCGTGCCATCCCGGCAGAACTCGGCAGCCGACATGCCGGTCGGGGCGGGAATGCTCCCCTGCCAGCCCGGCTTGCCGACAGTCCAGCGGACGCCTTGGGCGTCCGTCAGCATCACGCCAGCGCCGGGCACGTTGCGGAGGCATCCTGATATCGGAGCGGGGTCCTCATGTTGCGCCAATGCCTCGCGTAGGCTACGTCCGAAGGGATGCAGGTTCGTGTTCACCAGCGCGAACAAGGCTCGGCGGGCTTCATTCGGCAATCCGCCCAGCAGCTCGGGATTGCCTAGGCGAGGGCTTTCGAGGGTCAGTGTGCCAGTCTTGTCGAAGACGACCTGACGCACCCGCAGGGCGCGTTCCCACACGCGATGGTCGCGCAGGTAGACGCCGGCCCGACGCAACGTGCCGACGGCGAGTTCGGTCGCGAGCGGAAAGGCGAGACCGATGGCGCAGGGGCACGAAACGATTAGGATCGAGATGGCCGCTTGCAGGGCCTGCGGCCAGTCGCCCGTGAGCGCACCGCGGAGTCCGAAGGCGAGCGCGGCCAGCGAGATGACGATACCGAGGTAGAGGCTCAGGATGTGTTCGAGCTGACGCGGCACGAACGCGCCATCGCCTCCTGCGTCGGTAAGTTTCCGTAACATCGAGCCATCCCATGTCTCAGCGGCTTCCAGCCGAAGCGGTTCTTGGCCGATATTTAGGGCGCCGGATGGCACAAGGCGTCCGGCCGGGTAGACGACGGGTTCGGATTCGCCGTTGATCCACGCCAGGCTGAGTTCGGTATCCTGGCGGAGCAGGCGACTGCAGACCGGCGCGACTTGTCCGCTGGGGACGCTATAGATTTGCCCGGGTTGGAGCGACTCCACTGGGATGCGACGCAGCGACGTGGCACTATCCGCGATCTCGAACAGGTCGACCGGGCGGAGCGAAGGCGAACTGGCCGGCAGACGACGTCGGTTCTGCTCGATGGCCCGCTCCTGCGTCCATCGACCCACCAGCATCAGGAACGTGAACAGGCAGACGAAATCCCAATACTCCAGGGTGGGCAGGCGGAGCGCCCAGCCGACGAAGGCGGCTAGATAAGCACTGAAGAGCCCTAGGGCGATCGGCAGGTCCATGTGCAATTTGCCGCGTCGCAGCGATGCCCAGGCGCGGGCGGCGAAGTAGCTGCCGCCGACCAGCATCGAGAGCGTTGCGAAAAAGGCGGCGAGCAGTCGGAAGAGTTCCGCGAACTGTTCGTCCTGCTTCATGCCCAGGTAGGCCGGCACCGAATTGAGCATCGCGTTCATCGCGAACGCCGCGCACAGGCCGAGCCGCGTGGTCAGTCCGTCTTCTTCGCGATAATCTTCGCCGTCGTCGGGCGCCATGAGGTAGCCGAAGCCCGCCAGTCGGCGCGCCGCCGCCGTGAGGTCGGCGCCTTCGCCCCACTCGAGGCGGACCGTACCGCGATGCGCGTTGACGCGTCCGGCGATGTTCCCGGCGCACTCAGAGAGCAGTTTCTCAATCAGCCAAACGCAGCCGACGCAGGAGAGGCCGCGTAAGGCGACCCGGAGCGAGCGTCGTCCGGCAAGGTCGCTGGACTTCTGCGCGTCGCGAAGCCAGTCGAAGTCATGCGAGCCGAGGATGGTCTCGTTGACCGGGGCGATCGCTTCGGAGCGGAGTTCGTAATAGCGTTCGAGCCCGCAGCTAAGGATGAGACCGTGGACCTGTTCGCAGCCGGCGCAGCAGAAGCCGGCCGGCGCCAGCGGATTCAGGATGGCGGAGCCGCAATGGCGGCAGGGCTTGGCTTTAGAGGCAGACATTGCCCGATGTTTGGAACCAGAGGAGTTTGGTCAGGAGCGCCAGCGCCGCCAGGCCGGCGAGGCCGCGACGGAGGCGGATGCTGCGGGCTTCCCCGAGGCGGATGGATAGGCGATGGTAGCCCATCTGCGCGGCCCACAGCAGGGGAATGGTGCCAAGGGCGAAGCCGAACCCGATCTCGGCGCCGTGCAGGGCTTGGCCGCTCAGTAGGGCCAAGCCGAATAGGGCGTGGAGCGGACCGCATGGCAGGAGGGGGCTGAGTATCCCCAGCAACGCGCCGGCAAAAGCTGGGCTGCGGTCCTGGGTCAGTCGCATCCAATGGGCGTGACGTTTGCGCAGGAAGGCCGGTGCGCCGAAGCCGCGATCAAGGCCGAAGGCCAGGGCGACCAGGAAGACGACCATCGCCCATGGAAGATAATCCATGAGCGGCAGGGCCATCCAGCGGCCGAACTTCGCGCCGAGGAAGCCGGCCAGCGCGCCGCAGGCGGCGTAGGCGAGGGTGCGGGTCAGGTGATAGGCGGTCGTGAAGCCGAGCCGCTGGTCGGTGCTCGCCTTCCATGGACCGAGGGCGCACGTCAGCGGGGCGCACATGGCGCCGCAGTGCGGCGATACCGCCAGGCCGGCCAGGAAGGCGCCGGCGCCGGTCTCAACGAGCGGGAGCATGGGCGGGCGGCGGGTTGACGGGTGCCACCGATTCGGGTGCGTTCCGCAGGGCGATGTTTAGCCAGCAGGCCCAGACCGCCACGAAGCCCAGGAAGAGGGCGGCGAGGGGAATCCAAGGATGGCGGCGCAGGAGGTTCATTGCTTCAGGGTGCGCGGATCAGGTCCGATGAAGTGGGCTTTCTGGAGGAGGGAGATCTCGCCATCCTCGCTGCGGAGGCGGAGCATGAAGTTGAATTCGCCACGGTAGTCCTGGCGGTCCACCAGCAGCGTCAGCGGCAGCGTGATCTCGGTCAGGGGCGCGATGACCATGCCGACCGATTGGTTGAGGACGGTGACCTTGGTCGCGGGAGATTCGGCCGAGATGAAGAAGCGTCGGGGGATCTCGTCCTTGTTCTGGATCTTGGCCCGGAAGACATTCGCGACGGAGGCTTCGCTCAGGGCGTAGAGCTCGGTCTGCGGCGGACGGCTCAGTTTGAACGCGGCGGGCTGGACGCGCAGGACGGCGATCGAGGCGACGATGAGGCCGATGACGAGCAAGGCCGCGTACAGGACCGTGCGCGGACGGAGGAAGCGGGTCTTGCCGCCGTTGAGCTCGCGCAGGGAGGCATAGCGGACTAGGCCAGTCGGGCGTTTGAGCTTCGTCATCACGTCGTCGCAGGCGTCGACGCAGGCCGTGCAGGCGATGCATTCCATCTGCAGGCCATGGCGGATGTCGATGCCTGTGGGGCAGACCTGGACGCAGCGGCGGCAGTCGACGCAGTCTCCGGTGGGGATGCCCGGGGCGGCTTTGCCGTGGGGCTCACCGCGTTTTTCGTCGTAGCCGACGATGACCGAATCGTCGTCGATGAGGGCCGACTGCAGGCGGCCGTAGGGGCAGACGATCAAGCAGAGCTGTTCGCGGAACCACCAGAAGTTGAAGAACAGCAAGCCCGTCGCGATGGCCATCGCCACGAACGCCGCCGGGTGGGCCAGAGGCGCGTCGGTGATCATCGGGTAGAGTCCCGGGATTGAGATGAAGTAGGCTAGGAAGATATGCGCGACAGCCCAGCATAGCACTAGGTATGCGAAGGCGCGCGCTCCGCGGCGGAGCATCTTGTTGGGTGCGCTCCACGGCTGGTCGTCAAGCTTGGCTCGGCTGACGTGGTCGCCCTCGAAGAGGCGGTCGACGACGCGGAAGACGTGTTCGAGGTAGACCGTCTGCGGGCAGGCCCAGCCGCACCAGATGCGCCCGAGGAGCGCGGTCGTCGCGTAGATCAGGAAGCCCCACCCGGTGATGACGAAGAAGAGGAGCCAAATGTCGCCCAGCCCCATCATTGTGCCGAGCAGGTGGAAGTGACGGTGCTCGACGTCGAGGAAGACGGCGGGAAAGCCGTCGATCTCGATCCAGGGCAGGGCGGCGAAGAAGGCGATGAGCAGCCAGGCGACGGCGCGACGGGCCCTCCACCACGAGCCAAAAATGAGGGCCGGCTGCAGGAAGCGGCGCGTACCGTCGTGACCGATAGTGGTGACGCTTTCGCGAATAGGGGTGGGTTTCATTAAGGGGTAAGTTGGGACGGCTCGTCCTTGCGCGGGATGACCTTCATGGCCCCTTCCTTCTGTTTCGACAGAAGGAAGGCGGTCACGGCGGCGATGCGGCCGGTGCCGAGGACTTTCTGTGCGGCCATGCCGGTCGGCTTGCCTTCAAAGGTGATGCCTTCGCTGACGTTGTTGAAGATGGCGGTCGGCGTGTTGCCGTGCACCCAGAGGTCGTCGTTAAGACGGAAGCCGAGGCCTTTTATGCCGGCGAGGGTGGGGCCGTGGCAGGTGAAGCAGAGGGAGTTGTAGACGGCCTGGCCTTCGGCGACTGTCTTCGAGTTACGGCTCATCTTCCAGAGTGTGGGCTCGTCCAGGTCCTTGATCGCCGCCAGTTGGCGAGCCTCAAGGGCGTCGATCTCCGTGTTAATCGCCACCCGGTCATCGGGAAGCGTGCCGGTCACGAAGTTCGCCAGCCAGTAGAGGAAGGCGAAGACGATCGAGCCGAATAAGGTGAACAGCCACCAGTTCGGAAGGCTTTGGTCGTATTCCTGGATCCCGTCATACGAATGCGGCATGATGACAGGCTTGGAGCCGCGAGTCTGATCTTTGGTCATGGTCGGGATTATTCGTCGTTAAGGGGAAGTTCGGAGAGCCGGCGGACTTCGTCCTTGGGCGTCGTCAAGACGCGGGCGAGCAGCAGGACGATGGCGATGCCTAGGAGTAGTAGGCCGGCTGCCTGCAGGTCGCGTAGGAGGTCTTCCCAGATGATGCGGCGAAACATCTCAGCGAGCGTCCTCCGTCTTGATGGGTTCGACGTTGAGGCCGAGGCGGCTCAGGTAGGCCAGGAGCGCTACCATCTCGGCGTCGGCGGAGACTTTGATTCCCTTGTCGGCAAGAGCTTTGGCGATTTCTTTGGACTGGGATTCATAATCGGCCTGGATGGCCCCAGGCGTGCTGATTTCAGCCTTATAAGGCACGCCGAGGGTGCGCAGCGCCGAAATCTTGCCGAAGAGTTGCGAGCGATCCACCTGTCCATCCTTCAGCCAAGGGTAGGCCGGCATGATGGAATCCGGCTCGAGTTCGCGGGGGTTGTTTAGGTGGCGATAGTGCCAGGCCAGGTCCGGACGGAGTAGGCCTTCGCGGGCGAGGTCCGGGCCGGTGCGACGCGAGCCCCACTGGAAGGGCCGGTCGTAGATCGATTCCCCGAGGCGCGAATAGCCCTGGCCCGCTCCGTAGCGGAGGATGTCGGGCTTCAGGGTGCGGATCATCTGCGAGTGGCAGTTGTAGCAGCCTTCGCGGACGTAGATGTCGCGTCCGGCGAGCTCCAGCGGACGGTAGGGCGTCTGCCGCCTGCCTTCGAGTAGCTTGGCGTCACCGTCGCCGCGGTAGAGCGCGACGGTCGGGATGATCTGCAGGGAGCCGCCGATGGCGACGGCGATGAGCGAAAGGATGGCGAAAGGAAAGGCGTTATGCAGGAGCTCCTCATGCCACTGTTTCCAGCCGTAACTGTTGAGCTCGAAGTGCGCGATTGTGGCGAGGGTTGCGATGATCGCGCCGACGAGTCCGAACGTGCTCCAGCCGCCTTGGCCAAGCAGCCAGACGCAGACCATCACGATGATGGAGAGGGTGAAGAGCACCGGAGGGTTGAGGAAGCCGGCGAAGGCCTTGGCGGGCGCCGCCGCCGGCGCCGCTTCGGCGACCTGCAGCGTGCCGTCGGTGGCGACGCCGCCACGGATGGTGCGGACGAGGTTGTAGACCATCAGTAGGTAGCCGACGAGATAGAGGCCGCCGCCGAGGGCGCGGAGGTAGTACATCGGGATGATGTTCTTCAGCGTCTCGATGAAAGTGTTGGCCGGGGCGGAGCCGTCAGCGGTGAGCTCGTTGAGCGAGAGGCCTTGGCCAATGCCGGCGACCCACATCGAGGCGACGTAGAAGAGGATGCCGATCATCCCCAGCCAGAAATGGAGGTTCGCAAGTCGTTCGCTGTGCAGTTTCGTGCCCCAGAGTCGCGGCACGAGCCAGTAGAACATGCCCGCGGCCATGAAGCCGTTCCAGCCGAGGGTGCCGGCGTGGACGTGGCCGATGATCCAGTCGGTATAGTGGCCGAGGGCGTTGACGGCCTTGATCGAGAGCAGGGGGCCTTCGAAGGTGGCCATGCCGTAGAACGTCACGGCCGCCGCCATGAACTTGACCACGGGGTCGGTGCGCAGCTTATCCCATGCGCCGCGCAACGTGAGCAGCCCGTTCAGCATGCCGCCCCAGGAGGGCGCCCAAAGCATGAGCGAAAAGATCATGCCGAGTCCCTGGAGCCAGCTGGGGAGGGCGGTGTTGAGCAGGTGGTGCGGACCGGCCCAGATGTAGAGGAAGATTAGCGACCAGAAGTGGATGATCGAAAGGCGGTAGCTGTAGACTGGTCGTCCCACGGCCTTGGGGATGAAGTAATACATGATGCCAAGGATCGGCGTGGTGAGGAAGAAAGCTACGGCGTTATGGCCGTACCACCACTGCACGAGCGCATCCTGCACGCCGCTGAAGATAGGGTAGCTGTGCAGCAAGCTCGTCGGGAGCGAGAGGTGGTTGACCACGTAGAGCAGGGCGACGGTGATGATTGTGCCGATGTAGAACCAGATGGCGACGTACAGGCTGCGTTCGCGACGACGGGCAAGGGTCGTGAAGAAGACGATGCCGAAGACGACCCAGATAACGGCCACGAGGATGTTAATCGGCCAGATGAGCTCGGCGTATTCCTTACCGCGGGTCAGGCCAAGGGGCAGGGTGATGGCCGCGAGCAGGATGATGAACTGCCAGCCCCAAAAGTGGACCTTGCTGAGAAACTCGCAGGCGAGTCGGGTCTTGAGGAGACGCTGCGAGGAGTAGTAGACGCCGGCGAACATCATGTTGCCGATGAACGCGAAGATGGCCGCGTTGGTGTGTAACGGTCGCAGGCGGCCGAAGCTGGTGTACGGGATTCCGAAGTTCAGCGCCGGGAAGGCCAGTTGCAGCGCGATAAAAACCCCGAAGAGGATGCCAGCCACGCCCCAGAAGATCGAGGCGAGTGTGAAACGCCTCACGATTTCATCGTTATAGCGGATGGTGGACGGATTCTTTTCGTTCATGGAAGCTTGTTGGTCGGAGCAGGGCCGGACGCGTCGTCGTCAAGCGGTCGCAGGGAATCCCGATCGTACCCGTCTTCGCCGCGGTTGCGCTGATCCCATAGGAATGCGAGTGCGGCCAGGAGGGCCAGCAGGACGGAGAAAAAGACGGTGAGAGCGAGGGCGGCCATATGTCGTAAGGGACGACGCCCTGAGATTACCTTTCGACCAGACGCATTCAACCAATGTCCAGCCGAGATCGGCTGAGACAGTTTTTTTCGACACTTATAGGTACGTTAAGCAAAACGCTTACAATGATTCTAAACGAAAGCTTATCGGTGTTTCACCTATGCTACCAAAGGGCGAAACCATTCTCGTGTTGTTGGGTCAACAATCATCGCGGGGGCGAGATTAGCAAAACGTATGGGTCGATTAGGTTCGCTGAAACCTCCATCGCGAGACTTCGCGTGGCTTATTTCGCCGTCTTATTTGTCGCCGTCACGCCTTCGAACCAGGCGCGAGCGATGCTCGTCGCCGGCCCGTCACGCAATGCCCAGCGATCGTTGTGCGGATGCTGGGCGAGTTCATTTGGAAAGGTTCCGAAGTGCGTCCGCATGTCGACCGTAAGATAAGTGACGCCGCTCGGCGCGAGGGCATCGATGAACCGGCGGGTCTCGGCGCCGGCCTGGCTGACAAGCAGCGGGCGGCCGGCGAGGCGGCGCAGGCGGACGGACGCTTCCTCGCGGTAGCGCGCCAGCGGCGAGCCCCAGGGGTGCCCCTTCCATTCCAGCATGCCGTCGAAGTGGTCGTGGGCCCAGAGTCCGCACCAGAGCTTGGCGATTTCGTCGTCGTGCAAGCCGAGGAAGGAGACGCCGATGGCGCCGCGCGAGAAGCCGCAGAGGACGACCCGTTTAGAGTCGCCGCCGAACTCGGCGCAGATGCGCGGGATGTTCGTCTTGGCGTAGCTGACGGTGGCATCGATGTCGCCCCACCAGGTGATCTCGTTCTTCTGATGGTCCTTGGCGACGTAAGGCAGGACGATCCAGATGGCCTTACCGCGCGCGACGCCGTAGCCAAGGGCGGCTCCTTCGATTTCACCGGTGGAGCCGGAGGTCGGGAAGTAGTTGCCGGTGTATTCGGCGATCACCGGCCAGCTCTTACCGCGCGCCTTCCAGTCCGGCGTCCAGTCGTCAGGCAACGCGATCAGGTGATGGACTTTCGTGCCGGCATATTCGGTTGTGGTGATGGCGGCTCGCTTGCCAGGCTGCGGGTCTTGTTCGGTCAGCGGCGGCAGGACTAAATCGGCGGCACTGAGCGACGTCGCCAAGGTCAAGCAGAGCAGGGCGAGGCGCATAGAGGGTTCAGCTGAGTTTGTTGTCGATGACCTGCGTGCGCGTCCAAAGATCGTGCCAGGCACGACGGTCGCGACGAAAGAGCGGCACGTGAAAGTTGATAACCCCAATTACCATGAAGATGGGGTTAGGCAGGGCGAAAAACGAGGCCTTCCAGGCTGAGCGCAGCAAACAGCCGAAAAAAACCGGGGGTTGTCGGGTGCCGATATCAATTGTGCGCAGGTTGAAGATCATTTTGCCAATCGTCTGGCCCTTCATTTGCCACTCTTGGAAGGTTAAGGTCAGCATGAGCGTGAAAAAAGTCACCATGCCTTGGAAGTTCACCCACACGGACATGGCTTCGAGCGCCTTGGGGTCGGGTTTAAGAAGCATATCCCATAGGGCTTGGTTTTCGCGTAAGGAGCCGCCGGCACTGAAGAGCTTTACGTACTGATTCACGAAGCGGTGCATCCAAGCGTCAGTTTCTTGACGGGCGGCGAGTTCGTCCGGTCCCGCCAATAAGCCAGCCAGGGCCCAGCCTAGGAACAAAAGTGGAATGATATCCGCAAGGCAGGCCAGCGTCCTCCACCAATACCCCGCAGGCGTAAAGGGGATGGGCGGAGGGCTCGAAGGCGGGATAGGGGGAGCGTTAAGCACGAGCTTGAGCGCGCTCGCAGGCGTCGAGCGTGTTCTTCATTAGCATGGCCACGGTCATCGGGCCCACGCCGCCTGGAACAGGGCTGATGGCTTCGCATTTCGGAGAGACGGCGTCGAAGTCGACATCGCCGACGATACGATAGCCGGTCTTTTTGGTGGCGTCTGGGATGCGATTGATGCCCACGTCGATGACGACCGCTCCAGGTTTGACCATGTCGGCGGTGATGAAACGAGGTTTGCCGATCGCAGCGATGATGATGTCGGCCTGGCGGACGATGCTAGGAAGATCTCGGGTGCGCGAATGAGCGATGGTCACGGTACAATCGCAACCTTTGGCCAGAAGCAGGGCGGCGGCGGGTTTGCCGACGATCAATGAACGGCCGACGACGACGGCGTGTTTGCCGGCGGTTTCGATGCCGGAGCGACGGAGAAGTTCGATGACGCCCGCGGGCGTGCAGGCGGCGAAGGCGCCAGGGAGTTCTTGGACGAGGCGCCCGATGCTTTGAGTGCCGAAGCCATCGACGTCCTTATCGGGGGACACGCGGTTAAAGACTTCCGTCTCGGGCAGGTGTTTGGGTAAAGGTGCCTGAATGAGGATGCCGTGAATCAATGGATCGGCATTCAAGGCGTCGAGGTGGGCGAAGAGTTCGGCCTTACTGACGTTATCGGGAAATAGTTTGATGCTGGCGTGCATACCGACTTCCGCTGCGGTCTTCTGCTTTTTGGTCACATAGGACACCGAGGCGGGATCGTCGCCAACACGAACGAAAGCCACGTGAGGGACGATGGGGGCAAGTTTAGCGACCCGCTCTTTGACTTCGGCGAGCACTTGTTGGGCGATGGCGTTACCGTCGATGAGGCGCATGGGCACTATGTAGGGCAAAGGAGGGAAGGAGGGCGAGAAAAGTCCTCACTTAAGGCCTGAATTGATTGTCTCGCCCTGTGTCGTTAAATGCCTCAATGGGTAGGGCGTGTCAGAAGGACCTATGCGCATTCATAAATTTCTCGCTACCTCGGGGGTCTGTTCCCGTCGGGAGGCGGAACGTCTGGTCGCGGAGGGGGTCGTGACAATCAATGGCATCGTCGCCAAGACTGGACAGCCCGTCAATGGTGAGACCGATCAGGTCCGCTGCCGGGGTCAATTAGTCAAACCTTTGTCCCGAACGGTGGTATTGATGATGAATAAGCCCCGTGGTTTTCTTTGCACCAATGATGACACGCATGGTGGGCATACAGTCTTCGAGATGGTCCCGCCTGAATATAAAGAGCTACGCTTGTTTTGTGTCGGGCGACTGGACAAGGATTCGGAGGGCTTGCTGTTGCTGACCAATGATGGCGACCTGGCCAACAAAGTGATGCACCCTTCGGGTGGCGTCATTAAGCGCTACGAGATTCTCTTGAACCGCGATTATGACCCCACGCTCACGCCGCGTTTGATCAAGGGGGCTTTTGAAGAAGGCGAGCATCTGCGTTTTAAGAAGGTGATCCGTCACCCGGACAATCCGGCTTCGCTGGAGATCCATCTGGATCAAGGCCGGAAGCGCGAGATTCGGCGTCTCTTCGAGATTTTCGGTTTCCATGTGAAGACTCTCCGGCGGTTCCAAATCGGCGAACTCGTCTTACGAAAGATGCCCTTGGGCGATTGTCGGCCGTTGGCTCGGAAGGAAATTGAGATGATTTTCGAGAATTAAGCGGGTTTTGAATACTTAGAATGGTTGCAACGTCTAAGGGATAGGGTTTTTGTTTAGGGGATACCCCTTAGCCGAATGATTTTGCGCTTATGCATCCTCGTTTTAGCCACCGCTCTCTGGGCGGGGCCAGAGGGTGGTATGAAGTTGGCTTTCGAAGATCAGTTTAACGGCCAATCCATCGATGAGTCCAAATGGGGTTTTAAGAAAGAGATTGTCAAATTGGTTGATGGGAAAGCCTCCATCGAAGTGATTTCAGGCGGCAAGTCTACGATTTGGCGGTCCGGGAAGTTGGATTGTAAATTTAAACAATCCTATGGTTATTTTGAAGCCTCGATCCAAATGGTGCAGACCAAGGGGCATGGCGTCGGTTTCGGTATCAGCGGTAGTTCCCTCGAAACGAAATTTCCATCCGCCAGTTTAGGATTTGAATGCGGGGGCGCCGATAAGGTCGGACCCTATTTGGATGTCGGCGAATTGCTCGGAACTCAGAAACTGCGCCCGAAGGAAAGTCCGATTAAGATGGAAGGCGGTGTGACGTATAAGAAGTTTAACACCTACGGACTACTGGTAACGCCCAAGACCTACCTATGGTACGTGAATACACGACAGGTTTTCCGGGTCGAACGCCCGACTCCTTCGGGGCCATTAGAGATGAAATTTCATCACGGAACGCCTGAGGGGGGCGTGCTTCGCAGTTTCCCGAACCCCGCCCTTGGTCCTGAGCCGCTCGTCATCGATTGGGTGAAGATTTGGAAGTAATCGAGGATATTTCCTTACCTGGGCTCTGGTTTAGGGGTGCCTTCGTTTTACCAAGCACTTGCCAAAAGCCTTAGCTGGCTTTGTAATATATGTGCCCCTAAGCCTCCTATGTACGTACGTCTTATCGCCTCACTCTTATTGGCCTCTACCCTTTGGGCTGATCCGACCAGCACCATGAAATTGGTCTTCGAAGATAAATTCGACGTCAAGGAACTAGACCTGACCAAATGGGATTTCTCTAAAGACAACAAAGAAGGCTGCAAGGTTGCGGATGGCAAATTATCACTCGAAGTCTCCTCAAAGGACGGCAAACCAACTCTGTGGAAGAACGCCACTGTTACTTGTAAGTTTCGACAACCCTATGGTTATTTTGAGGCTTCCATTCGGATGATCCAAACGAAGGGGCGGCATAGCGGCATGCAAGTGAGGACGTTTTTCGAGGAATCTGCAGTCAAGAAGTTTCCTGCCGCCGAAATTTATTTTACAACGAGCGGCGAGGCCACGAACACCGTGCGCCCAACCCTTAAGATCGCCGAAGAGGCCGGGGTCAGGAACATCGAGCCGGTCAATAGCCCGATTCCTCTCGATGGCGGGGCCTCCTATAAGAAGTTCAACACCTATGGCGTCCTTTCGACGCCGAAATACTTTGCTTGGTATGTCAATACACGCCAAGTCCACCGCGTCAGTATTACGACGCCAACGGCGCCATTATCGGTGCATTTTTACCACAACCTTCCTGAAGGAGGGGTCTTGAAAAACTTCCCCGACCCTAAATTGCCCCCCGAACCCATGCAGATTGATTGGGTGAAAATTTACAAATAATACCGATGCGACCCTCCCTCCTCTTGCTGATTCTGGCTTCTCTCATTGCCCGGGCGGATAACCCGGCGTTGAAGATGAAAGTCATATTCTCCGATGACTTTGAGGCAGCCGCCGTCGACCAGACGAAGTGGAAAATCACCGCGCCTCAGCATGTTTCGATCAAGAAGGGTAAGCTGGTCTTGGGTTTCGGCATGACGCCTACCGGCCCCGTGGGTGGTGGCATCACCATCGCCGCCAAGCCCGAACAGCCTTATGGCTATTACGAGGCATCTATCCGCTTTAACGCCTACAAAGGCCATCGGGGTACGATGCGGATCAGCTCGACGGCCGAGGAGATCCCTGGGGCCTCCATTACCATTCAGAATAAAGGGGCTGACTTGGTCTATCCCTGGGCCCGGCTAGCTTCGGCGGGGGGGACGCGCGACGCCGCCTCGCCCAAGGAGACAGGTTTCTTGGGTGGCGGGAAAGAGGCCGCTTCCAAGAAGTTTAATACCTACGGGATACTTTGGACGGAAAAAGCCTACACGATTTATATCGGAGGCAAGGTCGCTATGAAGATTGATAAACCGGAGGTTAAGACCCCCATGAGTTTTGCGATCCAGCACAACGCCTTGGAGTCCGATCGCAAGGATTTCGACCCTAAGACTCTGCCGGATGACATCGAGGTAGATTGGGTGAAAGTCTATAAGTAAGATGCGCAGTTTCCGATTCGTCCTCGTGTTCTGGGTCGCCCTTGCCGGCGGCCGGGCTGACAGTCCGACGCCTAAGATGAAGTTGGTTTTTTCCGACGATTTTAACGGGGCCAAGATTGATACGGAGAAATGGACGGTCGGTAATCCGGATCAGGTGACGCTGAAGGACGGCAAGGTGATTCTGGGCTTCCATAAGGTAGCCGACGGATTCAAGGGCGGAAGTATTTCGAGCAAGTTTTCCCAGTCTCAGGGCTATTTTGAAGCGGCCATCCGCTTTAACGCTTACCGCGGTAATCGGTCAAGTTTTCACATTCATCCGAAGGATACCGGCCAAGTTCCTTCGGCTTTGCTTAAGTTCGAGTGCGCGGGGGACGACGAACTTTTCCCCATGGCCCGGATTCTCGAGGCGGCCGGGGCGCGCGAATTCAAACCGGCGAAAGTAAAGAAGCAGGAGACTTATCTGAAGCCGGGTATCGTTTCCAAGAATGCCAATGTCTACGGATTCCTTTGGACGCCCGCGGCCTATGTCTGGTATCTGAACAATAAGATTATTTTCAAACTGGATAAGCCCTCCGCCGTCGGTCCGATGGTTCTGTCCATCAGGCATTATTCTACCGAAGGCGATCGCAAGAATTTTGATGCCAAAAATATGCCCGATGACGTCGACGTCGATTGGGTGAAGATTTGGAAATAACCTTTATGCGATCTCAGCTCTGTATTCTCCTGGTTCTCGCCTCCGGCTTTGTCCGCGCCGAAAGTCCGGCTGCGAAGATGAAAGTGACTTTCGAAGATCAGTTCGAAGCGACGACGTTGGATGCGACGAAGTGGACCTATGAGGGAAATTCTGACGCGGTTTCTTTTAAGTCCGGAAAATTGCTCATCGACGTTAAGCAGCGCCCTGAGGGACTAAACGGCGGAGGGTTGTCCACGCGCGGTAAGTTCTCCCAAGTCCAAGGCTACTTCGAGGCCTCGGTGCGCATGGGTCTTTATAAAGGTCACCATTGCGCGTATGTCGTAAAATCCGAGAGCGATAAGGAGCTGCCGTCCGCTAATTTTCTCTTCGAAGGCTTTGGCGAAGATAAGCTTCGGATATGGGGTCGCCTGGCCACCGCGAAGGGAGTAAAGGATTTAGAGTCGGCCAAGAAAGAATCATTTCTCCGTCCGGGCGTAATTTCAAAATCGTTCCATACCTATGGTTTTCTGTGGGTGGAGAAATCTTGTACCTGGTTCTTGGACGGCAAGAAAGTATTCCAAGCCCCGCTGGCGGAGGTCGTCAAGGCGGGCATGGTGCTTTCATTCGGTAATTGGGTGTCCGAATTTGAGAAAAAAGATATCACTCCCAAGACACAGAATGATCCGATCGAGGTGGACTGGGTGAAGGCCTATAAGTGAGCAGGGAGCGATAAAAGAAGGTTGCCTGTCGCCTGCGCTCCGCATCCTGCGAGGTGTCCGCCATGTCCTCACCTTTCGACAAAAATAACCCATTTGCGGCCTGCTTGATTGATCGGCATCGACTCAGCGCGCCTGCGAGCCAAAAGGATACCCAGCATTTCTCCGTTTCGCTGGCGGGTAGCGGTCTGACCTATGCTTGCGGCGACTCCCTCGGTGTCTTTCCCATCAATAATCCGGCGGCAGTCACCGAGCTCTTGAAAGCGGCGGGCTTTTCGGGAGATGAGCCGGTGACGCTACCCAAGGATACGAGTTCGATTTCTTTACGCGAAGCCCTATCGAAGCGTCTCGCACTCAATGGTCCGACTTACAAGTTCGTTCAACAATTGCATGACCGTACCGTTGACGAAGTGCAGAAGGCGCAGCTCGCAGCCTTATTAGCCGAGGCTGATCCGGAAAAAAAGAAAGCGTGGATCGAGCAGCGCGAATACGTCGATTTGTTCACCGAATTTCCCGCGGCCCGATTGCTGGCCCAAGAGCTGGTCGAGCTCATGCGTAAACTGATGCCCCGGCTTTATTCGATTTCCTCGGCACCATCCAAATTTCCGGACGAAATCCATCTGACGATTGCGGTCGTCCGTTACGAAACCAATGGCCGGAAGCGGGAAGGGGTCTGTTCGACTTATCTCGCGGAACGGGCTCGCCTGGGGCAGGCCGACCTGCCGGTTTTTGTGGCCGAATCCCATTTCGGCTTACCGGAAGACGATAATGTCCCGGTGATCATGGTGGGGCCCGGTACCGGTGTGGCCCCGTTCCGCAGCTTTGTCATGGACCGAGCCACGCGGGGCGCGAAAGGTCGCAACTGGCTTTTCTTCGGCGATCAGCGCAAAGAGCACGATTTCCTTTATGCCGATGAATGGGCGGAGTATTTGCAGTCAGGCGTCTTGACCCGTTTGGACACGGCTTTCTCCCGTGATCAAGCGACCAAGGTCTATGTCCAGGATCGCATGCGTGAAAACGCCGCGGAGTTATGGCGCTGGATTTCGGAAGGGGCTTATTTCTACGTGTGCGGCGATGCCAAGCGGATGGCCAAGGATGTGGATGCTGCTTTGCATGCGCTGGTGGCTGAGCATGGGAAAATGACTCCGGAAGCCGCTGTCGATTGGGTGAAGCAGTTCAAGAAAGACGGCCGTTATCAGCGTGATGTTTATTGATGGGAGCGGGTTAGGGGCGTGTGCACGGGACTAAGGTTTGGCCCAATTTTCGCCACTTGCCACGGAGCAGTTTTGCTCTCACATAAGTGGCCGATGCATCTCACGCACACTCCTCGCGTCGCCCTCGTTACCGGAGCCGGTCGCGGCATCGGCAAGGCCATCGCGGAACGGCTCGCGAGTCACGGCCATACGGTACTGTGTGTTTCCAAATCTGAAACCTGTGTCGCGGTCGCCCATGATATCCTGACCAAAGGATTGAAGGCGAAAGCCTTTCAGGTGGATGTCTCGGACGCCGCTGCGGTCGCCAAGGCCTGCGAACAAATCAACGCCGAGTTCGGTGCCGTTGAAATTTTAGTGAACAATGCGGGTATCACCCGTGATAAACTTGTCATGGCGATGTCCGATCAGGATTGGAACGACGTGATTTCGACCAATCTTTCTTCGGCGTTCTATTGGGTGAAGGGGCTGGTTCGCCCTATGACCAAGAAGCGCTGGGGTCGCATCATTAGTATTTCCTCGGTGACCGGGGTGCAAGGTAACGCCGGTCAAGCTAACTACGCTGCCGCCAAGGCCGGCCTCCACGGCCTCACCATGACGCTCGCCCGCGAACTATCCGGCCGCGCGATCACTGCCAACGCCGTCGCCCCTGGGTTTATAACCACAGATATGACCGGTGAGCTTTCCGAAGAGGTGAAGCAGAAGATCCTTAGCGTGATTCCCTTGGGCCGGTTTGGCTCCGTCAATGACATCGCCGCGATGGTCGATTATCTGGCCTCCGAAGAGGGGGGCTACATCACCGGTCAGGTCTTCTCGGTCGACGGTGGTATGGCTATTTGATGCCTTAGCTGAGAGGGTGGGGTTTGCTTCACGGAGAGATGCCCGGATGAAGGCCATCATTTTTATCGATGCACGCCCCTGGGTCTTATCTGCTATGATGGGCAGTCGCCACGATGCTGTCCGATTGTCACTCTTTCGGGTTTCCACTCGGCTCTTTGGGGCGGGGTTTTTGCGACTTTTCTAAACTTGACGATGCCCCCCCTATCTGACACCCAGATAACAACCCAAACACCTTTTATTATGCCTGAAAATATTGAACAACGCGTCAAGGACATCATCGTCAAGCAGCTCTCGGTCACCCCTGAGCAATTGACAGCTTCAGCCACCTTCCAGGGTGACTTAAAAGCCGACTCTCTTGACCTCGTCGAAATCATCATGGCCTTCGAGGATGAGTTTGGAATCACGATCCCCGAAGACAAGGCCGCCGGGATCAAGACCTTGGGTGATGCTATCGAGCACATCAAGGCCAACGCCCAAAAGTAACCCCAAACGGGCTACCTCTTAGGCCCGTCTCTGTGAGCACCGACCGCAAAACACGCCGTGTAGTCGTAACGGGCATTGGTTGTCTTTCCTCCCTTGGGCCAGATACGGCGGCCTTCTGGGATGGCCTCATCACCGGACGTTCCGGCATTTCGCGGGTCACCCGCTTCGACCCCACAGAATTTCCGTCCAAGGTCGGTGGCGAAATCCGCGATTTTGACGCCTCCAAGTTTATGGATGCGAAAGAGGCTAAACGAAATGATCGTTACACCCAATATGCCGTCGCGGCTTCGCGGATGGCGATCGAAGATGCCAAAGTGGATGTCACCAAAATTGATTCCGATCGTTTCGGCGTGATCATCGGTTCGGGTATCGGTGGCATGGAGACCATCGAGAACCAGGCACGTATTTTGATCGAGCGCGGTCCTTCGCGCGTCTCACCGTTCACGATTCCTTCGCTGATCGCCAACATCGCCTCCGGCGTCGTGGCCATCGAGTTCCAGGCCAAGTCCGTCAACTTCGGCGTCGTCTCCGCCTGCGCCTCCGGTTCCCACTCCTTAGGCGAAGCGCTTCGCCACATCCGCGACGGCCATGCCGACATCATGCTCTCGGGCGGCTCCGAGGCCTGCATCACCCGCCTGAGTTATGCCGGTTTCTGTAATATGAAAGCGATGTCGACCGACTTCAACGACACGCCCGAGAAAGCTTCCCGTCCTTTCGATAAATTACGCGATGGTTTTGTGATGGGCGAAGGTTCCGGCGTCTTGGTCATCGAGGCGCTTGAGCATGCCCAAGCCCGTGGTGCCCGCATCTATTGCGAACTCGTCGGCTATGGCGCCACTTGCGACGCTTATCACATCACCGGGCAGGACCAGGAAGGGAAGGGCTTGGCCCTCTGTCTGAATCGTGCCTTGGCCGAAGCCGGGATCGAAAAATCCGAAGTGGGCTACATCAACGCCCATGGTACTTCGACTTCGATCAACGACCGATGCGAGACCCTCGCGATCAAACGCGTCTTTGGTGAAGCTGCCCGCCAGATTTCGATTTCTTCGACCAAGTCGATGACCGGTCACTTGTTGGGCGCTGCGGGCGGGGTCGAGGCAGCGGCTTGCTGCCTGGCGATTCACCACGGCATGATCCCTCCGACCATCAATTACGAGAATCCTGACCCCGATTGCGATTTGGATTATACTCCGAACGTCGCCAAACGTCGTAAGGTCGATGTGGCTATCTCCAATAATCTCGGTTTCGGCGGACATAACGCCTCTTTAATCTTCAAGCGCTTCGAAGGTTAAGTCCGGTTTTCGGTCTGCCCTTTGGTTTGGGGTGAAACTTTAACCCGCGGTTGGTGTATAACCTCGTAGACCTTACCCCATGGCCCTTCGCCCTATTTTTCTCGCTGCCCTGACGGCGATGATCCCTTTTCTTGCGGCGCAGACGCCTCCCGTTGCGCCCAACCCTTCGGTGCGGGTTCGCACGGTCATTTCGCATCCGAAGACGACCGGCAAGACCGATGTGGAAAGTATGCCGACGATTACGACCGCTTCGGGTTCCGAGGCCCGTGTCCGCGTCGCCGGAAAGCCCGATGCTAACGGCAAGGTCGACAATGCGATAGAGATGACGTTCACCCCGACGGCTAATGTGGCCACGGGCGAAATCACCTTGGCGATTCATATTGTGCTTAATAATAAATCCGAAACCAGTGCGGTATCCGATAAATCAGATAAAAAAGAGAAAAAACCACGCAAGGATGGCTCGCCGGTCGCTCACGAGGGTCTCCCGATTTTCCATTCCGCCTTGGCGGCCGATGGCCTATTTTCTTTGGAAGACGCGAAGGGCGTCCGCCGCTGGGTTCCGTTGCGTCGCACGGTCGACGGTTGGAAGCTTGAATCCTACGATAAGGAAAAAGAGATCTTGATCCTGACTCAAGGGAGTGCCCGTCAAGAATTGCCTCTGCACAAATCGGTCGTCTCCGCCTCCGCGACCGACATCAATACAGTCATCACGGTCAAGTCAGGCGAAGCCACCAAAGTGGGCGGAATGGGCGGAGTCGAGGTGACGATCACCGCTGATATTGTCCGGTAGTTAGTCGGCCAAGGCCTTGGTCCAGACTTCGGTTTCATGAGGAAGCCCATAGCCCCTGAGACCTGCGTGGATCGTCTCAATCGTCGGTTCGTCGACGGCATGCAGTGGGTCATTGGCTAAGTCGGGACGTCGTTTTCTGACGATAGCCCAAGCTGCCCAGGCACGCCACTTTTTGGTTGCAGCGCGTTCGCCGCGCACGCGGTCCGCCAAGTGCTGGTAGTGGATGCGAGCGTTACCCGTAAAGGCTTCCGTCGGCTCGCTGACCATCCAACCAATCGCCGCATAGGGCAGTGGATAGTCGCTTAAAGAGGCGGCATGCTCGGGAAGGTCGCAGTACAGCGCACGATCAACCGCGAGCAACGCCCGGGCGGGTAGATGATTGAGCCAGAGTTGCTGTGCGTAGGTGAGGCAGAGCAGATAAAGTTCCGGCCCTTGATCTGCGCGCAGCGCCGCGAGGTCGCGCCAGGAGAGTTCACGCCCGCAGGAGGGCAGGAAAGGGCAGGGTGAGGGCGTCACTTCAAAGGCTCAAGGTTTGGCGTACGGGTTCGTCTTCTTCTCCCGCCCGACGGTGGTCTGGCCACCATGTCCTGGAAGAAGTACGGTGTCATCGGGCAGGGTGTAGATGCGCTGGCGGATGGCTTCCAATAATTGGTTCCAGTTGCCGTTCGGCAGGTCAGTCCTGCCGACTGAGCCGGCGAAAATCGCATCGCCCGTAAAGGCGACCTTTTCTTGGGCGGCATAGAAAAGAATGCTGCCCGGGCAATGGCCGGGTACATGGCGGATTTCGAAATTAAAACCGCAGGCCGCGAGCGCGTCGCCTTCCGTGACCCAGCGGTCGACTTTGACCGAACAAAAATCGTCGTCCGTGAGCCAGGGAATCATGGATTGGTAGCGGTCCTTATAGGCTTCGATGTTCTCGATGAGTTGCTGATCGTCGCGGTGAGCGATGACTTGCGCGCCAGCGGCGGCGAAAAGATGGGCTTCGCACATGTGATCCCAGTGCCCATGGGTAATGAGCAGATGGGTCAATTTAAGGCCACGCGTTTTGATTTCACCCAAAAGGGCGGCACCCGCGCCCTTGGGGGCGTCGACGACGCCGCAGGTCCTGCCATCGTCGGAGACGATTAAATAGGCATTGGTTTCGAACGGCCCCAAGGGGGCGGCGCTGATATTCATAAGATTAGACCGAGGGGCCGAAGACGCGTTGCAGGGCGAGCTCAACGGCTTCCGGTGGGCGAATCGCTTTGAAGTCTTCGCGCGTCACGAAGGCGTGGACGGTGAAACCTTCGACGAGCAACTCATGGTCGCGTTCCACTTTGTAGTTTAAACGTAAGCGGGCTTTGGGCTTTTCCGCCAAGGTGACGGTGATGCGGACGCGGTCGTCAAAATGCGATGGGCGGTGGTAGGTTAAGCCGGTTTCCAGCACGGGTAGGAAGAAGCCGGCTTTTTCAAGTTCGCGATAAGGGCAACCCAGTTGGTCGAGGAGCGCCACGCGGGCCATTTCAAACCATGGGAGATAGTTTCCGTGATAAGTGATGCCCATACCGTCGGTTTCGGCAAAGCGGACGCGTGTTTCGACGGTAGCCTGAATCATGGCCGTGAATTTGACGACCTTCGGGGAGTTTCCAACGCCAAAGGCAGGACTTTGCGGGCGCTCAAGTGTCTTGTCCTTGCCGAAGAGCCGAGAGGAGTGAAGATGCCCGCATGGGACAGCGTGAACGTTTTATCCTCTTTCTGGTCGGAGCTCTGCTCGGCGTGGGTATTCTTTGGGGGCTTAATAACAAAGGCAATCCGGCCAAGGAGGAGCACCGGCGGGTGCGCGAGTCGCTTAACTTGCCTGGGATGATGTATGACTATGCCGTGACCCAGAAGGGGTTCTATGGTCATTACGTGAAGTACGAATCCGTGACGCAACAAGCCGATGGTTCGCAACTCCGGTCCGTCGTGACCGGAGGTCGCCGTCGCTACGGTTCGGATGGACGAGAATTGCCCGAAGAATACCTTTGGATCACGGAGACTTATGCCGCCGGCACGCCGTTAGCGGAAGCGGGTCCAGTCATCGGTTATGATTTTGTCTATGCCGACCGCATCACGCTTCGCCTCAAGCCCGGGCATCAGCCAGCGGAAATCATACTTCCTTCGGGCGACATCGCCGTGATGGTGGCGGGGAAGACCGATCAGGCCGTGCTTAATTTGACGAAATGGCAACACCTTCCCGCAGGCGCACCGTGGGGAAATTTGCCGAAACTTGTCCTCGAATTAAACCAGCATGCTGCCGTGGCTTCGGCCGAACTCATACGGATTGATTGGAAGGCCGAGGCCGACTTAATCAAAGCCAACAGCAAGCAATGACATGAGCGAATTGCAACGAGAAGGCACGCGGACGACCCTCTGGAGTTTCGGGGTGAATCTGTTGCTGGCCGTTTCCAAACTTACGGTCGGCTTCATGGCCTCCTCGCAGGCTCTGCTGGCTGATGGCATCCACTCTTTGGTCGATATCGCCAGCGACATCGCAGCCTTCATCGGCCTGCGCTTCGCACATTTACCTAAGGATGATGATCATCCCTATGGCCACCATCGCTTCTCGACCCTCGCGACATTCTTTATTTCCGGGATGGTCATCATTTTCTGCGTCGGGCTGGCTTGGACTTCCTTGCACGGATTGATGCACGGAGAAGCAACCCAGCCTCCGGGCTTGGCGGCCGCTTGGGTCGCCGGTATTGCGCTGCTTTTGAAGGAAGGATTTTACCGCTATGCCCGCCGGCAGGCGGAGCGTCTCGGGTCACGGTTGCTGATGGCCAGCGCAACCGACCATCGGGCAGATGCCGTGGCTTCGTTGCTCGCGCTGATCGCCGTGCTGATTGCTAATGTCTACCCCGCCTGGGTCGCGGTGGATAAAGTCGTCGGCTTGGTCCTCGCAGGTTGGTTAGGTTCGGAGGGCATCCGGCTTTTCAAGGCGGCCTGCGACGATCTTATCGATACCGCTCCCGCGGCGACGGTGCTGAAAGATTTGAGCGAGCATATTTTAGAAGTGCCGGGTGCCAAAGGATTCCATGCTTTCCGAGCCCGTCGCTTAGGTGACCGTTTTGAAGTCGATTTCCACCTGCAGGTCGCAGAGACGGCAACAGTTGCCGAAGGTCATGCGATTGCCGGTCAGGTCAAATCGAATATCTTAAGACTACATCCTGAGGTCGTGGCCGTCTTGGTCCATGTCGAGCCTGATGCTCCCGAACACCGCAAGCAGGACGGGCATCACGGCCGGATTGATTGACCAAGTGCTGGTTTACAAAACCCACAAGTAACCTATATCTGGTTTACCCCTTTCCTTATGCGATTCCCACGAGTGATGTTTTTACTTTGGTTTTTAACGGTGATTTCTTTGCGAGCCGCTTCACCCGTTCCGCCGAATGTCGTTTTCATCTTTGCCGACGACCAGAGGGCAGATACCATCGCTGCCTTAGGTAATTCCGTTATTAAGACGCCGAACTTGGATCGGCTGGTCAAACGTGGAGTTTCTTTTACGCACGCTTACATGCAGGGCGGCAACGGTGGGGCCACCTGCGTGCCCTCGCGGGCGATGCTGCTTTCTGGCCGTTCGTTGGCCCAGATCGACGAAAAGCTTTTGAAGCATGAAACCTGGCCGCACGCCTTCGGCGCAGCCGGCTATGCGACCTTCGCTGCCGGCAAGTGGCACAACGGCCCGTCTTCCATCCCCAAGTCCTTCCAGCAGGCCAAGGCGCTCTTTGTGGGCGGAATGGCCAATCCTTTGAAGGCCCCGACCAGCGATATGCTGCCGACGGGTAAGCTGACGCCGGCGAAGATTTCGCCGAAGCATCTTTGCGAAGAGGCGACGGACGAGACGCTCGCATTTTTGAAGTCCCAGGACGGCAGGAGCCCGTTCTTCAGCTACCTGGCTTTCGATGGTCCGCACGATCCGCACATCGTACCTGAAGGTTACCCTGTGAAATATGACCCGACTTCGATTCCGTTGCCGCCTAACTTCCTGCCTCAGCATCCGTTTAACAACGGCGAAATGCTCGTGCGTGACGAACAGCTGCTGAAGTGGCCCCGCACGCCGGAAGCCGTGCAGGAAATGCTGTCAGAATATTATCGTTACATCAGTTTCTTGGACGGTCAGGTCGGCCGTATCCTCGACGCCGTGGATGCTTCACCGTTCGCCGCCAATACGATCATCGTCTACGCCGCCGACTCTGGGGTGGCCCGTGGTTCGCACGGCCTGATCGGAAAGCAGAATCTTTACGAACACTCCATGCGGGTGCCGCTAATCATCGCCGGTCCGGGCGTCACCGCCGATCGTCGGTCAGATGCGCTGTGCTACCTTTTCGACGTCATGCCCACGCTCGGAAAACTCTGTGGCGTGAAGGCTCCGAAGGATTCTCAGGGCCGCGAGTTCTCAGCGGTACTGAAGGCCCCGAATCAAGTCGCCCGTCCTTTCCTGATGTTCGGTTACAAGTCACTCCAGAAGGCGCTGAACGACGGCCGCTGGAAATTAATCCGTTACCCGCATATCGACCGCACCCAGCTCTTCGACCTGCAGGCCGATCCGTATGAACTTAATGACCTGTCCGGCGATACCGCCCAGGCAGAGCGCATCAAGGCCATGCTCGCCAAGCTTGGCGAAGAGATGAAAGCCGATGGCGACGCCGACCCGCTCACGGCCAAGACCATCGAGCCAAGCGAATGGGTAGCCCCCAAGAAGCTCCCTAAGTCGGGCGACAAGGGCTTCTAAGGGGCCTCTGCGGCCTTAGGCGGGCAGCAGGTAGGCCTTGCGCCCGAACTTCTTGGCCAGCCACTCTTGGAGCTCTTTGAAGTCTTTCGGCGGCTCAACCGAGATCGTGAGCGGCTTGCCGGTCTGGGGGTGCGTCAAGGTTAGGCGGTGGGCGTGGAGCATGACGCGTGACATGGGCCAGCCGGTATAGGTCGGGATATCAAATTTTCCATAGGTCCGATCGCCGAGGATGGCGTGACCGAGGTGTGCCAAGTGCACACGGATCTGGTGGGTGCGGCCGGTGTGCGGGAAGGCCCGGACGAGTGCCGCATCGGTGGCATATTTTTCTTCGACGCGCCACTCCGTGACGGCATCGCGTCCATCTTCGCGGACGGCCATGCGGACGCGCACGGTGCGGTGACGATCAATCTTGGCTTGGATGATACCCGAAAGCAGGCGCGGCGCCTTGTCGACCAGAGCGAGGTATTCTTTCTGGGCCGTCCGTTGGGCGAATTGCGCAACGAGGGCGTGGTAAGCTTTGTCGGTCTTGGCCAGGACGATCACGCCCGAGGTTTCACGGTCGAGGCGATGGACGACGCCGGGACGCGGTGCGCCGCCGGCCGGAGCCAGTTTTCCTCTGGTGTAATGGAGGAGACCGTGCACGACGGAAACTTCATCAGAACCTTGCACGGGGTGCGTGAGTAGGCCGGCGGGTTTGTTGATTGCGATCAGGTGGGCGTCTTCGAAAAGAACTTCGAGGGCCATCTTGACGGGGCGAGCGGTTGGCTCGCCCGGCGAGGGGAGGGCGACTTCGATATGGTCGCCGGGTTTGATGACCGTGCGACGGTCGGCGGCGACGCCGTTGACCTTGACCATGCCGAGGTCGAGGGCTTTTTGCACCCGCGAACGACTGACCCCGTCCAGCAGCGTCGAGACGATCTTATCCGCCCGCGCGGCTTCGACTTCATCGGGGACACGGGTGGTGACGATTTCGTCGGGGCGGTTTTCTTCAATCGGGGCTTTTGCGGGCCGGGCGGCATAGGGAATATGCGGCGCCGGTTTGTCTTTACGCTTCAACGCCTTGACGGTGCGGGCCTGGGGGCGCGACCCTTTGCGCGTCGGCTTAGGCTTCTTTGGCTTTTTTTGGTTGGCCATCTTAGCGGGCCTTACCGAGGAGGTATGAAGGGTTCAATTTTTGGAGAGGTTGAGGGAGGAAGATGCCGTCTTTGCGGATGACTTTACCGTCGAAACGAATTTCCCCGCCGCCGTATTCGGGGCGCTGGATGCAGACCATGTCCCAGTGGATGGAGGAGTGGTTGCCGTTGTCGGTCGCTTCATAGCATTTGCCAGGAGTGAAGTGGAAAGAGCCGGCGATCTTTTCGTCGAACAGGATATCCTGCATCGGGTTGAGGATGTGCGGATTGAAGCCGATGGCGAATTCGCCGATGAAGCGGGCGCCGCCGTCGGTGTCGAGGATCTCGTTGAGACGCTTCGTGTTGTTCGAAGTCGCTTCGACGATTTTACCTTTTTTGAAGACCAAGCGGATGTTTTCGAAAGAGGTGCCGCTGTAGACGGTCGCGCAGTTATATTGGAGGACACCGTTGACGGAGTCCTTGATCGGCGCGGTGAAGACTTCGCCGTCGGGGATATTATATTCTCCGCCGCAAGGAACCGCATGCATGCCTTTGATCGAGAATTTCAGATCAGTGCCTGGGCTGGTGATGTGCACCTGGTCGGTGGCTTCCATGGCCTTCTTCAAGGCGGCCATGCCGGGAATCATGCGCGAATAATCCAAGGTGCAGACCCGGAAATAGAAATCGGCAAACCCTTCGGTACTCATCTTCGCCTGCTGGGCCATCGAAGCGGTCGGCCACCGGAGCACGACCCATTTGGTCTTATTGACGCGCCAGTCGAGTACCGGCCGCATGAACTCACCTTGAAGCTTCGCTTGATCGCTGGGGATGTCGCTGCCTTCGAAAATATTTTCGGAACCGCGCACCGCGATGTATGCATGCATCTTCTTCATCCGCGCGAGTTCATGGTCCCGCGCAAGTTTGAGTTGCGCTAGGGTGGCTCCGAGAACCATTTCGCGGTTTACGCGAGCCCGGTGGAGGTTGACCATGGGCGTGGCGCCGCATGCCCGGACGGCACGGACGAGCGCGAGGACGAACTCTTCGGGGATATCAAACGCATCAATAAGCACGTTCTCGCCTTTTTTAAGGCGGGTAGAAAAGCCGCAAAGGACTTTGGCCAGCTGTCCGAATCGTGGATCCATGAAGGGCTAACTTGCGATGCCATCCGGGCTTTCCAAGCGTGAAAGGAGCGCTTGCGGACTTCTTCGCAGGCTTCAGCGTGGGTGGATGGATTCTGACTCACCCGTAAATCGCGCCCTGGGCTTGGCGGAGGAGGCGGCCTTTGATTTTGCCCTCGGTGATGAAACGGCTGCCTTGGTGAAACTGACCGCTGCCGTTGCCTTGGATGCGAATTGTTTCGAGGCCTGGCTGGCTAAAGCCGAGGTCCATTTCGCACTGCATCAATATGACGAGGCCTTAGCAGCGGGGGAGCGCGCTCATGGACTCCGACCTAAGGATATTCATATTCACACCTCGCTCTCCCGCATTTGGATGGAGCGAGGGGATAAGACCAAAGCCGAGTTCCATGGCGCCCAAGCCAGAATTCTGGGGTGGGGCGATCAATTGAAAGAGCCCGAAGGTAAGTTACCAGGCGAGATAGCTTGAATGGCTGGTAAGGTAGGGTTGGGCTTGTCCCACCCCTGTGTCACCCTGTCCCGTTGAAAAGGGGGACAAATGGCCTCCAAGGCGGTCTTTACCCAAGTCAGACCCCGAAAAACCCCTAAATCGGTTGCTTATCTTCACCAAAATCGTTTTGGCATCTGTTCTGCAATCTTACTTCGTCCCCCCAACGCACCTCTACCCAAACTAACTACCATGGCCAAGACTACCAAATCCAAACAATCCGTACGGCCCCTCGCCGATCGCGTGCTTCTGCAGCGCTTCGAGGAAGCTGAAGAAATCAAGGGCGGCATCATCATCCCCGATTCTGCAAAAGAGAAGCCACAGGAGGCCAAGGTGATCGCCCTAGGTACCGGTGCCCTCGATAAGGATGGTAAGAAAATCCCTTTCTCCGTGAAAGTCGGCGACAAGGTTCTGGTCGGCAAATATGCCGGCACGGAAGTGAAGCTCGATGAAGAGATTTACCTCCTCATGCGCGAAGAAGAAATCCTCGCCGTCATCGACTAATTCGTCTCTCCCCACTCTAAACCCAAACTACTATGTCTAAGAAACAGATTCTGTTCGATGAAGCCGCTCGCCGCAAGGTGCTCAATGGCGTCTCGATTCTCGCCCGTGCCGTCAAGGTCACGCTCGGTCCTAAAGGCCGTAACGTGATGATCGACAAGAAATTTGGCGCTCCGAAGGTCACCAAGGATGGTGTCACGGTCGCCAAGGAGATCGAACTCGACGATCCTTACGAAAACATTGGCGCCCAGATGGTGCGCGAAGTCGCCTCGAAGACCGCTGACAAAGCGGGCGACGGCACGACCACCGCTACCGTCCTCGCCGAAGCCATCTATAAGGAAGGCCTTCGTTTCGTCGCCGCCGGTGCCAATCCGATCTTCGTTAAGCGTGGCGTCGACAAGGCTTCGGAAGCTATCGTCAAGGAACTCGCTAACATCTCCAAGAAGATCAAGACCCGCGAAGAAATCAAGCAGGTCGCAACCGTTTCCGCTAATTGGGATTCCTCTATCGGCGACATCATCGCTGAGGCCATGGATCGCGTCGGCAAGGACGGCACCATTACGGTCGAAGAAGCCAAGACCATCGAAACGACCCTCGACGTCGTCGAAGGTATGCAGTTCGACAAGGGTTACCTCTCGCCTTATTTCGCGACCAACGCCGAAACTCTCGAGGCCATCCTCGAAGACGCTTACATTCTTCTCTACGAAAAGAAGGTCAGCGCCATGAAGGATCTGCTGCCTCTCTTGCAGGAAGTCGCTAAGACTGGGAAGCCTCTGCTCATTATTGCCGAAGAGATCGAAGGCGAAGCCCTCGCTACCCTCGTCGTCAATCGCCTCCGTGGCACCATCAATGTCTGCGCCGTCAAGGCTCCGGGCTTCGGTGATCGCCGTAAGGCCATGATGGAAGACATCGCCGTCCTCACGGGTGGTCGCTTCGTCACCGATGACCTTGGGATCAAGCTCGAGTCCGTAAAAGTTGCCGACCTCGGTCGCGCCAAGCGCATCGTAGCTGACAAGGAAAACACCACGATCATTCAGGGTGCCGGCAAGTCCGCTGACATCCAGGGTCGCGTGAAACTCATCCGTCGCCAGATCGAAGAGACCACTTCTGATTACGATAAAGAAAAGCTCCAGGAGCGTCTCGCTAAGCTCGCCGGTGGCGTTGCCGTCATCCACGTGGGTGCTGCGACTGAAACCGAACTTAAGGAGAAGAAGGACCGCGTCGATGACGCCCTTCACGCTACCCGCGCCGCCGTCGAAGAAGGCATCGTCCCAGGGGGCGGTGTTGCCCTGCTTCGTACCGTCAAAGCCATCGATGCTGTGATCAACAGTCTCGTTGGTGATGAAAAGATCGGCGCCCAGATCGTCCGTAAGGCGATTGAAGAGCCGCTCCGCACTCTCTGCTCCAATGCTGGCGTCGAAGGCTCCCTGATCGTTCAGGAAGTCATGCTCAAGCATAAGGGCGGTAACGGTTACAACGTCGCGACCGGCGAGTACCAAGACCTGATCGCTGCCGGTGTCGTGGATCCTACCAAGGTGACGCGTACGGCCATCATCAATGCCGCTTCGGTGGCTGGCCTGCTGCTCACGACCGAGTGCCTGATCACCGACATGCCTGAGGATAATAAGCCTTCGACCGGTGGTGATCACCACGACCACTGAGGTCCGGGTTCTTAATCCGATAACTTACGAACGGCGCCCTTTGGGCGCCGTTTTTTGTGCCCGGCCCCCCCGGCCCTTTTATGATTACGACATCCGTTGCGATCCATTGGTAAGAACGCCTAGGTTTTGGCGAGAGAACCTATTGCCAGAAGTAGGCCGTAGGCTTTCATCAAGGCATACCCCATGCGAATCTTCGCCGTCTTACGTGTTATCCTGATGTTATCGGTTTCGCAGGTCTTCGCCGTCGAAGGTCCGCTGCGGATTCTTTACCTTGATGCCGCGGGTAGCGAACAGTCGGCCAAGGGGCCGCTGCATGATTTGATGGCGGCACTCGGTCGCGACGGTATTTGGTTCGATTATGCGACGGGAGCGTCTCCTGACGCGTCACGTATCGGCTATTATGATGCTATTTTATCGAAGCCAGCGACCGAGGCTCAGTCGACTTTGAGGTCATCTTATAAATTACCGTCTGGGCAGGCCCTGCCGGTTATCCTGCTCACGGCTGACGCTACGGCACTTTCGTTCCGGTCGCAACTTGAGTCACGACTTTCGCCGGAGCGGCTGGGCGCTTGGCGAAATTTTATCGCCCAACGCGAACCGGAAATCCGCGAGGAAAATCCGAACGTAGCGAATTACGAGAAACGTCCCAAGCCATTGACGTTCCAGCAGCCTTTCTCGGTGAAGGGTAGCATGGAGCGCACGCAAGTCCCGGCCGACATGGAGCTGAAGCTCTTCGCTTCCGAGCCAGACATCATGAAGCCGATCTCGTTCGCCTGGGATCACCGCGGTCGCCTTTGGGTGGCCGAGACCTCCGATTACCCGCACGGCGTCATGGAAGACCAGCAGCAGGGTCACGATAAGATTGTTATCTGCGAAGACACCGACGGCGATGGCCAGGCCGACAAGTTCACGGTCTTCGCCGATCATCTGAATATTCCGACAAGTTTTACCTTCGCCCGCGGCGGCATCATCGTCTCCCAGCCCCCGAACTTCCTTTTTCTGAAAGATAGTACGGGCGGCGATCATGCCGACGTGCGTCAGGTCATCATGACGGGCTGGGGCATTCGCGACACCCATGCTCAGGCCAGTAATCTTTCGTATGGTTATGATAACTGGTTACGCGGGGCCGTAGGTTATAGCGGTTTCGAAGGCAAGGTCGGGGGCGAAGATAAGCGATTCGCCATGGGGAGTTATCGCTTCACGGCTGATGGCCAAAAAATCCAGTTCCTCCATCAGTTCACCAATAACACTTGGGCCCAGAGCGCGAATGCGGCCGGAGATGAGTTTGGCGGCACAGCTAACGCCGCTCCGATTTTCTACGGCGGCATTCCGAACTCCGTGCTTCCGCAAGGCGCTCGCGCCATGACCGCTAAGAAAATCAATCTGGTCGGCGAGGTCCACACGATCACCCCGAATTTCCGCCAGGTCGACGTCATGGGAGGATATACGGCCGCCGCAGGCTCTAACTTTATTTACTCCGCCCAACTCCCTGAACGTTTGCAGGGCATGGCCATGGTCTGTGAGCCGACGATGAAGGTCGTTACGCTGATGGATGTGCAGGCCGACGGTGCGGGGTATGTCGCCAAGGACGGCTTCAACCTGCTCGCAAGCTCCGATGAATGGCTTTCTCCGGTCTATGCGGCGGTAGGCCCGGACGGTGCCATCTGGGTGGCGGATTGGCAGAACTTCATCATTCAGCACAATCCGACGCCGAGTACAATTCGTGGCGGTTACGATGCGAAGACCGGCGGCGGTGGTGCGCACGAGAATGCGCTGCGTGATCATAATCGCGGACGAATTTACCGGGTGGTTGCGAAGACCAAACCCGTGGTCTCGCCGGTGCTCGGGTCGACTGATGCCGAACTGCTCGCGGGCTTGTCTGGCTCGACGCAGTATGGTCGACTTCGCGCGCAGCAAGCCATCGTCGAGGGGCAAAAAATCGGACTGGTTTCGGAACTTAAGAAACTGGTAAGGGATGAAAAAACCGGCATCGCGGCCGTTCATGCGCTCTGGTCGCTCCAGGGGTTGGGTCAGTTAGATGCCGAAACCCATCAGAAGGCACTGCTGTCGCGCGATGACATCTTGCGCCGAAATGCGATCCGGGCACTCGGCGATGATGTCGCCTCCCAAGGGCTCTTTTTCGGAGCGGGTGTCGTCGCGGATAAGAATCCCGTCACGCGCTTGGCGGCATTCGTCAAACTGGCTGATTTTTCCACGACGCCCGAGGTGCAGACGCTGGTGCGTCAGCTCTCCTCCGACGCATCCGTCAAGGCGGACGAATGGCTCAACGAGGCCGCGCGCCTGCTCGCCAAGAAGCATAAGACCGCCAGTTATATCGAAGGGCCCAATTTGCTTCCCAATCCCGGCTTTGAGGAGCTTACCGCGGATAAGAAAATCCCCGCTGGGTGGAAGCGTCGCGATTATGGCACCAAGTCCGGTAATAAGACGGTGGAGTGGGGCGTGGTGACCGACCCTAAACTAGTGCATTCCGGCAAGGTCTCCGTGCGCGTCATCGCCCGCGGAGATGTCGATACGAGTCTGCACGCTGACGTGGAACTCAAGCCGAATACGGAGTATCGCTTGAGCGCGTGGATCAAGACCCACGCCCTGCGGGGCAAAGCCAGCCTGAACGATCATATCGGCCGTGCCGAGACCGAGAAAATTGTCGCCCGCGAATCGGAGTGGGGCGAGATCGACGTCGTCTTCAATAGTGGCAATCGGACCAAGGCCAGCATCAATCTGCTGCAGGTCGCTGCCGCCGGTGACGCCTTGTTCGATGATGTGAAACTGTGTGAACTGACTTTAGTGGGCGAGGCCCCGGTGACTGCGGGTGTGGCTGCCCGCGGCGAGCTGATTGTCCTCAAGCATCCGATTGCGGCCTGCGTTAACTGCCATATGGTTAAAGGCAAGGGCAGTGCCATCGGCCCGGCCCTCGATGGCATCGCGACCCGGGGGACTACGGCGTACATCCAGGAGTCGTTATTGGAGCCGAATAAAGTCCTGGCCAAGGGCTTCGAGAAGCTTGGCGTCTCTCCCATGCCCCCGATGGGCTTGATCTTAAAGGCGCAGGAAATCGAAGACATCAAAGCATTCTTGCAGACGTTGAAGTGACGATTTTGCCGCCGCTTCATATCTGATTGCCACGGTATCCGTCTGGGTTATCTCCACCGAGATGTGTGCCGTTAAGCTAAAGGAGGAATCGAATCCCTTCGTTAATATCGCCCTGCTGCTGGGTACGACGCTCCTAACGGCCGCAATCTTGTATTATGGGATTCCGAATACGGATTTTCGTGGCGTACGAGCGGGAGTTTTCTTTCCGCACACGGTCGAATTGCCCGAAGACGTTCGGTTCATGGATAACCGGATCAAATGCGAGGCGCCGGAAGCGTTGGTCTTGCTCCGGGCAGCCGTTGTGAAGATCAAGCCCGATTACCCCGTCGAATCGCTGACCTTGCGCTTCCAGAATTATTCCTCCGGTTATAAATATAATATCAGCTACGCGAGCTACTATGCGCAGCGGATTAACTTAGCGGGCGACGGCGGTTATTTCCGCAAAGGCGCGATCGTGGGCGACCCGATCCTAGATGCCGAAGTGAAGGCTAAGGACGATGAACTGGAGAAGGCCATCCGCGAGACCCTCGAAGCTTATTTCAAGGCCAAGGGCGCGCAGTAAGCCGCCGAAACTGCACGTCCGCCGCCGGCTTATTTTTTGGCCTTCTTGGGCGTAGCTTCGGCCGCAGGCTTGGCTTCATGCAGGCGGACTTCCGGAATCGCCGGATGGGCTTTAAGCGTCGCTTCCCACGCAGGGTTTGTGCCGGCTTTGATCGACCAGACCGTGACGTTGTCGATTTCCAAGTGCCCGGCTTCGAGCCCGGCGATCATGACCGCGTGAGGCTCGCTCTTGTAGCTGGCATGTTTACCGTGAAAGGAAGGACCGTCTTGAAATTGCACATAGATTTCATCTGCGCGTCGTTCGGCCAGCACCGTATACCACTTCCCGGTTTCGAGTTTGAAGCCTTTCGCGGTATCCATCGCCAAACTATCGGCATCAGCGAGAAGCATCGCCCCCTCGGCTCCCCACGAGATCCGGGAGATGTGGTGACCGAACTCGAGGAAAGGTGAGACCGACTTCCGGTTGGCGGCGTCGAAGGGTTTGCCGTCGATCAACCGGAACGAGAATTTGACCGCATATTCCGCCGGGGTGGCGTTAAGGACGATACGAGGATGAACGCCTTTGTGCGTGTCGTGCGAGCTTTGGTATTCCGGCGTGGAGGCTTGGCCCTTGAGGACGCCCTCGGCGACAGTCCAACGCGTCCCTTGATTCGGATTCCAGGGTTGAGGGGCGGTCGCATTTTTAGCGGCGGCTCCGGCGGTCGCTTTAATTTCGCGAGCTTGGGTGAAATCGTCGGAGAAAATCACCTTGTCCGTTTCCACCATCAAAGGTTTGAGTTCCGCGGCCAAGGCGGCCAACGGGAAAAGGGCGAGTAAGGAGAAGCGCATGGGGTTACCTAAGAAACCCGCGACGGCGGTATAAAGTTTCAAGCGGCATCGATAAATAAGAAAAGCCCCGGATTGCTCCGGGGCTTTAAAGATGGGGTGATTGAGGGGACTTGAACCCCCGACCCCCGGTACCACAAACCGGTGCTCTAACCAACTGAGCTACAACCACCATTCGAGTCTTCTTCGCAGAAGGAAGCCCTATGCAGGGAATCTACCGCGAATTGTCAAACTCCGACAAACTGACCGCGTAAGTCGGCTTCACAGGTCAAACTTGCCTCCTTTCCTAATATTCCATCGTTTATCCTTCCCCTTTACCTCTCCGTATCGCTTTCTCATCCTTCTTTATGTCTACGTTTTCCGATCTCGGCCTCCCCGAGCCAGTCCTGCGCTCACTAGCCGAACACGGTTATGTGACCCCTACGCCCATTCAGGCTCAAGGCATTCCAGCTATTATGGCCGGCAGAGACATCATCGGGGCAGCTCAGACGGGTACTGGTAAGACCGCAGCGTTCGCTTTGCCTGCTCTTTCCATCCTCGGACCCGCGGCCGGTAAGCCTCGTTGTCTGGTCCTGGTACCGACGCGCGAGCTGGCCGTGCAGGTTGACGAGAATTTTCAAAAGTATGGCAAGCACTTCGGGACGCGTACGGCTTTGCTTTATGGTGGCGTCGGTTACGGAGCCCAAGTGAAGGCCTTGGAAGAGGGGGTTGACGTCGTCATCGCTACGCCCGGCCGCTTGCTCGACCTCCATGAGCAGAAGCTGCTCGACCTTAAGCATATCAAGATCCTGATCTTGGACGAAGTGGATCGCATGCTCGACATGGGTTTCATCGAGGACGTGACCCGAATCGTGAACTACTGTCCGAAGGGTCGTCAGACATTGTTATTTTCTGCGACCATCAGCGAAGCCATCGGTCGGATCGCTGGCTGGGCCTTGCGCGACCCCGTCACGATCGACGTCCGGACCGGCTTAGGCGCCGCGGATACGGTCGAACACGCGATTTACCCCGTCGATATTTTCCAGAAGTACGACCTGCTTCTGGCCCTTTTAAATAAGAGCGGTTATAAGTCTGTCATTGTTTTCACCCGCACGAAACGTGATGCCGATCGTATCGCGGAATGGATCGAAGGGCATGGTACGCCGGTGGCCACGATGCACGCCGACCGGACGCAGACCGAGCGCGCCGCGGCCTTGGCTGGGTTTAAGTCCGGAAAATTTTCCATCATGGTCGCGACGGACATCGCCTCGCGCGGGCTTGATATCCGCGGCGTGACCCACGTGATTAATTACAACGTCCCTGAGCATGCCGAAGACTACGTCCACCGGATTGGCCGGACGGGCCGGGCTTCGGCGGAAGGCGAAGCTTTCACACTTTTCTCTCCGGATGAAATGCATCACTTGCAGCAGATCGAGCAGCTGTTGGGTCGGGCAATCGAGCGCCGTAAGTTAGAAGACTTCCGTTATTATTCCGAACCCCAGTTGGTGCCTGGTAGCGCCAAGGCGGCGTTGGTTTCTCGTAAGCGTAACCGATAATCGTGTCTCTTGTACCGAACGAGCCCCCTATGCGCCGAGCTTTGGAGCTCGCTCGCCAGGCTTGGGGTCAGACGCACCCTAATCCCATGGTTGGGGCGGTGATTACGGAAAATGGAAAGATCGTTGGCGAAGGTTTTCATGCGAAGGCTGGCGAACCCCATGCCGAGGTCATGGCGCTCCGGTCGTTGGGCCGTAAGCCAGGGGCTGAGGCGATTTTATACGTCACGCTTGAGCCTTGTTGCACGCATGGTCGGACGCCGCCCTGCGTAGAAGCTATCATCCAGGCTGGTTTTCGTACCGTCGTCGTCGGCGCCTTGGATCCTAATCCTGCTCATGCCGGGAAGGGGCTCGACTTGCTGCGTGCGGCGGGGATTAAGGTGATTGAAGGGGTCTTGGGCGAAGAATGCGCAGACCTTAACCTGATGTTTAACCATTGGATTACAACTCAGCGGCCGCTGATGGCCGTGAAGGTGGCCTCCACGTTGGATGGCAAGCTCGTGCTCGCACCTGGCGAAGGAAAGCAAATCACCGGCGCCGCGGCGCAGGCCGATGTCCATCAATGGCGCCGACTTTTTCCGGCCATCGCCGTGAGCGCCGATACGCTTCTGGCGGACAATCCACGTCTGACTTCAAGGAGTCCTGACGGTGAATTCTCTCCGATACGTTTCGTACTTGATCGTACTTTCAAATCTGCCGGAAGGGCAGGGCTAAATCTTTTTCAGGACCATCACCGGTCCCGAACGATCGTGGTCGGACTGGCGGCTCTTGCCCGTAAGTCCGATCTGGCTTGGTATGAAGCTGAGGGGATTGCCGTCTGGGCCCTATCGGGTGAGGCGGAAGAATTTCTCGATGCCTGGGCGGAGCGTTGCGCAACAGAGGGTCTTACGGCGGTCTTGATCGAAGCAGGCCCCCGCCTTGCAAGCGCGCTGCTGCAAGGCGCCTTTGCGGATTACTTATTCGCTTATGTGTCACCTCGTTTACGGGGTACCCCTGATAGCCCGGTTTGGTTCGAGGGTGCCGAGCTTCCGATGGTGGCCGTAAGGACCTCGGCTTTGGGCCAGGACGCCCTTTTCCGTGGTTATTTGGGGTAACCTCGATTGATTTCCTCAAAGGCCGCCAAGGCCAAAATTAGCCCCGTTTGTGCCTTCCCGTGAGGGTAAGAGGTTTCTTTTAGCGCCAAGACGGCTCCGCCTGTCGGTTTTGGCTCGCCTTTTCAAGAAAAACTTACATCACAGCGAGTCCGCCTCCCTGCCTAAAGCAGAACGGGCCTAACCTTCTAAATCCTAACTACTTATGACAGACAAAATCTTAGAACACAAGCGGAAGGAAAAGCCCTCATTTACGTCTCTCATCGAAAAGAAGCGGGATGGCGGTGAGTTTACAGCCGACGAGATCCGTCAGATCATCGATTCGATCATGGATGCGGAGATGCCCGAGGCGCAGCAAGCGGCTTTGGCCATGGCGATTTACTTTAAGCAGATGTCGGCTCAGGAAACGGCCATGTTGGCCGAGGAATTGCGTCTCTCCGGCGATGTCATCGACTTGGATCGCCTGACTCAGCCCAAGATCGCCAAGGTTTCGACCGGTGGCGTGGGTGATAAGACTTCCATGGTACTTGGTCCTCTCGGTGCCGCCGCTGGCGTCATCATGCCAGGTATGAACGGTAAGGACGAAGAGTTCTGTATCTCGACCGTCGAGAAGCTCAGCTCTATCCCGGGCTTCAAGGGCAAGGCGACGATGGATCAGTTCCGCCAACAACTCGAACGCGTGGGTTGCGCTGTCACCGAGCAGTGCAGTGAAATCGCTCCTGCCGACGACATCCTTTACAAGCTCCGCCAGAAGACGGGTACGATTCCCTCCCTCCCGCTCATCACCGGCAGCATTCTTTCCAAGAAGTTGGCCGAAGGCTGCGAAGGTTTGGTAATCGACGTGAAGTGGGGCAACGGGTCCTTTATCCGCGACCTCGAGCAGGCCAAGCAGCTCGCCCGCATCGTCACCCGCGTCGCCCGCTCGCTTAACCGCAAATGCGTCGCTCTGGTCACCGACATCAATCAGCCTCTGGGTGATTCCGTCGGCACCGGACTCGAAGTCCTTGAAGCCGTCCGTCTCCTCAAGGGCGAAGGACCAGAAGACCTTCAGGATCTCGTGCTCAAGTTAGGCATGGAAGTCGTCCGTCTGGCCGGTGTCGCTGGTTCGACGCTTTCCGCCAAGCAGACGGTAGAGAAGCATCTTAAGGATGGCTCAGCCCTCGAGAAATTCAAAGCGATGGTCCGCGCCCAAGGTGGCAAGACCGATTGGATCGATGATCCGGAAAAATTCCCGAAGGCGAAATTCATCCGCAAGTTGCCTGCGCCTAAGCGTGGTTACGTGCACACCATCGATGCTGGCAAGATCGCCCAAGGCGTCCGTCTCCTCGCCACCCTCAAGGATGGCACGCTTGATCCATCGGTTGGCGTCACCGAAATCCGCAAGGTCGGCACGCAGGTCAAGCAGGGTGAGCCGCTGATCATGATCCATTACAACGACGAGGCCAAAGTCGACGCCGCGCTCCCGTATTTCCGCGACGCCTATCGCCTCGCTCCGAAGCGCCCGAACATGCCCCCGCTGGTCGTCGAGCGCGTGGCCTAAGTCGGCCCGCCAGGAAAGAAAAAGAGCCGTGGAATGATCCGCGGCTCTTTTGTTTTTAGCCCACGCCTTGAGGCGTACCGTCGGACTTCAGGATTAGGATGAGTTTCTGACCGTCCTTGCTGGTGATTTCGACGTCTACCTCAAGGGCTGTCGTTAGCTTGCGTACGCCAATAGGCCCGGAAATCGTGACACATCCGTGGGCTATCAGAAAGGCGGCCGCCTCGGTACCGTTCTCGAGTATGACCAATCGGCCCAGTACGGTCTTCCCGTCGGCCGCGCCGACCTCGAGTTTCGCCGAACGGTCGAGGAAAGTGTCGTCGAGTTGCGCCCAGGTCACGACGTCGCCCGCGCTGAAACGTTTATCACCTACGTTCCGGATGGCGCTCAATTCCGTCGGCGTCCCGCGCAGCGTCTCAATTGCCGGCTTGCAACCCAGGAGCACGAGCACGAACAGGAGCAGGCAGAGAGGGTGTCGCATGTTTCGCCGCCTTAGTATAGGCCGACTATCGGGCAAGGAAAGCCGGCAGCAGGGCGGGCGGAAGATTCTTCAGCATCGTGCCCATGCCTTTGTGGTGGGCGGTCACGACGACGACGAGATCGGCCTCCGGGAACATGAAGATAAACTGGCCACCAGCACCGCGCCCTTCCATCGCGTGATAGGATTTGTCTCCGATCTTGAAGCCATCGGTCCACCAGAAATAACCATAACCATTCGTGTCGGAGTTCTCGTTGATGCGCGAAGTGGCCTTGGCCACGTATTCGGCGGGGATCAGCTGTTCGCCGTGCCACTTGCCCTTATCCAGCACGAGCTGGCCCCACTTGACCATGTCACGCGACAGCAAGCCGGCGCCAGCTGCTGATTTAGGCCAGCCGCTAATGGTGTCAGTTTCCCAGTTGTAATTCGTGATGCCGAGTTTGCCGAAGAGCTCCTTGCGGATGAATTCCTCGGCAGAGCCTGGTACGCTGGCCTGCACGACCTGCATCGCCATGCAAGGATCGGAGGACTGATACTTGAAGGTGCGCGGCGCAGCCGCAATCGGCGCGCTATGCTGGAAATAGCCCTGAATCTGGCCTTGGCCTTTCAGCGCAGCAGGATTCTTGACGAGTTCTCCGACCTTGGTCTCGTCGATGCGGACGCCCGATTTCATGTTCATCGCCTGCGCGAGGGTGACATCTTTGGCGCCCGCGACGAACTTCGCCGGCTGAAGTTCATTCAAGAAAGAGTAAACGGGGCGGTCGAGGTCCGACATCTTCAGGTAACCGAGTTGAATCGCACGTCCGACGGCCATGGCTGTGTAGGACTTGGTAATCGACATCTGATAGTGCGGGTAGTTCTGACGTCCGCGGCGGTAGTAGGATTCGAAGAGCAGCTGGCCGTGGTGCGCGACGAGGAGGCTGTCGATTTCGCCGTGCTTACCGTCCGCGATTTCGTGGGCAAACTTCATCACGGAGTCCTTCTGAGTGCCTAGGAGTTCTCCGACCTTGAGGCCGTCCTTAAGCTCCTGCGGCTTGGTCGAGAGGAACGGCTTCTCGAGGTCAGGTAATTTGGCTTCCAGTGCGTAGGAGACGGCGGCGGCGTTTAGGCCGGGCACCTCAGGGGCGAGGCCATCGCTTGGTTCGGCCAGCAGGGCGGAAGCCGAGAGGGAAAACAGTAGGAGTCGGGCTTTCATTTTAAAGATAGGTCGCTCAGCGGCCGAGGGTGGTCTTTAGGAAGTTCTCCATTTCGATCCATGAATCCCGGTCGGCGTCGGCGTTATAAGCGGCTCCCTTGGAGTTGTCGTTGCCGGCGGCCTTATGCGTGAAGCTGTGGACGGCGCCGGGATACTTGATGAGTTTATAGTCAACGGAGGCGGATTTCATTTCGGCCTCAAAGGCGGCGACATCCTTGGCGGCTACGAAAGGGTCGTCCGCCCCGTGTAAAGCGAGGATCTTGGCCTTGATGTTTTTGCCGTCGGCCGGGGTCGGAGAATCCAAGCCGCCGTGGAAGCTGACGACGCCCTTGAGCGCGGCGCCGCTGCGGGCGAGTTCGACTACGGTCGTGCCGCCGAAGCAGTAGCCGGTCGCGGCGATCTTCGAAGCGTCGGTGCGGGCGTCGTGGCTCAGAACGTCGAGCGCGGCGTTGACGCGTGAGCGTAGCAGGGGGCGGTCGCC
>CAINMU010000093.1 GCA_903850885.1 uncultured Opitutia bacterium | reverse complement strand
CCCGCCACCTGAGGCCGCCACCCGAAACGATTCACCCACTCAAAGGGAAACCGGAGACCGGGATGAATGCTGCGGTCTTTGGTAGGGATGACCGGCCCGGTCATCCGTGGGCGTGCGGGCCGCACGCCCCTACCTTTCCCGCCACCCGAGCCCTGAGGCCGCCCCCTTTGAGTTCTGCCTCTCCCATCTCCCCATGTCACCTTGCCCACGTACCCCCTCTCGCGTTTCACGCGAGTTCACTTTTGCACCTTTGCACGCGGCATAGCCGTATTTGCACCTTTGCACTGCCTCTCTCTGATCAACCGAGCCTCTGAGCCTCCGGGCCTCTAGTTTGTGTCCCATGTCCCATGCCCCCTCGCGCACGCGCGTGTCCCCATGTCACCTTGCCCACGTGCCCCCTCGCGGCGGTTACGCCGCGCGCCCCCTCGCGGCGCTTACGCCGCGCCGCGTCAGCGGAGTTCCCCCATCATCTCGACCAGATTCTTCACGATGATTTCCGACGCATCTTTCTGGACAACATTAGTACCCAACCAAGTCTCATAACCGCCCAGCTCATGCTGCGCCGGCGTCGGCAGATAACCGTGCCGCCCGTTGCCGAGACCTACCACGATGGTCTGCTTAAAGGGGCTTTTTTGCTTAAGTTCCAACCCAGTCTCCGCGAAAGTCTCAAAGGGGATCGCGCAGATGACGACCTCCCCTACCTTGATAGCCTGAATGATGACAGCGATGGTCTCCTCCGGACGCTCCGCCGCCGAAAGGGTCGAACTGGCATAGTTCTTCGCCAAAGCAGGTAAACGTGCAATCGCCGCCTTATCCTTGATCGCCAAGATGGCCTTGGCGTTCATGACCTGCTCCGGTGTCGGTTTGCGATACTTGAGCGTCAAGATGCGCTGCCGCATACCCAGTGCGACGTCACCCTGATGCTTGCCGATCGCTTGATAGGCCTTCCATGTGGCGTCGGCGGCCTCACTGGCCACTAACCGGATCTGCTCGAACGGCTCACGGGGCGGACGAGTCACCCCAAAAGGGATGTTATTAATATCTCCCGAGGTACCGTTCGACATCGCGGCAACGAAATCATCGCCCGCCCGGAGCCGCGAAGGCAGCACGCGCGCGAACTCTCCGTAATAATCGGCGGAGACTTGTCCGTGCGGCGCTCCACCGACGTAATGCAAAGAATAATTGGCAAATAAGGCCAAGGGCTTCCGCTTGGCATCCTGGACCGATAAGATGCTTATATCGGGATCCGTCGGACCGGCCGGCCGATCGATGACCTCCGGCGAGGTCCCAGGATTCATCTTCACTTTATCCATTTCGCCGAAGGGGTTGAGCGGCATCTTACCAGGCTTCAAAAACCAGCGCCGATTAAAAACCTCGCTGGGCAAAGGCTGGACGCCCGCTCCGACCAACGCCGGCCGCAACTGCGCATGCGCCGTGATGATAGCCTGCGCAAGCCCGTCCAGCATGATCTTCCGATAGACGTTCGCCTTGCTTTGACGGTCGGACAACTTTGGTCCGTCCGGCACCTCTGTCACGAACTCATCGGCCGCACTCACACCCGTGTGCGTATGCGTGGCGGAGACCAACATATTCTCCACGGGAATGCCCGTCGCCTTCGAGGCGATTTCTTTAGCCTCGGCGGTGACTTTCTTAGGCACACTCAGATGATCAATGACCACCCAGACGATTTTGGTCTTACCATCATCCAAAACCAAGGCCCGCGCGTTCAGCGGATCATGGACCGACGTTGCTGTGTTCGCATTATGGCCCCCAGGCATGTTCACCGGAAACTGCGTTGGCGTGATATCCACCGCCGCCGCGCCCGCCTTCAAGCCTGCCGCCCCGAGCTTTGCGACGAATAAAAACGCGAGTAACAAAGCAGAGGCATAGGTACGCATAACAACAGGGGTATCCCAAAATCCTGCCTCCCTTCCCACCCCTTACAACCCCGCATCCTGCCTTGGGTAGGGTTGAGCACCCTCGCTCAACCGCGGCTGACCAAGGTGGTCAACCCTACCTGAGCCCGTCGTATCCCGATCCAATCAACCAGCACCTGGTCCCCCTTTGCGTTTTGAATCTTCTCTAATCAGCCAAGCCACCGAGCCTCTCTTTAGTGCCTTTTCCTCCACGCCCACGTGTCACGTCGTTTCTTACCTTTCAACCTCGGCCCCATCGGTTCATACCTTAGCTCCGCCCCTCCCCCGCCGATGCCACTCCTTCGTCTCCTCTCGTCCCGACACTGGGCGTGCGTTTTATTCTTCTCAGTTCTAAGCCTATCGGGTCTTGCCGCTGAAACCTCGGGTAACGTCCTTTCATCCTTATCCTGGAAAAATAAAGAAGGCGCGCCGGCCGTTTCGGTCTCCGGCGACGGCCGCGAAAAGATCACCTCCTTCCTCTGCGATTTCTCCAACCACTCCACCGTTCGTTGCTACTGGGACCTTTCCACCTCGCTGGATCTTTCAAATTCCGAAGGGATCCAATTTCAGATTCGAGCCGATAAGTTAGATTCCATCGGTTCCTTCACTTTCTATTTCAAGGCCGGCAAAGGCTGGTATTCGCAAACTTTCTCGATTTCGCGCCGCAAGGTCTGGGAGACGGTCACGATTCTCAAAACCGGTGCCAAAACCGAAGGCGAGCCGGGCGGCTGGAACAAGGTCGATGGTTTGCGGCTGGCCGCTTGGCGAGCCCAGGAAGCGGATGGCTCTTTCGAGCTCCGCCACCTCCACCCTCTGGGGGTGCTCGGCGAAGATACTTCGATCCTCGTGCTCCAAAACAGCACCGCTAAAGAAGAATACGCCGCTAATATTTCCAAATATCTCAGCGCTTCTGGCCTTCGTCATGCGCTGCTGCCCGAAAGCTCCCTCGACGCCGCTACGCTCGCTCAGACAAAACTGCTGATCCTGCCCTATCATTCGACGTTACCGCCCGCGACGGTTTCAGCCATCGACCATTACCTCCAAGACGGTGGCAAGCTCTTAGCCTTCTACTCCCTGCCCGCGGAACTTGCCGACACGACCGGTATCAAGCTCGGCAAGCATCTCCGTCCCACCACGCCTGGCGTCTTTTCTTCCCTGCACACTTCGGCGGAACTCAACGGCGCCCCGCCGCAGGTCGCCCAACATTCTTGGAATATCATTACGGCTTCCCCGGCTTCGGCTTCGACCAAAATTCTGGCTGAATGGTTCGACGCCTCCGGACATCCTTCCGGGCAACCCGCCATCTTAGGCTCCGCGAATACGATCTTCATGACACATGTATTGCTCACGGATGATTCGGCCAATCAACAGAAGCTCCTCCTGGCCCTGGCCGGCCGGTTGCTGCCCTCGCTTTGGTCCGACCTTCTCGCTCGCCGCCGCTCCGAGGTCGACCGCATGGGCATTTATGAAACTTATGAATCCGCGGTAGCCGCCCTCGGGCAAACCCCCGCCGACAGCGAAGCCCATCGCCGGCTCGACGCGTCGCTGACCCTTCGCACCCAAGCCGCACTCGACGAAAAAGCCGGTAGGTTCGTCGAAGCCATCGATGACACCGATCGCGCCAATCGCCTCCTGCTGGAATCCTATTGTCTCGCCCAACCTTCACAGGATGGCGAATTCCGGGCCTTCTGGTGTCACAACGCCTACGGCATCAAGGGCAAAACTTGGGATGAATCCATCCGCTCCCTCAAGGCCCACGGGTTCAATGCGATCTTCCCCAATATGCTCTGGGGCGGAGCGGCCTTCTATCCGTCCGACGTCCTCCCTCTCGCGCAAAGTATGACCGGCAAGCCCGACCAGATCGCCGAATGCCTCGCAGCTTGTCGTAAATACGGCGTGCAGATACACGTCTGGAAAGTCGACTGGAACCTCGGTCATGATTTCCCGAAATCCTTCCTGGAGAAGATGCGCCAGGAAGGACGACTTCAGATGAGCGACACCGGCGAGGAAGAACCTTGGCTCTGTCCCTCGCATCCCCTCAACGCCGCCCTCGAACGCGATGCCCTCGTCGAAGTAGCCAAAAAATATGCCGTCGACGGGATTCATTTCGACTACATCCGCTACCCCGATACGAAACACTGCTTCTGTCCTCATTGCCGCGAACGTTTCGAACAAGCCACTGGTAAAGTCGTCGCAAAATGGCCCAAGGATGTCATGCCGAACGGGACGCATCGCGAAGAATGGATCCCTTGGTGCCAAGGTAATATCACCAAGGTCGTCCGGACTACCAGCGAAGCCGCCCGTCTCGTCCGTCCGGGCATCAAGGTCAGCGCCGCCGTCTTCCGCAACT
>CAINMU010000092.1 GCA_903850885.1 uncultured Opitutia bacterium | reverse complement strand
GAATCGTCGCGTGACTTCCACGCTGGCGCGCTGGCATTTCTGTCCCACGGAACAGGCCAAGGCCAATCTTCTGCGCGAGGGCATTCCCGCCGCGCATTGTCACGTCACCGGCAATACCGTCATCGATGCGCTCCTCGCCACTCGTGCGCGAATCGGCGGAATCGAAGCTGCCGCGGTCGGCGCCCGCCTGGGCATCGCGCCGGCTTTCATCGCCTCGCATCTCGCGGTGCCCAAGTCGCGCTGGATTCTGGTCACCGGCCATCGTCGCGAATCGTTCGGCCCGGGCTTCGAAAATCTCTGCGTCGGCATCCGTCGCTTGGTCGACGCGCATCCGGATCTCGGCGTGTTGTATCCTGTCCATCTTAACCCACGGGTCCAGGAGCCGGTGCGACGTCTGCTCGGTGGCCACCCGCGGATTGCGCTCGCCGCGCCGGCGGCCTACGACGATTTCGTCTGGCTGATGGACCGTTCGCTGTTCGTGCTCACCGATTCCGGCGGCGTCCAGGAGGAAGCTCCCTCGCTCGGCAAGCCCGTGCTCGTCATGCGGGATAATACCGAGCGGCCGGAGGGACTTACCGCCGGCACGAGCGAGCTCGTCGGCACCGATGCTGATCGGATTGTCGCCGCCGCTACCCGTCTGCTCTCTGATCCCGCCGAATACGCCCGTCGTTCCCAGCTCCGGAATCCTTACGGCGACGGTACCGCCGCGGCCCAGATCGCGCGGGTGATGGAAGCGGCGCTGCAGTAAGTAGAGGCTCAGAGGACCAGAGGAGATGCATCGCTAGTTGACAGGTGGACAAGTTGACACGTTGGCAAGGGATGCAACGGGTAGGGATGCGATGACATCGCATCCGTTACGCTCAAGGAGAGACCGGAAACCGGAAAGTTAGCTTAGGACATTATTCTTTCGGGTGACAGGTGACGGCCACCAGGGCATCGGCCTTTCTGGAGTCGGCCGTTTGGCCTTCGGCAGCCGGCTCCAGGCCTCAGCGGCTTTAATAGGTAGGGTCAGCACTGCGTGCTGACCTAGCTGTACCGAGGTAGGGGCGCGACTGTGTCGCGACCGCAGGGAAATAGACGGACGCGTCACCGACGCGTCCCTACCTCAAGACATCATCCGGCCTCTCTCAGCCTCTAATCTGTCTCGGCTCCAGCCCTCCTGTCCTCGGGCCCTCGTTCGGCCACATGCCTCCCTTGCCAACGGGTCAACTTGTCAACCGGCCAGCTAGTTTGCCTCTCTCTGTGCCTCCGGCCCTCGTGCCCTCCAGCCCTCCTTTATTCATGTCCCCCCCCTCCCGCTCCGCACTCACTTCCCGTGAGCTGACCGTGATGATCCTCGTCGGTATCATCCTGTTCGTGGCGCCATGGGGATGGGCGGGCGTCGTGCTCTGGACGGTCTGCGCGGCGCTGGGATTCGCGACCGCGGCGCTGCTCGCGGTCGTCGCCGAGGCGGCCACCCAGCGCAAGGCGATGGGCGTTTGGTTCGTCGGCTTGCTGGTCGCGTTGGTCGCCGCCGGCTTCGAAGGTTATCAGCCGCTGACCTACCGCTGGCTCGACTATGTCTGTTTCCCAGCCTGCGCGCTCATGGGATCTTCCATCGCCTATTTCCTGCTTTCTAGGGACCTGAGTTCGCGTCCGGCCGCCGAAGCGCGTCATGAGTTGCTGCGCTCGGTTCCCTTCTGGGCCGGGATCGCGCTCTTCGCCTACTTCGCCGTCCAGGATCTCAACGCCTGGGGCATCGTCGTGGACCGGGAAGTCTTCTGGGCCAAGCAAGGCATGCCGGGCATCGATGTCGGCAAGTTCGATGTCCGTCCGCTCCCTTATGTGCATTGGCTGCCTTCCGGCCTGAAAGCCCCGTTCTCTGCGGCCGATACGTCGCAGGCGCCGATGAACGCTTGGCGGCTGATGATGATCATCGCCGCGCCTTGGATGTTATTCTGCGCCTTGCACCACGGACTCCGTCGCCGCCGGAGCTACGTCACGCTTGCCCTGATCTCCGTGATCGCCGCCTGTATCATCGGGGCGTTCGGGCTCTTGAACATTCAGTCGTCCGGCACGATCTTAGGGTTTCCGATTCCCAAGAACACCCGCTGTTTCGGCCCGTTCATCAGCCGCAACCATGCTGGCGTCTATTTCTATCTCCACGTCGCCTTAGCCTTGGCCCTCACATTCTGGCACATCCGTCGGGCTGGGGAGAGCGCATTCAAAGGCGGGCCCTACCTCATCACGGCCTTCCTCGGATTCGTGCTTTCCTTGCTCGCTGCGCTCACCGCCGGCGTCGCCGCCACCGCCATCGTGTTGGCGCTAATTTTTATCTCGGTTCCGCTCGCATACTTTTACGGATTTCCGGGCTTACGCAGCTCTCGCCGGAGTGTCGTGATTGTAACTGGAGTCGCCATGCTCGTTGCAGCGCTGGCCATCCTATTCGTGGCCGACTTCTCTCCCGTCGTCGATCGCTTCCAGAAGAAGGCCGACGTCTATCAGCGGGTCGGCACCGACGATCGGGCACCGCTGCGCCGCGCTACCCTGGCCCTCATTTCCGACGCAGGTCGGGACGGTCGCGCTTGGGTCGGTTATGGCGCCGGCTCTTACCGCTGGATTGCCCTTCCTTACCAAGCGGAGCAGAAAGAGATGCAGAAGAACGGACGGTTCTATTACCGCGCCGACTATGCCCATAACGATTGGCTGGAGATGCTGGCGACCTGGGGCGTCATTGGGATGCTGCCCGTCGTCGCGATGTTGGGCTGGCTGGGACGACGGTTCATCCGCGCCTTCCATGAAGGGCATCCGGAAACGGTGCCGTTGGCCCTCGGACTCATCTTACTCGGCGCCCATGCGAGCATCGATCTCCTCTTCTGGTTCACGCCGCTGATGTTCACCGCCGTGTTTATCGCCGCTGCGATGATCTGCCTCACCGATCAGTCGTCCGCGGAGATGGAGCGCTAAGCCTTCCTTCCCTTGCGCCAACTCGTCCAGCATCTGGGCTCAGGTCGTACTGAGCTCCTCGCGGCGCCCGCACCCGGCCCGCGACGCGGCCGCTTGCTTATCCGCGCCACCCGTTCGCTGGTCTCGCTGGGCACAGAGCGCATGCTGGTGGAATTCGGACGTGGGAACTGGCTCAGCAAAGCCCGCCAGCAGCCGGAGAAATTCCGAGCGGTCTTAGGCAAGGTGCGTTCGGACGGTCTTTTCGCGACGCTTGCCGCGGTCCGGAGCAAACTCGCCCAGCCGATTCCGCTCGGATATTGTCACGTGGGCTCGGTGCTCGACGCCGGCGGCGTCCCTGGGTTCGCCACCGGTGACCGCGTGGTCTCCAACTCCCCGCACGCCGAAGTGATTTCGGCCGACCCGGCTTTCGCCGCCCGCATCCCGGTAGGTGTCTCCGAAGCGCAAGCGACGTTCGTGCCGCTGGCGGCCATCGCCCTCCAAGGCATCCGCCTCATCGGAGCCCAGCGCGGCGATACGGTGATCGTCATGGGCCTCGGGCTCATCGGCCAGCTGGCCGTCCGTCTGCTGCGCGCCCAAGGCATCACCGTCATCGGCATCGATCCGGATTCGGCGAAATCCGCCGACGCGGCAAAAGCTGGCGCGACAATCGGGTCTCCATCCCTCCCCACCGGAGCGGCGGGCGTGCTCATCACGGCCAGCACGGCTTCCGACGAACCCGTCAACCAGGCCGCGCGCCTCTGCCGTCGCCGAGGCCGCGTGGTACTCGTCGGCGTGACGGGGCTCCGTCTTAACCGCGCCGACTTCTATCAAAACGAGGTTTCTTTCCAGGTCTCGCGTTCCTATGGGTCCGCCGACCCGTCCGACCCGTCTTCGGCCCGAGCTAATTTCGACGAGGTCCTCGCGCTGATGGCGTCCGGTGCGCTCGATGTGACGTCGTTGCTGACGTCAAGCCACCCCTTCGCGTCCGCCCCTGAAATCTACGACGACCTGCGTCGCCCAGGATCGTACGGACACCTTATCGAATATTCCGTCCCCAACGAAGCACTCGGCCTTACGCTGCCTGGCGTCGATTGGGATAGTCGGACCAATGGTGGCATCGGGATCATCGGTTGCGGCAATTTCGCCGCACGCGTCCTCGTCCCGGCTCTTCGTTCCCTTGGTGCCGCTCCCTCGGCCTTCGCTTCGGCTAATGGGCTTTCCGCCCAGCTCCTTGCCGGAAACTCCGCGATGGCGACCACTGACACGGCTGTTTTACTCGACCACCCGGGAGTCGCCTCGGTCTTTGTCGCGACTCGCCACGACCAGCATGGCGAACTCGCTCGGGCCGCGCTTCTCGCCGGCAAACATGCCTGGGTGGAGAAGCCGCTGGCGCTCACCGAGTCGGATCTCGACGCCACGTTGGCCGTCGCTCGTTCATCGTCTCCCATCCTAGCCGTCGGCTTCAACCGCCGCTTCGCCCCGCTCGCCCTCCGCCTACGTGCGGCGCTGGCCGCGAAAGCCGGCGTCCGTCGTTTCACGGTCGACGTCAACGCGGGTCGCTTACCTTCTGGCCATTGGGCGCTCGACCCAAAGCAGGGTGGTGGACGGATCGTCGGCGAGGCCTGTCACTTCGTCGACCTGCTCCGCTTCCTTTCCGGATCACCCATTGTCTCTGCCACGGCGAAGAGCCGTGATTTCGACGGACAGGACGGCGGCTGTTTCGAGCTGGGCTTCGCCAATGGTGATATCGCCACGCTGAACTATCGCACCGACCTTCCGGCACACCTGCCCAAGGAGCGCATCAAGGTCGAAGGGCAGGGTTGGTCCGCCGAGATCGATAATTGGAACACGCTTCGCTCGGTCAACTTGCCCGGCGCTTCGGCTTTCCCTGCCTGGCTGGGCGGCCCGTCGCGTGGCAAAGGCCACGCCGAAGCCCTCACCGCTTTTCTTTCCGCAGTCCGCTCCGGCAATTCAGCCCCCGTAACCCTCGATGAAATCGAGGAAGTCTCGCGCTGGAGTATCCGGATGCAAGGGATGGTGCAAAGCTAGAGGACCGGAGGCCCAGAGGCTCGGTGGACCAGAGAGCCGCACGTTAGTTGACAGGTTGGCAAGTTGACACGTTGACAAGGGATGCAACGAGGTAGGGATGCGATGACATCGCATCCGTTACGCTCAAGGGGAGACCGGAAACCGGAAAGTTAGCTTCGGACATTATTCTTTAGGGTGACAGGTGACAGCCATCGGGGCATCGGCCTCTCGGGTGTCAGCCGTTCGGCCTTCGGCAGCCGGCTCCAGGCCCCCGCGGCTGTAATAGGTAGGGTCAGCACTGCGTGCTGACCTAGCTGTACCGAGGTAGGG
>CAINMU010000091.1 GCA_903850885.1 uncultured Opitutia bacterium | reverse complement strand
CGGCAAACAAAGGACGCCGGATCCACACATTTGGACAGATCCAAAACTAGTCCTAAAAATTATTGAAAAACTTCGCAAAAAACTTCAAATATTGTACCCGAATGCTAGCATGCAAGATACTTATAGTCAGTTAGTTAAAGACGTAATGGTCGTAGATAATACCCTGGAAAGAGCCTTCGGCATAATTCCCGTAAATCAACGCCGAATCATCACCCAGCATGCCAACCTTGGCCCCTTTGCGCATCGCTACGGTCTAATCGTTGCTTCGACGATCTTACAGAGCGCATCAACAGAGGCAGCCGACCCCTCTGCGAAGCAGTTCTCCCTGCTTCTTGAAACCATCCGAAGCCAGGGAGTTAGGGTCGTAGTGGTCGACGACGGCCAAAACGATGCGATCGCCCAGCAACTTTGCCGCGATACCGGAATCCCGCCACCCCTTCCCCTTTCCTTTGAATTTTTGGAGCCCACAGGCACGGAAGGTGACACTTGGGCAGGCATGATGCTAAAAAATGGCCGTAAGCTTCAGGCCGCTCTCTTAAAACCATGAGCCTTCATTTTCCCGCTTGGCTTCAACGTCTCAATGATTCGCCCCTAGAATTACTGCCTACCCTCCCCTACTCATCAGGCGGAAAGACGCATTGCCAGGGTATCGCCGTCCAGGCCACGGACTTGTCAGCATCCGCAAGGCCCGATGGCCATCTCGCTTTCGAACATGCCACGTTTGAGATTCCTTGCGGTTGTCGTGCCGCTCTCATCGGACCTAATGGTTCCGGAAAATCAACGGTTCTCCGAGCCTTAGCCGGCCTGATCAAACCTCGAGAGGGTAAGGTCCAGGTTTTGGGTTCACCGCCAGCACTTGGCCGCAGCCAAGTGGCATACCTCTCCCAACGACCGACTTTCACGGAAAATTTCCCCCTTCAACTCCGTCGCCTGGTCCAGATGGGAACCTACGCCCACCACGGATGGTTCGAGGAATGCCACCACGGCAACCAGACCGTAGATCGCGCGCTCGAACTGATGGGGCTCACCAACTTAGCTGATCGCCCCGTACATACGCTTTCGGGAGGTCAACTCCAACGCGGGCTGCTTGCCCGGGCGACCGTGCAAGGCGCCGAAATCCTGCTGCTGGATGAACCCTATGCGGCGCTGGATCAAGCCAGTCGCGATATCGTCGAGAAATTCCTTTTCGAACAAGGCCACGCTTTTACGGTCATCATGGCCACGCATGACCCGGCCGACTCACGTCGGTTTGATCGCATCTTGGAAATGCGAAATGGCACCGTCACCACCACCCATTCCTGCACGGGCCACGGACACCATCATGCTTGAGGTCATCCGCGAACCGTTGGCCGAAGCCTTCTTCGTCCGAGCCCTTTGGGCTGTCGTGCTCGGAGGCCTCACCTGCGCCTGCTTGGGCGCCTATGTGGTGCTTCGTCGCATGGCTTTCGTGAGCACGGCCCTCACCCACTCGATTTTACCGGGAGTCGTCGGCGCGATGCTACTGGGCCTCTCTCCCTATGTCGGCGCTCTCGCCGCCGCCCTGCTGACCGCGGCCGGAGCGGCTTGGCTTTCCAACCGCAAGGGTACGAGCGAAGACAGCGCCATCGGCGTGATGCTTTCGGTGATGTTCGCCGCCGGGATCGCCATGATGCAGCTGGCGCATTCGTGGCGCGATTTCACGGGATTGCTTTTTGGGAGTGTGGTCTCCGTTGGCCCTCAAGACATCGTCATCATCGCTGTCACGGCCTTCGTCGTGCTCGTGAGTCTGCGTATCCTGCATAAGGAAATGGAACTGGCTTCCTTTGACGAAGAATATGCCCGACTGCTCGGCGCCAAACCCGCTCTCCTGCGCGCCATCTTGCTCGGCTTAGTGGCCCTCGGCGCAGTGGCCTGCGTGCGCCTCGTAGGCGCGCTCCTGACCACCGCGCTCTTTGTCATTCCTGCGGCCACCGGTGTTCTGCTCGGTCGCACGCTCCCTCAAGTGATGGGTTGGGCGGTCGCTTGCGCCTTACTCGGCGGGATCGGTGGACTTTATCTTTCTTATTACCTGGCGTGGATGCCTTCTGGCGCCGCCATCGTGCTTTGTTGCGCTTTGCCTTATCTGGCTGTCCGCATTTTTGCCCCGCGCCGTTAATCAGAAGCGCGGCGGACGCAGCGAGAGCGGCAGACCAAGGACTTCGCGGGCGATGATCGCCTGCCGGAGCGCGGCCGAGCCGCGAAACTGCAGGCGCGACTGCGCACGCGCGGGCCGCGTGACCACGAGGGACGTATCGTCGAGATGGGTCGCGGCGACCAGGGCCGAAGGCTCCGGCTCCGGCGCGAGGGGCGGTGGCGCATTGCGCACCCGACGGGTGCGACGCGGCACGGACGGGGGCACAGCAATTGGTGCCGGCTGGCCGGCCTCCACCTTGATTTTGCCGGCGACCCAAACCGCGAACATGACTACGCCGATGACGATCTTAATGACGATTTCGGAGTCCATGCTCAGGCCTTGGCGCCGGGCGCAGGGCCGTCACCAGCTATACCCTTTCGCATCTCGGTGTCGGAACGGAGGTTTTCGAGACGCTGGAAATCCATGTAACCCATCCGGCCGGAACGCAGCGCGTCGGCGAGGGCCTGCGGGATCTGGGCCTCGGCTTCGACGACGCGGGCACGCATCTCTTCGACGCGGGCGCGCATTTCCTGCTCGAGCGCGACGGCGGCCGCGCGACGGATTTCGGCCTGAGCCTGCGCCATGTTCTTGTTAGCGTTGGCCTGGGCCTCTTGGAGCATCGCCCCGATGTTATCGCCGACGTCGACGTCTGCGATGTCGATCGACATGATCTCATACGCGGTATTGGCGTCGAGACCGCGCTCGAGGACGGTCTTGGAGATACGGTCGGGGTTTTCGAGGACGATTTTATAACTCTCCGAGGAGCCGATAGTGGTGACGATGCCTTCGCCAACGCGCGCGATGATGGTCTCTTCCTGGGCGCCGCCGACGAAACGATCGAGGTTGGTGCGAACAGTGACGCGAGCCTTCACCTTCACCTGGATACCATCTTTGGCAACGGCGTCGATCGTGGTGCGGCCGCTGGCCGGATTAGGCACGTCGATGACCTTAGGGCTAACGGAAGTAAGCACGGCCTCGAGCACAGATTTGTTCGTACCGCGGGTCGCGATGTCGATCGCGCAGGCGCGATTCCAGTCGAGATGCAAGCCGGCCTTCTGGGCGGCGATGAGCGCCTGCACCGTCTGCACGATGTTGCCGCCGGCGAGGTAGTGGGCGTCGATCTTCTCGACCTCGACCGAGAGGCCGGCCTTGGTGGCGGCGATCTTGGCGTCGACGATTACGGCGTAGGGAACGCTGCGCAGGCGCATACCGACGAGGTCGAACAGACCGACCTCGGCGCCGGCGAGGCGCGCGCGCACCCAGACGGCAAGGAAGGAGAGCAGGAAGAGGACGAACAGCAGCAGGGCGCCAGCGGCGATCCAGAGGATGAGGTTAGGCATGGTAAGGGTGGGCATGAAAGGGGTTTAGCGGGAGCGGCGGACAGTCACGCGGCCGGAGCCGGCCTCGGTGACGACAACGGCGGCCCCGCGTTCGACGAAACCGTCGAGGGAAAAGGCTTCGATCAGGGTGCCGTCGATCTCGATCGTGCCCGAAGGCGCCAGAACGGTGGCGGCCTGGCCGGTCTTGCCGACGTAGACGGCGTAACCGGCGGCGGCGGGCACCGCGGCACCTTCATTGCTGCTGGCGTTGATCATCGACCGGCCGATGCTGGTCTGCGGTAGGAGGCGGCGAAAAGCGAAGAACTCAAGCGTCAGGACGAACAGGAAGACGCCGCAGAACACCGCGCAGGTGAGGACACCCGCCTCCGCCGAAAGATAGATGCCGGCGAAGGAGACGACAGCGCCGATGAAACCAAGTACGACCGTCGGAAGAAAGAACTCCGCCCCGATCAAAACCAAACCAGCGGCGAGCAGGCCGATGGGCAGAACCAAAGAAACCTCTTCAGGGGAGGCGGCGAAAATCATCATGCGGTCAACGATGTCGGCCCCTTTTCCTCTTTCCAATCTTTTCTGGCCCGACCGTCTTACAATAAGGTGAAAAACCTGTAATATCCTTCGCACGCTTGCGGGCCGAGCCCACCCCGCCCTATGCTCGGCCATGGCCAAGAAACCGCCCGCCCCCCGACGCACCCCCATCAAGGAAGCGCACCACGTAGTGCAGGACGCCCTGCTCAAGGCCGGCCAAGGCGGCGGCAAAGACAGCCAGCTTAATAAACACGGGGAGATTGCCAAGTCGCTCGGCGTCTCTCCCTCGATGCTCTACAAATGGCGAGAGCCGGCCGAAAAAGGTAGCGGCCAACCCAACCCGCTCCACCGCACCGCCCTACTGATCGACCTCACTGGCGACACCCGCATCGTTGACTGGCTCGCCCGCCGCGCGGGCGGTCAGTTCACGCCCATCGAAGGCGAAGCCCCGAGCGGCAATCTAGACAAAGCCGCCAACATCCTCGTCCGCGAATTTGGCCTACTCATCGCCGACGTCGCCGAGGCGATGGAAGACCACCGCATCACCGCCGACGAGACCCAGGAACTCCGCGAGAAATGGGACCGCATCCGCAAGCGCACGGAGGCCTTCGTCCGCCGCTGCGAAAAAGGCGACTACGGCCCCAAACCTTGAAATTTTTCCCTTTCCCCCAAGGCGACACCGAGTAACCAAGACGTATGGCAGAATT
>CAINMU010000090.1 GCA_903850885.1 uncultured Opitutia bacterium | reverse complement strand
TCCACTTCCTCCGTAAATGTACCAACCTTGAACGCCTGAGCTGCCGCCAGACAAGGTGGACACCTCTGTCATCGTTAAGCCCAACACGGCACTCGTGGTGGCCGTCGTAGTCATCGACTGAAAGTCCTGCGTGTAGGTCGAAGTACCAGCGAAATCAATCGGCGCCCCTGAAGCCACCAACCCCATGGCAAACAAGGCGGCAAAGGTCGGAAAATATCCGCAGGGACGGGGACTAACTCGTGGAACGTTCACCTCGTCATCGTCATCTTATTCCAAGCCATATCTACGAAGAAGTTCGCGGCATAAGTTACTTTTAATCGACGGGGAAATGTCGGTTCGGTGTCAGGGTTTTTTGAAGTCTTTAGCCTCACCTGAATACTAAATGCCACCTTTCTGTCACACGGATTTAACCGATTTAACGGTGGGTATTACCCCTCGTCCATCCATCGTGTTTCCTATGATTCTTAAAAAGATTCTGCCGAGTATCCTCTTCCTTACGGCACTCCTCTCCCTGACCGCGGTGCACGCCGAAGAAAAAAAGGGGTCAGGCGCCCGTCCCTTCACGGTGATGGCTTATAACGTCGAAAACCTTTTCGACCTTGATGCCGTTTCGTTGTATGATGATTTTCCGGTCACGGGTTCCGGCCCCGAACGCTGGACCCCGGAGAAGTTGGCCGGCAAGCTCGAACGAATCGCCAAGGTGCTCAAGACCGCCGAAAGCGGACGCGGGCCCGATATTCTCATCTTGGATGAACTCGAGGCGGATCACACCCCTGACTCCACAATTTCGGCAGAAGACTTCCTCGCCGCTCACAAAGGCCAAAACTACCACGACATTCTCAAAGGTGAGCTCTCCGCCGAACTCGTCGGTACGCCGATCGAAGCCTGGCTCATCAAGGCGCTGGAAGATGAAGGCCTAACGGGCTATAAAATCGTACTTGGAGATATCGTTGACTTAAAACAGGAGGCCATCCACTGCGCAATCCTCACCCGCCTGCCCATCAAAAGCACTCACCAGCATCATGTGACCGCGGCCCGCACCATCGTCGAGGCCGAGCTTCAGGTCGGCGGCGAGACGGTCTTTGTTTTCGCCAACCATTGGAAAAGCGGAGCCGGGAATGCCCAGACCGAACCCACTCGCATCCAGAACGCCGGCGTTGCCCGGACGCGTATCGACGAAATCCTCAAGGCCGACCCGAACGCCAACATCATCTTGGGCGGTGACCTGAATTCTCATTATAACCAAAAACAACGTTACCCCTACATGCTCAAGACCGGCATCCAAGATACCTTGGGCTCGCAAGGTGATGCCGGCAAACTGGTCAGCGGCGGTGCCGACCTTTACAATCTCTGGTACGACGTTGCTCCTGCTGAACGCCGATCCGATGAGTTCCAGGGCGAATGGGGCACCCTCATGCATCTCGTCATCTCTCGCGGATTAGCGGACGGCAAAGGCCTCGACTATGTTGGTGGTAGCTTTAGTGCGGTCGTGATCCCTGGCCTCAACGCCCACACCTACCCAGTCGTGCCCTGGCGTCTGAGTAACTTTGGTCCTGGCGCCGGCGTCAGCGACCACTTCCCCGTGCAGGCTGATTTTATTATCCACGACTCGGCGGCCAGCCTGCCGCTGTCCCGACCCGAAATAAGTCCAGCGGAAGGGTTGCCCGCCTTTCCCTCCGAACTCGACCGGGGCAGATTACAATCCGCCAAATCTCTCTCCACTCTAAGCTCCGAACAAATCAGCCAAAGCATCGGTGAACTGTTCCTCCTCGAGGGCATCTACGACGGCGGATCAAAACCTTCGATCACGATCGGGACGACGCGCTATCCAGTCTACGTTCCTAATCCGAAACTCCTTCAGGCAATTAAGGCGACTAAGAAGGGTGAAACCGTAAAATGGGTGGGGCAACTCAACTTCTATAAAGGTCATCTCGAATTCGCCATCTCCAGTATCGACTGGATTAAGCCGCACTAATCGCCCGAGCACCCAAGCACAAAAAAGCCCGCCGTTTGGCGGGCTTTTGTTTGGTCAGCAGCAAAGGGTTACTTGCCGGACTTCTCCTTACGAGGCTTGCGGGACTTCTTGCCTTTGTCGTCGCGGTACTCGCGTTCCTCGACTTCAGGGGCTTCCTCAGCAATAGCTTCAATCGGGTTTTCGGAAACGACTTCAAACTCTTGGTCAACGGTCACCGTGCCGTGCAGGCGAATACCGCAGGTATGCTTGCCGAGCACCTTGACCGGACCTTGGCCGAGGTGAATGCGCTTACGCTCGATTTCGATGCCGGCTTCCGCGAGCTTAGCGGAGATTTCAGCGGTGCTGATTGCGCCAAACATCTTGCCTCCTTCACCGGTCTTGACGGCGAAGACGAGCTTCAGGGCCGCCAACTTGGTGACGGTTTCGTTAGCGGCTTCGAGGTCGCGGGATTCGCGCACCTCGCGAGCCTTCTTCAAGGACTCGATGTACTTGGTGTTAGCACGATTAACTGGCAGAGCGATGCCCTGGAGCAGTAAATAGTTACGGGCAAAGCCAGCGCGGACGCGGACTTGCTCGCCTTCGGCGCCAAGGCCGTCGACGGGTTTGATGAGGAGAACTTCGGTGAATGCCATGGTAGTTGCTTGCTTGGGTTTAAGGGGATGGAGGAAAATCAGAAAGGAACATCGTCGCCGCCGTTATCGGGCGCCGGTGAAGGGGTGTCGTTACCGCCGCGGGCACGAGGGGCGGATCCGCCCTCTTCGCCACCCTGGGCTTTGCCACCGATGAAAGTAAAGTTTTCGAGGACGACTCCGAGACGGGAACGCTTTTCGTTGGTCTTCTTGTCTTCCCATTGGTCGAGCTTGAGGCGTCCTTCGACCAAGATACCCGAACCCTTGCCGCAATACTTGGCAATGATTTCGGCCTGCTTGCCGTAGCTCTCGATGTCGACGTAAGTGACTTCTTCGCGCTTTTCGCCTTCCTTGGTGGTATAGGAGCGGTTGACGGCGAGGGAGAATTTGGTGAGCGGCTGTCCCGAAGGGAGGGCGCGTGCCTCCGGATCGCGGGTCATATTACCGGCGAGAATAACGCGATTATAGGATGCAGCCACGACGAAAGATGTTTGAGGATTACCGGACGACCTGCGTCATGATCCGATCGATGGTGCGGTCAAGGCGCAGCTTTTCGCGAAAAGCGGTAGGAGCGGTGATAGGACCTTCGTAGTGGAATTGGACGTAGAGACCGGAGACGAACTTGCGGTCGACGGCGCGGGAGAACTCTTTCTGGCCGAGGTTTTCGACTTCGTTCACTTTGCAATCAATGGACTTCAAAATGTCCTTGAGCTTGTCGATGACCGTCTCAGGGGCGTCCGTTGATCCGCGGAGGTCGAGGATTAGGCTGGAGCGGTAGGAGCGGCGGAGCGTGGCGGTGGTCATGGTGATGGTGTTTTTCTGTTGGTGAGGTTTTGGGCAGCTGGGAGGCCGCGGGAAAAAAGAGTTTCGAGTCCTAAAATGAAGTCGGGGATGCGTTGCGTTAAAAGCTCCAGGTCGGGAGCGGGCAGACGACCGAGTACGTGGTCGGCGAGGTCTTGCTCGGGGTGCTTCTTGGGGCCGATGCCGAGGCGAGCTCGGACAAACCCTTCACCCAGGTGGTGAATGCAACTGATAATGCCGTTATGCCCTGCCGCCGAACCACCTTGGGAAAGCCGAAGCTGCCCCGGTTCGAAAGCGATATCATCGTGCAAGACGACGAGTTCGGTCAGCTCGATCTGGTGGAAACGAAGGAAAGCCGCGATGGGCTGTCCGCTTTCGTTCATGAAGGTGAGCGGTTTGATCAAGAAAACGGAGTTACCTCCGAAGTTGATCTTAGCGACCGAAGCCTGGAAACGGCTTTCGACCTTCCAGACCGCACCGGCTTGGGCAGCCAGGGCGTCCACGATGATCCAGCCGGCGTTGTGACGCGTGGCGGAATATTCTCGGCCCGGATTACCGAGGGCGGCGATGACCGAGAATGGCATTTGACTTCAAAGAACGGGTACCGGGAGCAACGCCCGGCGCGGAAAATTACTTCTTGGCAGCCGGGGCGGCGGCGGCAGGAGCAGCACCAGCGGCCGGAGCAGCACCAGCAGCGGCTGGGGCGGCGGTACCGTCGGCGGCTGGGGCGGCACCAGCAACAACTGCTGGTTCGGCGGCGGCTTCTTCTTCGGCCATTTCAGAACAGACGATGACGACGCGCTTTAAATCGCCCGAGAAAGTGATGCCAGCCGGGGCCTTAACTTCACCGACGTGAATCGACTCGTTGACCTTGAGCTCGGTGACGTCGATTTCGATGAACTCGGGCAGGTCCTTAGGTAAGCAACGAACATTAATCGTCTGGGAGACGATCGCGAGCGTGCCGCCTTCGGTCTTAACGCCATGCGCTTCGCCCTTAACGCGGACGGGGACGGCAGCGGACATCGGAGAGCTTGGGTCGATCTCCATGATATCGATGTGCAAGAACTTCTGGGTGATGGGGTGGCGCTGGAACTCCTTGATTAAAGAAAGCATTTTTTTGCCGTCGACGCTCAGGTCGATCAAGGAAGTGGCGTTACCCTTGGCGCGCATCAGGTCGCGGAAGGCTTCCTGGGCGACGGAAACGCTCTGGTTGCCAGATTTGCCATAGATAATGGCAGGAATGGAGCCGGCGATGCGAAGGCGACGGGAGGGACCACGGCCGTTGAGCTCGCGGCTGGTGACGGTGAGATTGAGCTGCTTCATAGAGAGATAGGTGACTTTAGGTTCTGGTAAGTCGCGGACCCGCGTTGTGCGGCCGTGCCTTGCCCAGAGGAAGGAGGGTCGAACTTGATAACCCTCAGCCGAGACGCAAGCGGTAAATTAAAAGGGGGCCTTTTCGTCGAAAAGGCCCCCTTTAGTGAAGATAATGCTACCCGCGGCTTACTTGTAATTAACCAGCCACTCCGCGATATCAGCCACATCTTGGGCCGAAAGGGCTAATTGCTCGGCCGACATCATCAGGGAACGGGTCATCTTTTCGGCTTTCCCGGCAACCCGGTCCTTGGGCACGAGCTGGGTGACCCCACCCGTCGAAATGATGACCATCGGATCATTGGCGGAAAGAAGGCGACCATCGATCATACCAGCGTCTTTCTTCAGGGTGATCGTCGATCCCTCATAACCCAGGGCGATACTCGCCGAAGGCTCAACCATCGCCACGATGACCGCATCTCTTCCCTGCCGCGTCGCAAAGGTACGGAGCTCCGGGCCGTAGGCGGGCCCATTGCCGGAAACCTGGTGGCACATGGTACAACGCTGAACCAGCTGGGCGCCACGAGTAGCGTCGCCCGTCTTAGCCAGAACATCCTGCACACTATAAGTCGGCTTAGGAGCCTCGGGGACCACGATGGGGCTAACCACGATCTTCGCCGCATCGTAGACGCCAGCGTTCTTAAGTTCGGTCCGAATATCAAAAGCAGACCAAAAGCCGGTCATACGCATGAGCGCCCAGCGGGTGGCTTCAGATTTCACCGGCGAACCGTCCACCGCCAAGTTGATCATAGCCAACGCCGCTTCTTTGGTTTCGACAAAGGACAGAGTCTCGACGGCCAAGGCGCGCTGCTCTTGGGATAATTTAGCCGAAGTCGCACGGGCGGAAAGTTCTGCTACAGAATCCGCTGGGTGCAGGACCCAAGCGATCCGTTCCACTTCGGGCGACCAAGATTCCGGACCCGACTTGACCAGAGCAGACTTAATCGCGGGCCAGACGGCGGTTTCCTTACCGGCCGAACCGATACCGAAGGCCGTAAGCGAGTTTTTGTCCGAGGTATCAAGCCGCTGCGCGAGCGTAACTAAAATCGGCACCGCCTTATCGGCTGGAACTGCATGCAATGAGGTCGCCACATCGCGACGGACGGCGACATCGGCGTCGGTCGCCAATTCAGCCGCCATTGATGTCACATCTTGACCCGCCCGGCGGAGCGCTTGGAAAGCGAGGCGACGCTGAGAAGGGTTCGCATCCTTGAGCAACGCCTTCGCGCGAGCGACACCTTCGTCACCGAGGTAAGGCAAGAGCCAGACGCCACGGGCGGCGATATAAGGATTTTTATCCCGGAGAATTTCGGAGACCGACGGAAGCGCCTTCGCGCCGAAAGCTTTCAAGGCATCGAAACCAAGGTGGCGGACATTCACCGCGGGGTTACGCAACACTTCTGCCGCGCCAGCCGGAGTAGAAAGATCTATCTTAGGAATGACGGACTTGAAGCCCTTCGGGGCGATCCGATAAATTGCGCCCGAGCAGGTCGTATCCAAAGTCTGGTGGCCGCCCACGCGTGAGTCATACCAGTCAGAAATATAAATCGCCCCATCAGGACCGACGGTGACATCGGACGGACGGAAGAGGATCCGTTCGTTCGGCTTGGTCGAAGCATCGGCTTGGATTTTATGGAAATCCGTGCCCCCAAACTCGCGGCCGGGGTTCGAGGTGATCAGGTCTTTCCGCGTATCGGCATTCAAGGCGAATCCGCCCTTTTGCGCGGCCAACTTATACGCGAAGATGGTGTTACGCGAAGGCTCACAATTCAGGAGCGTGCCAATCCAGGCGTCGCCGAGGGCACCGTTTTCGTACACCGCGATACCTGTGGGCGAACCGGATCCGTAGACGTCACCGACATCCATGGTGTCAGGGTCGTCTTGGCGCCAATGGGCGCGGGGTATCGACTGCCCGAGGCGCTTGACGGAGTTATAATTGGCAGTAGAAGACGTCGTGTAGCCGGCGGTGCCATATTCAAGCACGTAGGAAGTACGACAGCTGCTCGAGTCGTCATTATCCCCTTGGAACAGGTCTCCAAAAGAAGAAGGGAAATGCTCGAAGCTATTGCGATAACCGTTCCCGATGATTTCGGCGTTCGTACCGTCGACATTGATGCGGGCGGAGAAACCGGAAGACCAAACGAAACCATCGTCGCTCTTGGAGCCGACCGCCGTCTTGGGATCGAACGGCCAGGTTCCGCCGCGCTGATCGACGTATCCGCTGGAAACTCGGAAAGTCTTGCCGGACTTATCCGTGACGACGCCGCCGCAATTTCCGGAATTCAGGTAGAACTTACCATCAGGTCCCGTCACGAGCGCATGGAGCGAGTGGTCGTGATCCTGTCCGCCGAAGCCCGTCAGGAAGATTTCCTTCTTGTCCACGGCCGGATCGAACTTCCCGTCGCGGTTAACGTCGGTAAATTTATAAATGGTCGGCGCATGGGAAACATAAACGACGTTGTCGAGTACCGCGATACCCAGCGGGGCCGTCCAGTTTTCGTCTTGGACAAACGTGTTGACGGTATCCGCAAAGCCCTGACCTTTGGTATCGCTAAGAACGATCACCCGGTCTCCGGCAGCCCGGCGCTTGCCGCCGACATTATAAATACGATAGTTGACGCCCTCATTGACCCAGAGGCGACCTTGAGCATCGAAATCGATATTCGTAGGATTCGCCAATTGGGGCGAGCGCGCCCAAACCGTGACCTCTAAGCCTTCCGGCACCTGGAAGAGACCAAGGGGCAAAACGCCGCCCGCCGAAGGTTTGAATTGCTCAGGCGGCGCCAAATCCGGCTTAACAGACTTATTATGCTTAGGCGCGGCTACCAGGGTGGCAGCGGCACAAAGAAGGAGTGCGAGGGGCTTCATGTCGGGGATAACTTATTTACACCTCATGGGCGGTCAAGTTCCAGCCTATCTTTAAGGCACCCCGAGATTCCCCCCATTATCTAACATCGGGAACCCCTAAGCCCACCATTGCTTAAGCGTGGCGAAATCCTGGCGCGTACAGTCCAAGGCGTTTCGAAGCGCCTCCGGGGAAGAGACCCCGCCCTTTAGGTATTCGACGTGGAGGCAGATCGGCCCCGTGTAACCAGACTTACGGAGCAGCACCACGGAGTCCTTGCCGACCGTCCCTTCAGCGAGCGGACAACCTTCGGCCAATCTCCCCTTCCAATTGAAATTCTTAAAGTAAACCATCGAGAGATGATCACGCACCAAAGCCAAGTGGTTAGGCCATGATAGCCCGCCTTCCACCATGGCATGGAAAAAGTCGAAGTTCCAAGAAAGTTCGTCGGCGCGATAATCCCGCATCAGCATCGCCATATCCCAGATGCCCGCACCGACGTTTTTCGGTCCGGAGTGATTCTGATAACAGGGCAAGATGCCAATCTCCTTGCTCAGCACGACGAGATCTTTGAGTTGCGGACGGATGTCATCGAGTTGCGCCCAAAGAGGTTTCGTACCCGCATAAGGATACCATTTCATACGATAGCTCGGAATGCCTAAGGCTTTTGCCGTCCGCAGAACTTTCTCGGAGCGATCAGCCTCATTGACGGCATTGATGTCAGAAGTAAGCAAGCTGATGACGATTCCCTGCTTCTTAAAAGCCTCGACCAGTTTCGGAAGATCCTCTTCGACGCGAGCGGGGTCCACATGACCGCCTTTCCGGACCGGAGCTTCCACGCTGGTGAAGCCTAACTCCGCCACGACGGAAGCCAATTGATCATAGGGAAGCCCCACGAGGTGCTTCGTGAAAAGACTGCACGCCGGAAACGTCGACGTTGGAGAAGCGGCCGCGAAAGACGGGAAAGGCCGCAAGGCGCCGCCCACTAAAACCGCCCCCGCGGCACCCAACCATGATCGGCGCGTCAGCATATGAATATTATTTTTTGACGATACGTTTGACCTGGCCGACCAGCGAGGCGATCAGCACGTCACCGTTGGCCGCGTCGTACCCGAAGCCGGAAATCGTGAAGTCCTTGGCGATTTGTTCCGACGTCCATTTGCCGTCTTTCTCGCGGAGAGCAAAGATCCGCCCCGAAGCAAAATCGGCGAACACATAGGCGTCACGAATGGCAGGGACCCGGTCGCCGCGATAAACCACGCCGCCCGTCACCGAGTTGCCAAGTTTCCGATCGTACTCATGAATCGGAGTCTTAAAGACCGAAGACGGAGCCAACCCGGGCAGGCTCTTTTTACCCGAAGCGTCCTTACCATTGAAGAGATGCAAGCCTTCGACATCGTGCCAGCCGTAGTCGCCGCCGGAAACAAGGATGTCGATTTCCTCGTAGAGGTTCTGGCCGACGTCACCGGCAAAACAGGCACCAGACTTAGGGTCGAAAGAGAAGCGCCAAGCGTTGCGCAAGCCCGTGGCCCAAGCCTCGGTCCGGACGGAGCCAGCCTCCATTGGTCGCCCGCGGTGGGCGGTGACCCCGACGAAGGGGTTGTCAGCCGGGACGGAATAGAAGGCCTGGCCCCGGGGGTCGACCGCCACCGACGGGTGGGGGTTGGGGGCAAGGTTGCCGGAGCGACGATCGACATCAATACGGTAGACCGCGGCATGGAAGCCCTTGTTGATATAGCCGGCGTTGTCGAAGGCATCGCCCCCGGCGCCGCCATCTCCACAACTGATATAGAGATAACCATCGGGACCGAAGTGAAGATCGCCGCCATTGTGATTCCCGGCCGGATCCAGCTGCGTAATGAAAGGCTGCTCCGAAGCGGGGTCTACCGTGAAGGGATTCAGGCTGGAAAGTAAGAATCGTGAGACCCGTTGATGTAATTTACCATCAATCTTAAGGCTATAATAGACAAACACTTGCTTGCTTTCAGCGAACTTAGGGTGAATCGCAAAACCCAGGAACCCGCATTCGCCACCGGCCTCAAACTTCCCATCTTTAGGCTCAAGCTGGAAAACCTGAGTTTTTACGGGTTTACTAGACTTTAAGCCTTTGACCATCTGCACTTTACCGCCGAAATACGCACTGGCCTTCTTCTTTTTGGTTTTGTCATCAGTCTTCTCGCTTTCGGGACCCGGCACCGGATCACCCTTCTCGACGATGAACACGACATCGTCATTTCCCGGCATCGGCGCGATGGCGACCGGCAGGCTAAAAGTCAGACCGGGGAAGGCGGGTTCAAGGGCGACCGTATCGTCGGCATTTGCCGCGATGACGCCGAGCGATAATAAAGTTAAAAGTCGGAGAGGCGCAGTGAGTTTCATGGGGATGATTCAGAGCAGGGAGATAGGCGGCTGGCTGAGTGCATGCAATTTTTTTTGGCGCCTGGCAACGGCAGGGGTAAAAATAAACCTGCACCCTACCCTTATTTTTCGCTGGTTTTCGTCGTGGGGTTCGATACTTAATATATCCGCATCACTGCACTACCAACCCATAACCAACATGTCCAAAGCCCTCACCAAGTCCCAAATCGCCGCCGCCCTCGCCGAAAAAGCTGAACTCAGCAAGAAGCAGGCCGTAGCAATTC
>CAINMU010000089.1 GCA_903850885.1 uncultured Opitutia bacterium | reverse complement strand
CCATCGCCATGCGAAACCATCCGTCCTCGGAGCTCGACCAAAGGCAGTTGGTCTGTTCGCGCGCGGCATCGGCTTCGGAGCCGTTCAGGGCGTCAAAGGTGTGCCACGTACCTTTGGCGTCACGGCACCATCCGCGCAGATCGGCTGCCCGCACGATGTGGCCGGTGCGTTCGATGTTCGGCGGACCAGGCACCTCCACGAAGCAGCCCGGGAGGAGGCTTTCCTTGCTGCCTTTGCCCGACCATTTTCGGCCGCTGGCATAAAGTCGCCAAGACTGGCTGGGCTCGTCATAAAAATAGCCAGTGTAGGTATCGTACTGCACTCCTGGATCGATGCGCAAGGCGAGCGCGGCGCTCGCCACCTTTCTTCCCTCGTAGGGATTCCAGCCACGCGGTTTGACGCCGGTCCCTTCGTGTCCAAAGCCGCCGAATGTCGCCTGAGGGCTACCTACGGCCAGCAGATGCGAGAGCTGAGCGATGGGCGGTTCGGCTTTTCCGCTCGCATAGGACCACATCGAAAAATTGATCCCACCAGAGGTACCATCAGGGTTGAACGTGGAGCCGAAGTAGCCGAAGGGCGTTGTGATCGGACTATAAAAACTCTTTTCGCTGGGCACTGGTCGTACCTCCATGACCCAAAGGCGGCTGTTTTCTTTGCCGAGCGTGGAGGCGGTGAAGCCAGCATGGATCGCGGCTGGCCGCCAGCGTGCGCGGAGCAAGCGGCCGTCTCGCAAGCCGGGGCCACTGAGTTCGATACGTTCGAGCGAGCCCCGGAAGGTTTCCGGCGAGACGGAAAGCTCGGTCTGACCGCCGCCCAAATTTTGAATCGTGAAAGCGGCCGCATTGGTGGTGACGTTCACCGTCGTCTGCTGCGAGCCGAGCTTCACGATCAGGCGTCCGGTGCCGCGGGCGATGATCTTGCCAGTGATGGCTCCAGGGGTCTTGAGCAGCAGGGGCCAGACGACCCGCTGGTCGGGATCTTCCAGCCTTTCGATGACATCGTAGGTATTGCCTCCGTTCAGCTGTCCGGGGTCGTCGGCCTTGGCGGCGCCGGACAGCCTGAGGGACTTCTTGGATTCACCGGAAAAGAAGCAGGTATCGGGAAGCAGCTTGGAGCCATCGGGCTTCAAAGGCTCGAAGAGGAATACATGTTCGACTCCCTTGACGACGCCGTCGACTTCCGTTCGGACCGGTTGAGTCGCATTCATTCTATCCGCCCCAAGAACGAAAAGCGTGGCGAAACAGAATAAAGTGTAGGCTTTCATCATCAGGGCGTGGGTTTTTAGGAGGATATTTCCGGGTTAACCGAAGTCGACCGTTATGAAGACGTGGCCGAACAAGGGGTCAGGCCCTACCATGCCGCAGGTGTAACTAGAATCGCCTGTTTTGGCCTTATTTAGTTACACCTAAAACTGGGCGAACACGGGGTCAGGCCGCACCTTTTGGCGAGCGCACCTAGAGCGATGGGAAAAGCCTAGTTTTAGGTGCGCATGGGTCGAGGGTGCGGCCTGACCCCATCATGTGCTGCCTAGTGCGACTAGGGCAGCACGCGGTGCTGCCCCTACCCATTACATCCCCGTGTCAACGTGCCAACTGATCAACCGGTCAACTTGGTTCGCCCCTTGTCACCGTGT
>CAINMU010000088.1 GCA_903850885.1 uncultured Opitutia bacterium | reverse complement strand
TGAACCAAGGGGCGGCCAGCCATTCAATGGCATCTCCCATGAGGCTACGAACAATCGAAATATTAATCAGAACCAGCAAGATGATGAAGCCCCAGCGGGCCAAAGTCTGGAACATCTCCTCGGTGTAAATGCCCAGGCGCAGGGCGATACGCGAACCATCCAGTGGCGGAATCGGGATGAGATTAAAGACGGCCAAGCCGGCGTTAAGATAGATGCCCCAGCCTAGGAATTTTACGACCGATGCGGCCTTCGGGTCATTGAAGTGATAGCCGCCGAGCCCGCCGATGAGAGCGAAGGATAGGCAGAGCACGATATTCATCGAAGGCCCGGCCAGCGTGATGAGAATATCGTCCATCCGCCGCGTCCGAGGATTCAGCAGCGAAATCTGGACTGGTTTACCCCAGCCGATGAGGCCAAACCCCGCGGGCGAGCCCGTCAGGATTGGCAGAAAAATCATGAAGGCTGGGATGGCGATGGTACCGATGGGGTCGGTGTGGGCGAAGGGGTTGAGCGTCACCCGGCCTTGGGCGCGAGGGAGAGGGTCTCCTCGCAAGTCGGCGACCCAGGCATGGCCAAACTCGTGAAGGCCGATGGAGATGATCAGAAGAATCAAGCTGAGTAGGCCCCAGCGGATTTGATCGAGCGTCTGGGCGTCCATCTCTTAGGCGCGGGGGGAGCGCAGGCTTGGGGGGCGGAAGGACGAATTCATAAAAGGTGGCCCAAGGTGTAGCCAGTGGGTGGCGTTAGCCAATCCGAAAGGGCCGGCGGCACTCGCTCCTTGAGGAATTAGCCGCTAAGGCTAATCATGACGGCATGCCGTTAGTCGCCCGCATTCGACTTGCCCAAAAACGCGGGCTGGCCGCGCCCCAGGCGCGACTCTTGGCCAAATTGAGCACCCCGCGGGCAATCCAAGATTTCTTGGTCAGCTTTCCGCAGAACTTCGAACCCAAAGGCGATACCGCCCGCTCCGTCGAGCAGACCTTAAAGCATCGCTCGGCGCATTGCATCGAAGGGGCCATGATTGCGGCCTTCGCCCTTTGGTTGCAAGGGCACCCTCCCCTCCTCTTGGATTTCGGCGCCCATCAAGATATGGACCACGTCATCGCACCGTTCCGCATTAACGGTAAGTGGGGGGCCATTTCGAAGACCAATTACGTCTGCCTGCGCTGGCGCGACCCCGTCTACCGCAGCGTGCGAGAACTCGCTATGTCGTATTTCCATGAATACGCGAAAGGACCGCGCAAAACCTTACGGACTTATTCTAAGCCTTACGACCTGAGCAAACTTCCGCCAGAAAAGTGGGTGAACAGCCCCAAGGATTGCTGGGAAATTGCGGATCGGATCACCGCCGCGAAACATTACGAGATTGTGTCGAACGCCGAAGCCGAAGGCTTACGACCGCGCGACGACGTCGAAGTCGCATCCGATAAAATCACCGTCTTCCCGATCCCAAAGTGGAAAAAACGACGACTCTGAACGCGGTCAGCGCCGACCGTCATACCAGAGTTCGCAGTTCTCCGGTCGCTTGGCCGCGCGGCCGGCGGTGAACAGCATGCGGAAGAAAAATCGGGTCCCTTCGGTGAGCGTGTAAAGCTTCAGCTTGCGCGACGAAGTGCGCAGCGGGTATTCGGCCAGGATGACGAAACGCCGTCCGCGGCGGCGAGCCATGGCCTTAAGCCGGCGGCTCAAGAAGACCTCCTCGCCGGCGTAGTATTCGGTGCCGAAGCCTCCAGCCTCGCGGAACGCGGCGGCCTCGACCCAGACACACGACCCGGCCGCCCAGCGCGTGAGTCGACTCCATAGATTCCACAGCCCACAGACGAAACGAGCGTATCGTGGCGTCCCTGGCTCGAGTTTGACCGTGCTCCCACCACCGAGCGAGCGGCCCGCGGTGATCTGATCGGCGATGGCGGCGAAGAGTGCCGCAGAGGGCGTCGAGTCAGCATCGATGAAAATCATCCATTCGCCGGAGGCTGCTCGTGCACCGGCGTCACGCGCCCGACCGATTTGGTTAACTGGCTCGAAGACGACGGTGGCGCCGGCGGCGCGGGCGCAAGCCGCGGTGCCGTCGGTTGAGTTATTGTCGCAGACCACGCATTCCCACGTCCACCCGCGGGAAAGGAAAGCCGTAGCCGCGGCCTGCACGGACGCGAGCGTCGTCGGCAGGAGTTTTTCTTCGTTGAACGCCGGGATAACGACAGAGACGCGCATCAGCGGCGAAAGTCTTCAGCCGACGTGCTCGAAGGCGCAAGCCGCGGCGCCGACGACACCGACATTACCGCCGAGGCCGGCGGGAACAATCGTGCAGACCGCCGAGAGGCGCGGAAAGGCGTAGCTATTGGCACTTTGGCGCATGGGCACGAAGAGCGTATCCCCGGCGGCCGTGACCCCGCCGCCGACCACGATGACGTCAGGGTTAAAAGTATTAATCACCGCGCCGAGGCCGCGACCAAGGTAGTTGATGGACTGCTCCCAGATTTCTTTAGACAACGCATCGCCTTGAGCGACGGCCTGCAGAATGTGGTGCGTCGTGACGTGTTCCGCGCCGCCCGCTAAAGCCGTGAGCGAAGAGGTGCGACCGGCAGCGAGCGCCTCGCGGGCGCGACGGGCGATAGCCGTACCCGAGGCGTAAACTTCCCAGCAGCCCAGATTACCGCAGCCACAGCGGGGGCCATCCATCGTCAAAGGAATGTGTCCGAGTTCGGCGGCGTTACCATTGCTGCCCCGCATCAGACGCCCATCGATCACGGCGCCGCCGCCAATGCCCGTTGAGATTGTGATATACACGACGTTCTTCTTTCCTTTGCCGGCACCGAAACGGAATTCACCCAAAGCTGCCGCGTTACAGTCGTTATCAATACGGGCAGGAAGACCACCGAAGGATTTGCTCAGCGCTTCGGTGATCGAATAGTCCGTCCAGCCAGGGAGATTAGGCGAACCGTCGACGCACCCGCGCGAAATATCCAGTGGGCCGGGCGAGGCTACGCCGATGGCGACAAAATCAGCCGGCTTGAGCTTAAGCTCGTCGAGCAACTTATGGGCCTCGGCCGCAACGCGGTCGCAAGCTTGCGCGGGGCCTTTTTCGGCATGGGTCTCGACCCGACCAGAACCAAGCACGGAACCGTCTTCATTGACGACGCCGAAGGCGAACTTTGTACCACCCAAATCAAAAGCTAAAACTTTACGCATAAAAATAATCAGTCGCGCGCAGGGCGTGCATAGTCGTCTTGCAACCGCACGACATCGGTGAGGTCGGGGGTGGAAACCTCCAGCAAGACGCTATCTTCCAGTGCCTCGAAGCGGTGAATCGTGCGAACGGGGATGTGTACGGCCTGACCCGGGGTCCAGATGATTTCGTGTTCAGCGGTCACGGGGGCCGTGGCATGCGTTTCTCCGGCAAGCAAAGGCCGATAGGTCAGCTTGACGCGACCCGAGAGCAGGTAGAGCGTCTCGGTCTTACGTTCGTGGTATTGCAAACTTAAGCGCTTACCGGCCTTCACCTCCAGCACCTTGCCGGCGTAGGCCGGTTGATCACCGTACCAGATCTCACGGCCCCAAGGTTTCTCCACGGATTTAGGAACATGCAAAGGCGATGCCATACCTTTATAACTGAATAAATAATCCGACTAGCCAAGCAAATCTCCGAAGAAGTCGGGCTGGTCGGTGGCGCCCACGAGCGGCTCGACGAGGCTGGGCTGGTCTTGTGCCACCCGATTGACTTCAGGAGAGACCCGATACAGCGATAGCGTGCGGTCGGGGGCCGACACGGCTAACTGCGCAAAATCTTCGGGAGAAAAGGCCCGCTCAGAGAGCCAGGCAGCACGCTTGGCACCCTCAAGCACTACCGGCATGCGGGAATGGATTTCGCCGGCTTCGCGATTGGGGGCGACCGTTACTAGCGCCAAAGTGCGACTGACCGAACCGTCGGCCAAGAGGCGGAGCGACCATAGGCCAGCAAGGGCCAAGGGTCCGCCATCCACCGCGCGGAAATAATAAGGCACCTTGGCCCGGCCTTCGGATTTCCATTCATAGTATCCGTCGATCGGGATGATGCAGCGGCGGAGCTTGGCGGAATCCTTGAAAGTCGGCCGCTCGAAAATGCCTTCGGCCCTGGCATTAGCATGCCCCTCCTCCTTGATGTCGGGTGCGAGCCAGGAAGGCACGAAGCCCCAAGGCAAAGGCTCGGCCTTAAGTTCGCCTTGCTCGCGCCTCACGCTGAACAAGGGCGTCCCCGGTGAAATGTTATAGCGCCGTGCCTGAGGCGAAGGGCGTAAACCCAGATCGCGGACGACTTCTTCCCAGCGCGAAAATTGGGTGACACGGCCACACATAAACGATGATCACCAATGGGGCGGGCGTTCGTCGGCCGGCGGCGAGCTCTCGGCGCTATTCGTCCCTTGCGCCACCTTGGCTTCCATGCGGGCGAGACGTTCGGTCAGCTTCATCAGCTCACGGGAGAGCTCCAGCATCTCGCGGTCCTGTTGTTCGACGTGTCGCTGAAGAAAAGCCAGGCGTTCTTCCAAGGCGTGCATGGGGGCTTCCATAAGATTAATCTGCTAGCGGACGACCGAAGCGCAAGCCACGTCGGAGAAGTCAGCCGCCCGGAGGAATCCCCGATGGCCGACACGCAGGACTTGACGAAGGTAATAAGGGCTCAGCTCCGCAAGGGGCTTCAATGAGACCGGGCCACAGAAAAAATCCGCCGTTAGGCCAGCTGCGGGGACAAACCCCGGGGGACCCCCGACCACCCGGATACGGTCGTGGGCTTGGATGAATTCGGCAAAAACGTCCTCCGTCTGCACCTCGCAAAAAGCGGCATCTTTGGCCACGCGTTCGATGAGATGAGGGTCTGACGAGGGGTCGACGCTTACGATCCAGACGTGCCTCATTGCGACCAGACAATCGAGCGCCCGGTGACATTCAGCCAAGTCGGCCCCGGCCGAGAGACGAAGGTAGGAGCGGCCGCCCGTCGGTGGCGTTCGTAAGAATCGATGGAGCGCGTCGAAATCAGCAGACGCGTGGCAGACTGGTTGGGTTTCCCATTTTTGCACGACCTTGGACAGGCTTTCAGCCGACCACGAGTTGCCATCGTCAACCGTCGGCTCGATGAAGTCCGACCCACCCTGCGGCCTCAAATTCACTTCGACGAGCGGAGCGGAAATCCTCGAAAGGAAGACATGGGCTTGGTCACGGTCGAGCCCATGAAAAGAAACCCGATGTTTAGGTCCATGCTGGCTCTCGATAAACTGGGCGGCTTCGTCCACGGTGGCCGCTGCTTTGAAAGCAATCGGCGAAGTGCATGGCCGGGCGGCTTGCAGCAAAGCGTGGAGGGCAAGATCGGTTTGAGCGGAGCCGACCAGAATAAGAACGGGCGGCGGCGAAAGGTCGGCGAAAATCTGGGCCGCTAAAGTAAAATCCGCGGAGGGCGTGATCACTAAGGTCGCCGGACCTGCGGCCATCGGCGATGTCGACAGGTTAGTTTGAGACTTAAGGGCGCGTCGGGGTCCAACAATCCGGCGGGCCAACGGGATCGCCAGAGGCGGAAATAAGTAAGCAAGTGCCGCCGAGGTGCGCAGCGCGGAAGAAAAGCGACCGTCAAACAAAGCGATGGCGTTGCTTAGTTCCTTTGCCTGAGCGAACGAACCGTCTCCGCAAGCCAACCGATCGGCCAAGGCTGCGAGGGTGCTATCAGTCGTCATGCGCACGAAGGGCTTGCTCAAGATTTCGCTGATCGGGACTTTAGGTAAAACTTGGCTGCGTTGATACCGAACAGCGCATCGCGTTGCTTGCTCTTAAGCTGTTGCGCGTAGCCATCGACCAACTCGTAGGCCTGCTGGTAACTGCCCGCGAGCAGACAGACGGGCCAATCGGATCCGTACATCAGGCGGGCGGGACTAAATGCCTCGAAGACCGTATCCAGGTAGGGCTGAAAATGCGCTGGCTTCCAATGGGCGTGATTTGCTTCGGTGATCAGCCCGGAGACCTTACAATGAACGTTCGGGCATTGGGCCAGACGTTTGATTTTTTGACGCCAAGGCTCAATCGTTCCGGCCTTCACCAGAGGCTTAGCCATATGATCGAGGACGAAAGGCTGGGTGGGGAATTTCTCCGCCAACGCGATCGCCGCATCGAGCTGCTTAGGGTAGATGAGAAAATCATACGTCAGCCCATGGGCTTGGAGTTTGCTGATGCCGCGCTGAAATTCTTTACCCAGCATGAATTGGTCATCGGGCTCGTCTTGCACCACGTGCCGGACACCGACGAACTTGCGGTTCGCCGACAAACGGACGAGGTCCTCTTCCACGCGATCGCTCCGCAGGTCGACCCAACCGACGACGCCCTTGATCACCTCGTGCTGTTCGGCGAGCCCAAGGAGCCAAACCGATTCTTCGATGACCTGGCGGGCCTGCACGGCAATCGCTCCGGTAAAATCCAAAGGTTTTTGGAGGGCGATTAATTTTTCGGGGAGCCAGCTGCGATGCAACGGGGAACCGGGTGTAATCCAGGGATATTGTTCGGCACGGTAAGACCAAAAGTGCTGGTGGGCATCGAGACGCATGAAATTCAGACCACGTCCACGATGGCTTTGATGACCCCCGTCTCGGGCTTCAGCCACGTGGGGAAGGTCGCAATCATATCTTCGAGCTTCGCGTGGTGAGTTATCCAGGGCTTGGTATCGATCACGCCGTCTTCGATTAGTTTGATAATTCGAGCGAAGTCTTTGGAGAGGGCGTTGCGGCTCGCCATGATGGTAAGTTCGCGGCGGTGGAGATGAGGCGCATGTGGGAAGGTCAGTTCCTGCTGCGTGATACCCACGTAGACGATGCGAGCGGCGAAGGCCGCATACTGGAAGCAGGCCACCATGGATTTGTTGCTACCCGTCGCGTCGATCACGACATCGGCGAGCTGATCATGCGTGAGCTTGGCTAGAGCGATGAGCTCTGAGCCATCGCCTTTGGCCTGAATGACCCCATCGACCTTCATCACCTCAGTGCAAAATTTCAGCCGTTCAGCGTTCATGTCCATCACCACGCACTTCGCGCCGGACACCTTGACGAACTCGACGGCGGAAAGACCGATCGGACCCGCGCCGATGATCAAGACCGTCTCGCCGGGCTTAGGGGCCGCGCGATCGACGGCATGACAGCCGATGGCGAGCGTCTCGACGAGCGCGAGCTGATCATAGCTCAGCTTGGTCGAAACGTGCAGCTTGCGGGCCGGCAGCAGGAATTTTTCCGCCATACCGCCGTCGCACATCACGCCCAGTGTCAGGTGTTTTTCGCAACAGTTCGTGAAACCACGGCGGCAACTGTAACAAGACTGACAGTTGATGTAGGGCTCGACTGAGCAATGGTCGCCGGGCTTGACGTTCGTAACGCCCGAACCGACGGCGAGGACTTCGACGCCCAGCTCATGCCCCGGAATGCGGGGGTAGGAATAGAACGGCATCTTGCCGAGATAGCCGCCGTAGTCCGTGCCACAGATCCCGATGCGGTGGACGCGAACCACAGCCTCGCCGGCCGCCGGGGCGGGCGGCTCCGGAATATCCAAGAGCACAAATTGCTGCGGCTGATCGAGGCGGATGGCTTTCATATCTTAATTATTTTCCTTCAGACCTTCGAGGTGGCCGCGGTTATGGACCGGGGCGAAAATCGCGAGGACTTCGGCCAACAAGGCGCGGTCGATCGGCTCGGCGGCCCACTTCGCCCAGTTCCGGATGTTCACCGGATTGGCGCTGCCGGAAACCGTCGTGGCGATATCGGGATGATCGAGGGAAAACTGCAGAGCCAGCTTGGCGATATCAACCCCCCGGGCGGCGCAAAGGGCGGCGGCGGCGCGGGCGGCGGCCTTAACCTCTTCGGGCTCCTTCAACCAGGCCGGTAGCGGTGCGTTCGTGAGCAAGCGCGCGCTGAACGGACCGGCGTTCATCACACCGATGCCTTTAGCCTTGAGATACGGTACCGTCTCATCGGCGAAGCGGGTGTTCTGGAGCGTGTATTGATTATAGCTCAGCACACAATCGACGTCGGTCTGGTCGCAGATAAATTTAAAGATTTTCTGCGGGTAACCGCTGAAGCCGAGCGCCCGGATCTTACCGGCCTGTTTAGCTTTGCGGAGCGCGGGGATCGTCTCATCGACGATCTGTTGCATCGGCACGAATTCGATATCGTGGCAGAGGGCGATATCCAGGTGATCAGTGCCGAGGCGATGCAGGGAGACATCGATGCTCTCCGCCACGCGCTTGGCCGAGAAATCGAAGTGCGGCAGGTCATAGCGACCAACCTTGGTGCAGAGCGTGTAGCTATCGCGAGGTACGCCCCGTAAGGCGATCCCAAGAAGCACTTCAGACATGCCACGACCATAGAAAGGCGACGTGTCGATGAAGTTGAGCCCACAATCAAGAGCGACTTGCACCGACTTCAAGGCGTCATCGAGCGCGACGCTGCGGAATTCCTGGCCGAGCGACGAAGCGCCAAAGCTGAGGATGGGGAGATTAATCCCAGTCTTACCGAGGGGGCGGGTTTTCATAGGAACAAGAATTAAGCTTGGCGACAGCCGATGGTCAGGAGCAAGTTGCCCCAGAGCGCTTGATCGCCGGTTTGAATCGTCAATACATGATCCGGCGACTCGACGGCTTTATAAAAATCCCACTTAAGAACGGGCTTCAGCTGCAGGAGAGAGCCGGACTGACTAATGACCTCGCGATATTCTTTCCAGATCGGAGGCTCACCGAGCTGAGCGTAAGGATCGTCTGCCGGAATACCCATCGTGTTAATCTCGTCGATCGGAACGGCGCTCAAGATCGCCTTCAGTGCTTGGGCAACGGTGATCACGCCGGGAGAAAGATTCATGCACACCAGCTCGGCGTGGGGACCCTTTTTATTCCAAGCTGGGTAATTGCCATCGGCGATGAGGATCGTGGAGTGGTGACCGGCCCGGCCAAGGATTTCGTTGATCTTGGGGTGGATGAGGTGGTGCTTGAGCATAGATTTAGCGGGGAAGAAGTTGGCGGATGGCGCGGATGGTCTGAGCGGCGGCGGTCTCCGTATCGGGCAAGGGCAGAATCTCGCCCGAAAGATACCCGTTAAATCCTATTTCCTGTAAGGCCGCGACGACGGCGGCGGCATCCGTGTGGCCAAATCCGAGGGCCCGACGATTACTGTCGGCAAAATGAACATGCCCGACGCTCTGCCCACAGGCCTTGAGCGTCTCCGCATTCGAGGTCTCCTCGATATTCATATGAAAGAGATCGCAGAGCAGCTTGACGTTATCGTTAGGGAGATTTTCGAGGAACTGTGCGGCGTCCGTCTGCCGGTTAAGTAAATTGGTCTCATAGCGATTCAGCGCCTCATAAAGAAGCGGGACGCCATACTGCCGGGCATGGGCTCCCAGATCTTCGAGGGCTTCGGCGAGCCAGACCAGGGCTTGCTCGCGCGAAACTTCGCCTTCGGCTTTACCTTGCATGGAGCCGATGATCGCGGGGGCTTTAAACTCTCCCGCTAAATCGATGATGGCACGGATGAACTCGCGCGCCTGTTGGCGAATAGCGGCATCGGGGTGGGTCAAGTGCCAGCGGTGGATGAGCCAGCCGCCGCCGGTGCCGAAAGCGGCGACCGCGAGACCGTGTTTGGCGAGCAAGGCACGAAGAGCCAGCCGATCAATGGCGGCGGCCGAGGGGGGGAAAATCTCCACTGCATCAAACCCCAACCGGGCCGCATCGGCACAGGCGGATTCAAGACCTTGCCAATAAACAAATGGCCCACCCTTCGCTTGGGCGACGAGTGAAACCGTGATGGCAGATTTAATCACAAACGAACTCTGTCCCCTCGGTGAAGTGGGGGCAAGTTCGGCTTAAATGACTTTTAATGAAATCGGGTGATTATTCCGACAGACCAGGCGAGTTGCGGCCCTTGACCAAACGCTGCACGAGAGCAAAACGCAGAATTTGCTCCATCTTCGCGATTTCGACTGGGTCGATATCCTTCTGACCGCGAGCGGCTTCGACGGCCTCACGGGCGCGAGCTTCGGCGGTTTCGACGGATTTCAGATCAATCTTGGCTTCGTCGATCGCCGCTTCGGTGACGACAGAAACCTTATTCGAGACGACGCGAACAAAGCCTTGGTCGACGGCGAGGCGGCTGACCTTACCGTCAAGCGTCACGATGATCTCGCCGGCGGCGATGATCGCGGTGATCGGAAGGTGGCCGGGCAAAATGCCGATGCTACCCATGGCGGTGGGCAGAGTCACGCTGTCGGCCGTACCTTCGTAGGCGCGGCGATCAGGAGTGACGATTTCGACCGTAAGAGACATATCAGCTTACTTCTTGGACTTGGCTGAAGCTTCGAGGACCTCGTCGATGCCACCCTTCATGTAGAAGTCGTTTTCATTCACGTGGTCGAGTTCGCCGGCGAGGATCATTTCGAAACCGCGCAGGGTGTCGTCGAGCGCGACATACTTCCCGGGCGAGCCCGTGAAGATTTCGGCGACGTGGAAAGGCTGCGAGAGGAACTTCTGCACCTTACGAGCACGGAAGACGACGAGCTTGTCGTCGGGGGATAATTCATCGAGACCCAGGATTGCGATGATATCCTGGAGGTCTTTGTAGCGCTGCAGGAGGCCTTGAACGCCACGAGCGACGCGGAAGTGGCGATCGCCGACGACTTCAGGCGCGAGCGCGGTCGAAGTAGAAGCAAGCGGATCGACGGCTGGGTAGATACCCAACTCGGCGATACGACGCTCCAAGACAACGGTTGAGTCAAGGTGCGCAAAGGTATTGGCCGGAGCTGGGTCGGTAAGGTCGTCCGCCGGAACGTACACCGCTTGGAAGGACGTGATCGAACCCTTCTTGGTCGAAGTGATGCGTTCCTGGAGATTGCCCATTTCCGAAGCGAGCGTCGGCTGGTAACCCACCGCAGAGGGAGAACGACCGAGGAGAGCGGACACTTCAGAACCGGCTTGCGAGAAACGGAAGACGTTGTCGACGAAGAGCAACACGTCGCGGTTTTGTTCGTCGCGGAAGAATTCCGCCATCGCGAGAGCCGAGAGAGCAACGCGCATACGAGCACCAGGCGGCTCGTTCATCTGGCCATACACGAGGGCGACTTTGGATTTTGAAAGATCCTTCTGGTCGATAACGCCGGCTTCGGACATTTCGTGGTAAAGGTCATTACCTTCACGGGAGCGTTCGCCGACGCCAGCGAAGACGGAGAAACCGCCCTGCTTCATCGCGATGTTATTGATGAGCTCCATAATGACGACGGTCTTACCGACGCCAGCGCCACCGAAGGCTCCGACTTTACCGCCCTTGACGAAAGGACAAATCAGGTCGATGACCTTGATGCCGGTGCCGAGTAGTTCGGCGGAAGTTGCTTGCTCAGTCAGAGGAGGAGGAAGGCGGTGGATCGGGTAACGCTTCGTATGTTCAACTGGACCACGTTCGTCGACGGCATCGCCGGTGACGTTAAAGATACGACCAAGGACGCCGTTGCCGACGGGCACGGTGATGGGGGCGCCGGTGTCGACGGCTTCGCTACCGCGCACGAGGCCTTCGGTGGTGGTCATCGCGACGGCGCGGACCAAGCCATTGCCGAGGTGCTGTTGGACCTCGAGGATGAGGCGAGTGGCCTTGCCCTCGACCTGGTAGTCGATCTGGATGGCGTTGTAGATCTCGGGTACCTTATCGACGGGGAATTGGACGTCGACGACGGCGCCGAGTACTTGGGTGATCGTTCCTTTAGTGCTCATGATATTTGTATAAGTGGGAGGGTTGGTAAAAATTACTGGGCGGCGGCGCCGGCGGTGAGCTCCAGGATTTCCTGGGTAATCGCGGCCTGACGGGCCTTATTGTATTCGAGAGAGAGGGCGGCGGCGATTTTCTTGGCGTTGTCCGTCGCGGCTTTCATGGCGACCATACGGGCGCTGAATTCGGAGGCCTTGGCTTCCAGCACGGCCTGATAGACGGCCTGCTTGAAGAAGAGCGCCGGTAATTGGTTAAGGATGTCTCCGGCCGAAGGCTCGAAGATCATGTCACGTTCGTCGGATTCGAGTTTGGGTTCAGGGAGGCCGAGCTTAGCGCGGAACTCGCGCGCTTGGTTGACGAGACTATCCGCCGGGAGCAACTGCAGGACGCGGGGGGCCTGCACCATCGTGTTCTTAAAGTGTGCGAAGAGGACTTCGACCGTGTCGACGACGCCATCAGAGAAAGCCTTGAGTAGGTATTCGGCAGCGGGGCGGACTTCGCTGAAATTAGCGCGGTCGGTGACCGGGAAGTCGGCGAGGACCTTGCGGCCGGAACGCGCGAGGGCCTGAGCGCCCTTACGACCGATACACACGAAGACGGCGTCTTTCTGTTCGGCGGCGAGCCGGATTAAATTACCGTTGAGGGCGCCGGCCATGCCTTTGTCGGGCGTGACCAGCAGGATACCGCGGACCTTGACGTCGCGCTTAGTCAGCAAAGGGTGCGTGAAGTCACCGACCTTAGATTGCGCGGTATCGAGAATTTCGCCGAGGAGTTCCGCATACGCCCGACCCGCCCGAGCGGAATCCTGGGCGCGCTTCATCTTCGAAGACGCGACAAGCTGCATCGCCCGGGTGATCTGGCCGGTGCTCTTGACCGATTTGATTCGGTTACGGATCTCGCGGAGTCCCTTAGGCATGTAGCGTGGCGGTTAGTAAGTGAAGAGAGGAACGACTTAGGCCTTGAAGCTACGGCGCCAGGTTTCGCAGGCAGACTTCATTTCAGCTTCGCCTTCTTTCTCGATTTTGTTGCCTTGGCGAATCTTGGTGAGGATGGCGGGCTTGGCATTCTCGAGGTGAGTCTGGAGGGAAGCGGAGGCGGCCTGGACGGACTTGACCGGCATGTCGTTGAAGAAACCGTTCTGCATGGCCCAGATGATGCCACACTGAATCTCGGCGGATTTCGGAGCGGTCGGAGGCTGCTTGAAGAGTTCTACGAAGCGGTCGCCCTTATCGAGGATACCCTTGGTCTGCGCGTCGAGGTCGGAACCGAACTGAGCAAAGGCCGCAAGTTCGCGGTAATTGGCGAGCTCTCCCTTAACCTTACCTGCGACCTGTTTGAAGGCCTTGATCTGCGCGGCGGAACCGACGCGCGAAACGGAGAGACCCACCGAGACGGCGGGGCGGATGCCTTGATTGAAGAGGTCGGTCTGGAGGAACACCTGGCCGTCGGTGATCGAAATCACATTGGTCGGGATGTACGCGGACACGTCGCCGGCTTGCGTCTCGATGATCGGCAGAGCGGTGAGCGAACCTTTTCCGGCCAGACGAGCGGAGCGCTCGAGGAGGCGAGAGTGGAGATAAAAGACGTCACCCGGATAGGCTTCGCGACCCGAGGGGCGCTTCAAGATCAACGAGATCTGGCGGTAAGCGGCGGCATGCTTCGAAAGGTCATCGTAAACGATGAGCGCATCTTGGCCGTTTTCCATGAACCACTCGCCGATGGCGGTGCCGGAGAAAGGAGCGAAGACCTGATTGGCGGCGTTGTCGGCGGCGGAAGCGGCGACGACCACGGTGAATTCCATGGCGCCGGCTTTCTCGAGCGTACCGATGGTGCGGGCGATCGAGGAGTTCTTGGTGCCGATGGCGACGTAGATGGAGAAGACCGGACGGAAATTGGCGTCACCAGAAGCCAGACCGACGCGATTGGCGTTAGCTTGGTTGATGATCGTGTCGATCGCGATGGTGGTCTTGCCGGTCGCGCGGTCACCGATGATGAGTTCGCGCTGGCCACGGCCGATTGGGATCATGGCGTCGATGGCCATGATGCCGGTCTGCATCGGTTGGTCGACGGACTTGCGAGGGATGATGCCGGGAGCAATCTTTTCGACCGGGTAGCGTTCGCTGGAAACGATGGGGCCTTTGCCGTCGAGAGGATTACCGAGCGCATCGACGACGCGACCGAGGAGGCCTTTGCCGACGGGAATCGAAAGCAAGCGACCCGTGGTCTTGGCTTCCATGCCTTCCTTCAGCTTGGAAATGTCACCCATGATCACGCAGCCGACGGTGTCTTCGGCAAGATTGAGCGCGACGCCTTGCAGGCCTCCGGGAAGCTCGATCATCTCATTCATCATGACGCCGGAAAGGCCGTCGATGGAGGCGACACCGTCCGCGAGGGAAACGATGGTGCCGACGTTGGATTTGCCGGCTCGGGTATCAAGGCCGGCGATGGCTTTCTGGATCTGGTCGATCGCGTTGCTCATGGTATTTAGTAAATCGGGTTAAGGTTGGAGGAGGTGTTCAGGAAAGGGACTTGGCGAGATTGGCCAGACGGAGCGAAGCCGTGAGATCGGTGACATCGTCACCGACGCGGACGCGGAAACCGCCGAGTAACGCATCGTTGCGACGGGCGACGGGGCGAACGGTGCGGCCGAGCACCTTAGAGAAATGTGCTGCGATCGCTTCGGCGTCGGCGGACGCAAGCGGACCGGCATGTTCGATACGGGCTTCGCCGCGGGCAAGTTCGCGACGGATGTTCGCGAGGTACGCGCGCAAAAGCGGGCGGAGCTGATGGGCCGGGCGAGACTTCGTGAGTGCGGCCAACACAGCGCCGACCAAATCGGCGGAGACCGCTCCGCCCTCAAGGGAGAGGGCGAGGAGGCGCTTGGCTTCGGCTCGGACGGAGGCGGCGGACATCGGAAAAGATTAGCGGGCGAGCTGCTTGACGGCGGCCTCGTTGAGGCGGCCGCGCTGAGCATCGTCGAGGTTTTGTTCGAGCACCTTGGCGGCGGTCTCGACCACGAGGCGGGAAACTTCGCCGCGGACTTCGTTCATCATCTTCACGCGATCAGCTTCGATGGCGGCCTTGGCCTTGGCGATGACCTCGGTCTGGGCGGCCTGAGCTTCGGCCTTAGCGGCTTCGATGGCTTGCTTGGCGGAGTTGCGAGCGTCGGCGAGAATCTTGACGGCTTCATCCGAAGCGGCGATGAGCTTCGCTTCGGCGGTCTTCTGGGCGGCGGCGAGTTGGGCTTCGGCGGCAGCGCGGTCGCTCTGGAGTTGTTCGGCCTGGCGGATCCGTTCTTCGAGCTGACCTAGCGCCGGCTTGATGGCGAAGCGGTAGAGGACGAAGGCGAGGATGGAGAAATTGATTACCTGCACGGTCAGGTGCGGCCCATCGACGCCGAAGTTACTGAAGAGCTTGATGATATCGCCGAGCGGGCCGGACGACTCGGTGGCGGCGGCAGCGGCGGGAGCGCCATGGACGGCGGCATGCGCGGCTTCGGGCGCAGGTTCGGCGGCGAGGAAAGCGGAGAGGAGGGTCATGGTTTGGACTTAGAGTGTTTTTATTTTCAGCGCTGGGAAAGAGAAGTGGCGGGCCCCTTGCGAGGCCACGCCACGTGACCGGTTACTTCGCGAGGAAGATCGCGTAGAACGCGACGGCTTCGGCGAGAGCCATGCCCAGAATAGACTGGACGAGGATCTTACCGGAAGCATCCGGATTGCGACCAACGGATTCGACGGCCTTGGCGCCAACGAGACCCACGCCGATAGCGGCAGCGAGACAGCCGGCAGCGGCAGGGAGGGAACCAGTGATTTCAGCGATGATCATGTTGTTTTGTTTTTGG
>CAINMU010000087.1 GCA_903850885.1 uncultured Opitutia bacterium | reverse complement strand
CCTCGACCTGCAACGAGACGGTACACACCGCCCTGCGCGGACTGCAGTCACGGCACCGTGGCATGATCCAGACCAAGGCCGACCTGCCCCGTAAAGCGATCCTTCCGACGCCCACCCCTCGCAAGGACTGGACGGATATCTGAGGATCAGGCCTCTTCCTTCAACGCGTCGGTGAAGAAGGCGATGCCGAGCACTAGACCGGTGAGGACGTCACTCATGCTGCCAAGGTAGCTGAGGATACCGGGCTCGACGGTCGGGCTGAACAAAAGTTGCAGAGAAAAGAGCGCCAGGACGACGACCATCATCCAAGCAGCCCAGCGCTGATAGAAGAACAAGCCGCCCATACTGACGAGGAACAACAAGACGCCGGCACCCCAGAACAGCAGGGTGAGCAGGTCGGTAAACTCGAAGTCGCCGGCTGAATCAGCCCGATACCACTCAGCCAGTGTCTCAGGCAGTAACTTATCCGCCACGAAAGCCAACCCGATGGATAAAGCGAGAAGCGCGAACAGGGCAACGAGCGCGAAGCGAAGGACGATACGGGCCTTGGATTTTTCCATATTCCGATTTTCACCCCGTCCCTGCCCGCCGCAACGCCAAAGGTCACCCGCTTTTCCGACCCAACCACCCGCGACCAGCATCGGGTGAATCTAACTTTTGCACCTTTGCACAGGCCGCAGGCCGATTTGCACTTTTGCACTTCTTGCTTTGATCCACCGAGCCTCCGTGCCTTTAGCCTGTATCGCTGTATCCCTTGTCAACGGGTCAACTTGCCCACATGCCCCCTCGCCCGCTCCGCGGGCGACTACTCCACCACCAGCACCCCACGCATGAGCTGCGCATGACCGGGAAACGAACACAGGTACGTGTATCGCCCCGGCTCCTTGGGGGCGGTGAAATAGACGGTGGTCTTCTTGCCAGGCTCGAGGATACGCGTGTGGACAAGGACGTCGGCCGACTCGGGCACGTAGTGCCGTTCCATGCCGTCGGGGAGCGACACCATCAAGGCCGCGGCCGTTCCGACTCGCTCCTCCGCCCCAGGCTTCACGAGCACCCAATTGTGCGGCATGATGTCGGGATTCTCAAAGGTCAGCGCAACGGCCCGTCCGGCCTTGGCCTTGAGCTCCTTCTGAAGGTAATTCAAGGCGCTGCCGGCCTGAATCTTCAGGACAACAGGATCAGGGCCGCACAGTTCGCTTTCCCAACGCACCGGACGCCCGGCTCCTGACGCGATCGCCGGGGCTCCGTGCGCATGCGCCGGCTGCTTGGTGACGGCCCGATAACCTGTGAAATCCTTGTAAGGTTCGCCCAGCGCGTGTGCAGAAAGGAAAACCTCTGCGTCCTCTCCAATCCTGATATGGAGCTGACTGCACGGCAGGAGCTGCGGAAGGTGTACGAAGATCATCCGACCGGAAGGATCCGCATGCACACCTTCAACCAACAGCACGTCATGCGCGACGCTCTCAGGATGACGCACGGAATACTCCGGCGAACCGTACGACCGGCTGTAACGATAATTCCAGGCCTGCGCGAACGGCTTGACCCGTTCGGACGCCCGGACAGGACTGTCGAACTTCAGCAGGACGCCGTTGTCGCGCACCTCATGACCGACTAGGATCGGCGCCCCGCCGACATGCCTGACGCGTTGCAAGCAGCCATCATCCGGGGTATAGCTGCCCCAGCCTTGCATGCCGGCGACATAGAGATGACCATCCGCGGGATTGAATCGGCCGTTCTGGGCCCCCGAACGGAAAGCGCCAGTGAGACGTTGCGCCGCGCCCTGCCAGACTCCGCCGACTTTCTGACGGCTGATGGTCCAGGCACTGCCGGTCCCGAAAGAGAAATGCAGGAGATTCCCCTCCCCCGCCAACGAAGGCCAACGTCCAGTCCCGAGGAAAAGCTGTCCAGCACTGGAGTTGTCCTCCCCGCGCGGGAGATGCACCAAAGGCGGCGTCGGTGACTTGCCGTCCTTCGGACCACCCCAGCCGAAATGCGCGCCCTCACTAATGCCGGCTTCGACCAAGCAGACGGCCGACGACGGCGTCCAATCGCCTTCCTGGACGCTGGAGGTGATGAATCGTCCGTCCGCCGAGACGCCGACGCCGTTCGGATTACGCAAGCCGGTGGCGAGCACCTCGACCTTGTCCGGCAGGGTCAGCCGCAGGAGGCCTTGATTACCCGAGGCTACATAAAAACGGCCGGTGTCGTCCCGCTCCAAGCCGACGACGAAATCATGGCCGCCGGGCGACGTGGCGAAGCGGTTGAAGAGACATTCGTGGTAGTCAGCCTCGCCGTCGCCATTGAGGTCATGCAGACGGGTGATCTGATCGCGCCCAAGGACGTGCACTTTGCCGTCGACGACTTTGACACCCAAGGCCTGATGCAAGCCGGTCGCATACCGCCGCCAGACGGCCTGGTCGCCCGCTAAACCCCTGACCAGCCAGACCTCACCGGTCATGGTGGAGACCGCCGCAGCTCCATCAGGCAGGAAGTCGATCCCGCTGATGAAGAATAACGCGCCATAGGGATTCTCAAAGGGCACGCCAATGGTATCGACGGCGAAAGGCTTCTGCGTACCGCGAGTGATGGGCGTCGTGAACTCCTTGGACCAGCGCGCCGGACCTCCGCGGGTTAAAGGCTCCAGCGTGGCTTCGTCGGTCTGCCAGGCAGCTACGAGCCGACGTCGACCATCCTGCTCATAAGCGAAGATCACTTCCTCCCCGTGACGATAGAACCCGAGATAACGGGCGCCCTTGAGCGGTAACGGATTCTTATCCCGGGCGAAAGTCTTGCCGACGACGGCTGGCCCGCTTGCGAAGCCATGACGGAACTCGCTCAGGCGCACGAAGCCACCTCGCCAGCGCGCCCGGAAACTCAGCGTCTCGGGATCGAACGCGGCGGCTTCATCACCCTTCCGCACCCAGACCGCCTTGGTCACGGTCATACCGTCTACCCGCAGTACGCCGCTGAAAAGATTACCGAGGTCTGACGCCCCCCAGCGACCGTCCTTCCACGTGACGGCATCATTCTGGTTCCCCCAATGTCCCTGCTTACCGCCGTCGAGTCCAGGATAGGACGGCAACAACGCCGGCTGGGGCGTGACGCCGGCGAAGGCGATGGCCTGCTTGGCGTAGAAATCAAAGACCCTATCCCGGTTCACGGGATGTGCGGCAAACGGATCCTGATCCGGACGTAAAGGCGTGCGCTCCGGATCGAAGGCGGTGATCGGCGGCGTCGGTCCGCGTGGAAGGGCCGCGCCGAGTGAGTCGAAACTCCAAAGTCCAATGGTATTGTCCATCGTCAGACGAGGTCCCTCCGTCTTCCGCGGCTTCATTACCCCGCGCGAGATCCGGACGTCATCCACCAGTCCGTCGCACCCGATACCGCCCTCGACCAGCCGACCAAAAGCCAGCTTATCAGGCACCGGCGCTTCTTGGTAGGGCTTTGGAGCACGCGCGAAAACGATTTTCCCATCCACCCACAAGGTGACGGCTTGATCGTCCATGCTAGCGATGACGTCGTGCCACTTGCCGTCCGTGATATCGACCTTGGAGGAGAAATCGCCTCCACGACCCGGCAGGTAGACGCTGAAATACCCACTGCCTTGGTGTGAGTAGAGTTCCCAATGCCGGGGCGAGCTCTTCGGGCCGACGGCGGCGATGATATTAAAGCCCTTCTTAGAGTCCAAGCGGACGCGGGCTTCGACGCTGCAAGGCCAGCGAAAGGCATCGGGTGAGGCATCCACCACTTGGCCTCCCCGCAAAGCCTTGCCAAACTCGGGCGATAGTGACGGCTCACCCTTCGGCGCTTCATCCGCGACGACCAAGGTAGGCTTGGCCCCAGTAGGCGCGCCGACGGCGAACGTCCGATACTTGGGCTTGGGCCCAGGAGGCAGATCATCCAGCTGCGGAACGAGATGCCGTAAGCCATCGAGATTATCCAGCAGACGCCCCTCGGCGTCCTCCATGGTATGATTAAGAATACCGATGACGCCGGCATAACCGCTGGCCCGGACCTGACGCAAGACCTTGAGATCCTGGGTGCCGGCACCGATGGGCAGGATCTTGCGACCCTTGGCATCGCCGCCGACGTCCATCCCATTCAGGTTCACGCACAGGAGATGCGGCAACATGAGCTTCAGCGCCTCGTCCAGCCGGTCAAGGTGACCATGGCCGTGATGAAGGTTGTAGACAACCCCGACGTTGGTGACGGCGTGGTTCTTTTTCAGATACTCGCAAATCGCCACCATGTTCTCGGGCTCGCCCGACCAACCGCCGTGATTGTAGACGGCGAGCTTGCTCCCGATCTTCGCCGCTTTGGCGATGGTCGGCAAGAGGCCCTCTGCGGCGCTCTTGACCTTGGCTTCCTGAGTCTCCCCTTTGCCACCGGCAATCACCCAGATCTGCGGGTGCAACTGATACTTTTCGAACAGCCGGAAGGCTTCTTCGTGATAAGACCAGAAAGCGAAGTATTCGATGCCGTTTTTCTTATATGCCAGGATCTCCTGTTCGAATTCGGCGACATGCTCCGGCCGCCAATCATAGGCGACCTTTGTGATGCCCATCTTCGCCACCATCGCGGCACGCTGCTCCGGCGTGCGCTTCTGGTTGTCGAACGGCACGATGCACCAAGCCGCCAGGTTCTTCTGATCGTATAACGGCTCAGCCGCCGGCAAGGCCAGCAAGGTGAGCAGGAAGGCACATAACAGTCGCATCGGGGTAGCCTTAAGACAACCCCACCCGCCAAAGGTTACCAGCCTTTCCGACCCAACCACCCGCCACCCCAAACAATCCCTTGCTCAAGGGGAAACCGGAGACCGGGATTAATGCTTCGGTCATATGCCCCAGCTAATTATCCGGTCTCCCTATGCTGCCCCCTTTGAGTTCTGCATCTCTGCCT
>CAINMU010000086.1 GCA_903850885.1 uncultured Opitutia bacterium | reverse complement strand
GCCCCTTCTGCCAGTCCTCATGGGCCTGCCAGATCTTGGCCCGGGTGGCGTAATCGGCGTCAGCGTAGTCCCAGTTCTGACCGATGAAGTCGGTGCTGATGGCGAATTTGTTATTTGTATCTGTCTTGCGGTTGGGCATCAGCCCCGGTGCCCAAGAGTCACGGTCTTCGCCCGCCTCGACGTTGCGGAGGGCGAGCTCGAACCAGCGCTCATCGTAGTTGGCCGGCTTCTCCCAGTCACGGCGGTTCTCCGGCACGTCCGTCGTGCACATGCGGAAATTATAGGCCTGCACCTTGCGGTCTCCTGAGCCGTCGGGGCCGGGGATCTCCTTCTCGATGCCTGGGAGCAGGCCGCTGGTGGGGTCGCCTTTCTTCACATAAGGGTCGACCTCGACCTTGAACTGGTGGGACTTCGCATGGCCGACCTGGACGCCGTTGAGCGTCTCGCCGTAGGTAGCGTTGGCCTCGCGGCCGACGTGATAGCTGACGCCGGCCTTGGCCATCAGGTCGCCTTCGTAGGTCGCATCGATGAACATCTTGCCCGAGAACTCACGTCCGCTCTCCATGACAATCTTCACGATGCGGGTGCCGTCCTTGATCACGCCCTTCTTGAGGTCGAGGCGTTCACCGTATACGACCGTCACCTTGTCTCCGACGGCCTTGAGCATCTGGTCGTAGACCGCGGAGGCCACGTGCGGTTCGAAGGTCCACATCGTGCCTTCGTCGGCCGCGTTGCCGTGGGGGCGCTTGGAGAAATATTCCTCGCGCGTATGGTGGGCCCACTTGGCGTCGTCGGCGTAGTACTTCGCGATGGCGGTATAGAACTCACGGGAAATCCCGCCGATGGCCTTCTTATTGCCGATATCAGTGGCGCCGAGGCCGCCAGTGGTCAGGCCGCCGAGGAACTTCGTCGGTTCGATGAGTACGGCCGTCCGGCCTTCGCGGGCCGCCTGGATGGCCGCGGTGATCCCGCCAGAGGTGCCGCCGTAGATGACGATGTCCTGGGCGGGGAGGGCGGCGAAGAGGCCGAGCAGAGCGAGCAGCAGGAGGCGCATGGGGATGGGCTGATGTCAGCCGAATCCCTCCAGCCTGCAATCCCGTTCCGAGGCTTAACGAGCTAACGCTGGCTTCAGCAGCGGGGCCAGCTTCTGGGCGTAGACTTCGTAGCCAGCTAAGGATAGGTGGATATTATCCGGAGTGAAGAGCGCCTGCTTGATCGTGCCGTCGGCGTTGAGGAAGTCCTTCGTTAGATCGAGTACTTTGACCTTCGGGTCGACGTCGAGCTTCAGCTTATCGATTTCGGCGTTGGTCAGGAGGATGTCCTCGTAGAAGCGCACCTTCGGCGCGTGGCAGGGCAGGATCTTCGCGACGACCACGTCGGCTTCGAGGAATTTCTCGCGCAGGTTGGCGAGGCAAGCCTTCACGCCTTGGGCGGCGGCGGCGACGCCGGTCTCGGGCGAGAAGAACATGTTGTTATTACCGATCATCAGCACGACCGCGCGGGGCTTGAGTCCGTCGACCCCGCCGTGATCGAGACGCCAGAGCACGTTCTGGGCTTTGTCGCCGCCGATGCCGATGTTGATCGTCTTCGCGTCAGGGAAGGCCTTCAGCCAAGCGGCGTTCAGCACGCCCTTGTCGAGCGGGCTGCCCCATTGCTGGGTGATTGAGTCGCCGACGAGGAGCACATCACAGGGCCCCGGGTTGGCCTGGACGTAGGTGACCAGCTTCGCGTGCGTATCGACCCAAGAAGTGCCACCCCAGGAGCCGGCGGTCGGGACGGCAGGCCAGAGGTGAGGGAGGTGCTTGTTCACCTCGCGGCCGGGACGACGTTCGAACTCTGGCTTCGCGATGAAGGCTTTCTCTTCGGGCGTGAGCGGCCAACCCGTCGGCTGAGGGTCCGCCGGCTTATGGGCGTATTCAATGGCCAGTAAAGGTGCGGCGACGAGTAGGAGCAGGAAGCGTTTCATGCTAAGGTCTAAGGATATTTTTGATTCAGCGCTCGATGGTTTTACCTTTGGCGGCTGCGTTGGACTTCGCCTTGGCTTGCCTCTCGGATTTTTTTCCGCCGGTCGGAGGGGTCCATTCAGCAGGCTGGGGGTTGGCGACGGTCAGCGGATAATTGTCCCCACGCGCGGCCATCTCTTTCGTCAGTAACGCCGTGAGTTCAGCGATCTTCGCCGCGTGCGCGGGCTGGTCGGCAAGGTTCTTGAGCTCGTGCGGGTCATTCTGAAGGTCGAAGAACTGCGTGCGGTCTACCAGCGGATAATGGATGAGTTTCCAACGGTCATCACGGATGGCGCGCTGGCAATTGCGGTAACCGGTGTAAAGCACGTCGCGGACTTTCGTCACCTGTCCGCTCAGGATCGGGACGAGGCTTTTGCCTTCGACGCCTTCAGGTGTCTTGCCGCCGGCGAATTCCGCAAAGGTGGGGAAGAGGTCCATCAGGTAGACCAACGCCTCGCTTTTGCCCTTGGGGATACCAGGGCCTGCGATGATGAGCGGCACGTGCATGCCGCCGAACTCATAGAGGTTTTGTTTGCCGAACAGGCCGTGTTCACCGAGCGAAAGGCCATTATCGCCGCTGAAGATGATGATGGTATTGTCCCATTGCCCGCTGGCTTTGAGTTCGGCTAAGATGCGCCCGATGTGATGGTCCAGTCCGGTGACGCATGAATAGTAATCGGCGTTCTGTTGTTTGGTGTCCGCTTCCGTACGCGGCCAAGGGGCGAGCATTTCGTCGCGGACGGACATTTCGCCGTTGTCGAAAGGATGCTGCGGCAGGAAGGCCGGGGAAAGCGGGATTTTGCTGGGATCGTAAAGCTTATGAAATTGGGGCTCGGCGGAACGCGGGTCGTGCGGGACGGGTGGGGCGATATAGATGTAAAAGGGCTTATTTTCTTTGTTTGCAGCGCGCGACTTCAGGAAGCCAATTGTCTGGTCGGCGAGACGCTGGCTGCAGTGCGCGCGGTCGGTCAGAGGGTCGTTGAGGGTTTTGGCATCATCGATGATGCTGGTTTGAAATTCCTTCAAACCGGCAGGGAAGCCGTTGCCTTGTTTTCCCATGTGCCAGGTCTGGTAGCCGGCTGCGGCGATGACCCGGGGTAGGAAGGTCGCTGGCTCGGCCGCATTGGGAGTCGCTCCTTTGGCTCCCGGGATGCGTTGCCACGAGCGGCCGGTGAGCATCATCGTGCGGCTGGGCGTGCAGACGGCGCCGACCATCGAGCCCATGGTGTAGCAATGGGTGAAGACCATCCCGCGTTCGGCCAGGGCATCGATATTGGGAGTGACCACTACCGGGTTGCCGAGCGCCCGCGCACCATCGGATCGATGGTCATCCGCATGGATGTGCAGGATGTTGGGCCGGGCAGGGGGTTCCGCGGCATGAAGTTCCGCCAGCGGAAGCTGGGCGCAAAGGAGTGCAAGAAAGAGTCGCATCGGGGTAACGCATTTTTAGGCCAATCCCTCGCTGCTTTCTACAACAATCCCAGACTGCCGGCGACAATGTCGCCCCGTCATGGTCTGTCGTTTAGTAAAGGTACCGAATCGTCGCCCTAGGGGTGCCAGATGGCCCTGTCAGAGGGGCATCTTAGCACGATGGAAGGACTTAGGCTTTTTTCTTATGATGCCTACTTTCCAGCCGGCCCGACGAACTCCTCGCGACTGAGTTTCCCGTCGCCGTTTTTGTCGAAGTTCTTGAATCGGTCATCGAGGTTGTCCTGACCTTTCAGTCCGGCTTGGTATTCTTCGAGGGTAATGAAGCCGTCCTTGTTGGTGTCCCAGCGGGTGAAGGCTTTGGCGCGGATCTCGGGCGTGACAGCAGAGCTTTTGGCGCCGGGCTTCGGCGCGTTGGGCTTTTCGGAAATGGACTGCTTGCTCACACACTCCGGATTCGGTGCCTTGGGCAGCGTGGCTTTCCAGGCGACCGCGAGTTTGGTCAGGCGAGCGACGACTTCGGGATGATCCTTCGCCATATCGGCGGCCTCGGCGCGATCGTCGGTGAGGCGATGCAGTTCGACCCGCTTCGCATCGTCGGTCATCACGAGTTTCCAATCGCCGTCGCGCACAGCGAGACGCGGCCACCAGTCGGGTTCGGTCTTGTTGCCGAGCCATTCCCAGAAGATAGGACGATTGCGCTTGGTGGCGTTGCCCTCGAGGGTCGCGAGCAGGTTCTCACCGTCGCCTTGGTAGTCAGCAGGCAAAGTCACGCCCGCTGCGGCGCAGAGAGTCGGCAGCAAGTCCACCGCAGTGAATGCCGTCGTATCGTTTTTCGCACCCGCGGGAGTATGCCCGGGCCAGCGCACGATGAAGGGCACGCGCACACCGCCTTCAAATAGGCTGCGCTTGCGCCCACGCAGACCGCCAGTCTGGCCGATGCTGTAGTATGCGTCGTAGCCGGTCACCTGGGCATCGGGATCGAACTTATTCGGTCCAGATTTTGGCGCGGTCCATTCCGGGCCGTTGTCGCTGGAGAACATGACGAGAGTGTTGTCCGCCAAGCCTTCGGTCTTTAGTGCATCGAGGATCGTGCCGACCGCATTGTCGCCATCCGTGATGACGGCGGAATAGACCTGTTTCTGCGCATCGAGGTGTTTCCACTTTTCCATGGATTCCTGCGTGGGTACATGTGGCGTGTGGCTCTCGTGCAGCCACACATTGATGAAGAACGGCTTGTCCCGATTCACCTTGATGAAGCTCGCCGTGTCCTTCGCCGCATCGTGCAATCCAGCGGAAGGCCAGCCCGCGCCGCCATTAAAGACTGCGGACTCATCGTAGCCATACGCCTCCGGTTTGGGCGCGCCTTCGGTCTGCGCATTGGTCAGATGCCACTTTCCGAAATGCGCCGTTCGATAACCCGCCCGGTTGAGAAAACGCGGCAGCGTCGGCGCCTTCGGATCGAGCCAGTCCGGCATGCCGCGCTCGTGGTTCTGTGCCGGCGCCGCGAAGTGCTGATGCACGGAATACCGTGCCGGATAATGCCCCGTCATCACCGCCGAGCGGCTCGGCGAGCAGACGGGATTGAGCACATTGAACTGCTGGAAATCTGTGCCCTCTCGCGCGAGCCGGTCCAGATTCGGCGTTTTCAACCACGTATGCCCGTGGCACGAAAAGTCGCCCCAGCCCCAGTCATCGGCGAAGATGAAAATGATGTTAGGTTTGCTCGCGGGAGGAGACGCGGCGTAAGTTGCGGCCAGCGGTGCCAGCAGTAGGGCGGCGAGGAGGGCGAGGGTGGGTTTCATGGTAGATTTATATGTCTATTATTTGGACCGCGTCGTGAACTTCCACTCTCCGAGCACCGGCATGCCGAGGAACTTCATGTTCTCCACGTCGTGAAAGGCTCCTTTGTCCACCGTGACCGAATACGTCGTTTTCGCTTCCACACCGGCGGGAAACCGGACGATTACGGTCTTGTCGTCAGGACACGAGACGGCATCGGATTCGACCAACACCGACGCTAGCTTCTGCCGGTCGCTCAGGCGATGGAGGCTGATGGTGCCGGCACCCTTCTTGATTGGACGATCAAACTCGATCCGGCACTCCAAGGCACCCACCGGGACTTGATCGTCACCGTGACGGGGCGAAAATGTCTTCGCTTGGGGGTAACTCGCCTTCCAGGTGATTCGTCCCTGTCGTTTCGTGAGGTCGAGCCACACGCTGGCGTATTGGAATTCCCGCGTGTAGGTGAAACCGTTCTTGACCGCCGGTCCCAGGGGCGGACCAAGCGGCTTCTTGAATTCCGGCAGGTCCGGAGCCAATTCCTCGGAAGTTTTCGCCGGGGCCGGAGTGTAGTAGCTGAGGTAGGAGTGCCGCTCGGCGCAGATCAGAAACAGGGCCAGTTTATACTCCAGGTTCTGGTAAAATTTATGCGAAGACTTTGATTCGCTCCCAGCGCCTCCGGCGGCATCGCCGGCCTCGTCCACACCTTCCGCATCGTCCGTCGCGTGCAGGCGTAAGATGATCATCTTGCCGGCCTGAGCGACCTGCTGCACCGCGGCGATACCCTTAGCCACATACTTTTCATAGGCTTGGGGGTCGGAGGGGGAGGGCTTAACGTTCTCGAAGGCTTCGAGGTAAGAACCGTCGAGATACTTCATCACTTCGGGGATTTGGCAGTCCTCGCTGGTGGCCCGGAGATAATTCCCAATGACGAGCTTGTCGGTATTGGCCCTCCGTTTGAGCAGTTCGTCCATCATCATGGAGTATCCCTTGATGAAATCCGTCGGCGGATCCTGTTGGGTGGCCCGCTTAACCGGGCCGAAGCTCACCTTCGCGTAGGCATCCAGAAATACCCCATCCAGAGAAGGTTCGGCCAGCATCCGCCCAATATCCTGGAGCCAATACTCCCTGACTTCCGGTTTGCGCAGGTCATACATCGGCCGCTTGTTCTTCCCTTTGCCATTCAGTTC
>CAINMU010000085.1 GCA_903850885.1 uncultured Opitutia bacterium | reverse complement strand
CTTCGGCTCCGCCGAAACCAATCGCCAGATCATCGAAGTCTCCCACGCCTTCCAAGCCGCCCACGAAATGGGCATGGCGACGGTCCTCTGGTGCTACACCCGCAACAACGCTTTTAAGACGAAGGACAAAGATTACCACGTGTCCGCCGACCTCACCGGCCAAGCCAACCACCTCGGAGTCACCATCTGCGCCGACATCATCAAGCAGAAGCTTCCGGAAAACAACGGCGGCTACCTGGCCATCCAGGCCACGGAATCTTCGTACGGCAAGATCGACAAGCGCATGTACACCGACCTTTCGACCGATCACCCGATCGACCTCACCCGCTACCAGGTCGCCAACTGCTACATGGGCCGTATCGGCCTGATCAACTCCGGCGGTCCTTCCGGCAACAATGACTTCGCCGAAGCCGTCAAGACGGCCGTCATCAATAAGCGTGCCGGTGGCCAGGGCCTCATCTCCGGTCGTAAGGCGTTCCAACGCCCAATCGCCGAAGGCGCTAAGCTCTTGCACACGATCCAAGACGTCTACCTCAATAAAGAAGTCACCATCGCCTAAGGCGACGGGACCTCTCCTCACGAAGCCCCGGCGACCCCGGGGCTTTTTGTTGGGCGTATCGGCCAGCCCGATCATTGATATTAATTTTTCGATGCCCGGGGCACGCTTTCCGGCTTTCACCCCCGCCTCTGGACGCTAAATTGTCCGTATGTCCCTCCCTCAAGGCTTCCGCGCATGGCTGGAAAAAGAATCTCAACTCTGGCAACAGGACGGACTACTGCCCGCCGGACAACGCGAACGCCTCCTCGCCCGCTACCCCGAAGAAGATGTCACCAGCGGTCGCCTCGCCTTCGCCCTGCGCACCTTCGGCGTGCTCCTGCTGGGCGCCGCCCTCCTTCTTGTCATTGGACATAACTGGGATGACCTTTCGCGCTCGGGGCGCTTGGCCACGGTTCTCGGCGGTCTCATCGGCCTCCAAGGCATCGGGCTTTGGTATTCGAACCGCCACTCACGCCAAGGCTCCGTCCTAGGGCACCTCGCAGGATGCATCATGTTCGGCGCCGCGATTGCGCTTACCGGGCAGATCTACCACCTCGACGCGCATAGCCCGGATGCAATCCTGGCTTGGTGTATCGGCACCTTACCCTTCGCGGTCTTGCTCGACTCGACATTGCTTTACCTCGGCGGCCTCATTCTGGCAGGCGTCTGGCTTAGTTACGAATCACAAAGTTTCGGCTTCGGGGCGGAATGGCACAACCAGGCGGCTAATCATCGGCTTGTGTTCTTCGCGCTCCTCGCGCCGGCGACCTGGGCGGCGTATCGCAAAGCCCGGCCGGCTCTCGCTGGTGCCGTAGCCTGGGCGACGATGTTCTCGTGGATTTATTTCGGAGGCGACATCGGCATACCTTACTTTGTCCTACCCCTGGTCATAGCTTCCCTCCATACGACCGGCGATGCTCGGGCGCGCGGCTGGCGTTTCATCGGCGGCGTCGGCGTCACCGTAATCACACTGCTCCTCGGCGACATCAACAGCACCCACCGCTCGGATTTCTTTAAGTTGGAGACCTTAACCAGCCTGCTCATCCTTAGCCTCGCCCTGCTCGCCCTCTGGTCCGCCGTCCGCTCGCAACTGACTTTACGTATCTGGCCCGCTGGTATCGCATGCGCAACGCTCCTCATCGGCATCGCGAACAATTACGATTTTACGCAAAGCCCGATTGGCGGCGTCGTCATCAAGGCAATCGCCAACTTCAGCACGCTCGCCTTGGCCGTCTGGCTGATCCGGCTGGGACTCAACGAAGGCCGGCTTCGGCCCTACGTTTATGGTTCATTGGTTTTCCTCTCGTGGCTTATCACGCGCTATGTAGACATCGGACACGACCTCGGCATGCTCACGATGGCCGGATTTTTCGCTCTCATCGGGGTCATTCTTTTCGTTCTCGCGCGCGTATGGAAAACCCAGAGCGAAAACAACCTCTCTACTGAAATGGCGGATTACCGTCCGGCGTGGATGGAAGCCTTGATCAGCAAAGCCAAGCCGTACGCCCGTCTCTTGCTCATCGGTGCCGGTGCGATGCAGGCCGGAACGATCGGCTGGATGGTCTGGCATCATCACCAACCGATGGCCTCAGGGGAACGTTTCACCCTCCGCTGCCGCCCCATCGACCCGCGCGATCTACTGAAAGGCGACTATGTGATTCTAAGCTACGACTTCAGCCCCGTTCACCACTGGCAAGAGCGCTTACTCGATGAGGAGTGGCACAAACTTCATCCCGAAACCAAAAATAACAGGAGCATGCGCGCGCCCTACTGACAGCTGCCGGACGACACCCTGATTTTCCTGCCCTTAACCAAGAACGCCGAGGGTTTCGGCGAGGCAGGCACGCCAACACTCTCACGGCCAAACGCTGGCACCTACCTCAGAGGCCTCACCCGACGTAATGGCTTCCGCTTCGGTATCGAAGCTTTTTACGTCAAGGAAGGCGAAGGACGGAAATGGGAGCAATTGCGCAACCAAGGCAGCCTGGCCGCTGAAATCGGCATCCTGCCCGACGGCCGCGCGGGTCTTATCAATCTTAAGAACGTCCCCAAGGCCGACCTGACCCCAGTCGCTTTTCGTCCGCTCGAACGATTCTTCAGGGTGCAAAAAAACGATTCGCCAGGACCCAGCGCCATGAATCGACCATTCGGCGTTTCTACCGCCATCCTCACCGAGACCCAGGCTTTCGCCGATACCTACCAGCCTGCCGCACTCAATGGGCAAAACGCCGTGGCCCCAGATTTCTCTAAGGAAATGGTGCTCACGTATACGCAAAACGAGACTAACTTCAGCACCGAAGTGCGCTTCCTGAAGACTGAACGCGACGGCAGGGTACTCGTCGCCACGGTGGAAGAAAAGCCTGGCGTTAAACAATCTCACAAGTCGATACCGCAAGCTACCGTCATCGTGCCACGGGCGGGCATCGAATTCGTGGAATTCCGGAACCCAAACGGCATGTTAATTAGCCGCGATAAGGTAAACTAAACTTGGCCCGACCCAAGAAGGGGCCGAGCCAAGTTCAGAGGATGATTTTTATTTTGTCGGTACCAATTCGGCGGCCGTTAACGGCGGCTTACCGACTTCGCCGCGCAACGCCTTGACCTGCTCCGGCTTTACGGCCGGGGCGGAATTGCCGAAACTATTGCGCACATAAGTCAGGACGGCGGCGATTTGCTCGTCGGTCTGCTGCGCTTGCGCCGGCATGGGCACAGGCGTAACGTAATCCTTACCCGAAACTTTGATCGGCCCCTGCAAACCGCGGAGCTGAATGCGAATCAGGTTTTCCACCGGACCATTGACCCAATTCGACAGGGCCAAGGGCGGCGCGATCACCGTGCCTTCGGCGTTGGGTCCGTGACAGGCCATGCAGAGCATGAAGTCCTGTTTGCCGGCCGCCATCACAGCTGGATCGACTCCAGCGGCGGCTGCGACCGGCTTGATCGTCGAAATATCCAAGGGCTTAGGTTCGGCCGGCGTGGCGGGTTTTGCAGCCTTTGCGCCCTTAGCCGCCTTGGCTTCTTTATCCAAGGTCGAGAGCCAAGCGACCAAGTCGCGGACTTCATTAAGCGAAAGTACGGCATCCAAAATAGGCATGCCGGAAACCGGTGCAGTCATGGACTTAATATCTTTGCGCGCGACTCGCCAGCGGCTACCAGCGACGTCGATATCCACGAAGTCCGGCGCATCCTTGAGCAACGCTCCCACCAAGGCCCCGCCATTCGCGAGCTCGATATTCACCGAACCATAGCCTGCGACGACGACGGCACCGGAGTTGACGATTGATTCGAGCAAGTAGCGACGATCACCGCGCTTGGCCACGCCGACGAGATTCGGACCGGCTTCACCGCCAGCGGCATGCACGTCATCGGAAGCCCGGTGGCAGCGCAGACACTGGCCGGCAGGAAGTGCCTGAAAGAGTGCGAAGCCATTCTTGGCATCGCCGCCTTCGAGGGCCGGCATCCATTTGGAAAGTTTGTCCGCACCCTCGACCAAGGCTTTCTGCATCGAGGCGAGCGCGGCTACGACGGCAGGCTCAGCCCGAAGCGAAGCCGCGGCGAGCAGCTCAATGGCGGCAGGGGAAATCCCTTTAGCTTTTTCGAGGGCTTTAAGGTGCTCAATGAAGAGCGTTTCGGCTCCGGCAGCCTGTAACTTCCCAAGGGCCTTCCAAGCACCTTGCTGACGGGCCGCAGAAGGCGCCGTCACCGCCTTCGCAAGCTCGATGAGGCCTTGCGCCGGATTCAGGTGCGCCAAGGCGCCGACGGCCACCATGGCCACGTCGTCCTGCGTATCCTTGGCATACTTACCGGCGACCTCAGTGAAATCTGCAGGCTTACGTTCAAGCCATAACTCCAAAGCTTTCGCCCGAGCGGAACCGCTCAACTTAACGTTAGCGACCAGACTCGAAAGCAGTTCGTTCGAGAGCGAAGCGACTTCGAGCTTGTACTGTTCGACGAGTTCTAAGGAGGCACGGAGGATATCAGAATCACCCTTCAGCAAAGCGGGAAGACCGGCGCTCAGGCTAGCCCGGAGTTCCTTCGCGTCGCGCGAGGGTAACGGAGCCCAATGGCCCGTAGATTGATCAACCGGATAGGGATTAGACCACTGCGCCAGCAGACGCAGGGCTTCGGTGCGGGCCTCGACCGGAAGTTTTTCGTTCACGGCGATCGCTACCACGCGGGCGGCATTCCGTTCTCCGCCAAGCCGGAAGGCGCTATGGGTCAGGCGACGGAGCATGAACGTCGTCCATTCCCGAGTCTCTAAATGATCGATCAAGGCGGCGACGGCGGGACGGCCCGCTTCGAGGCTTAAATCGTGGACCGCCCGGATGGCCTCGTCGGCGACCAACACCGAGCGGTCAGCAACAAAGCGTGACACCGAAGCATCAAGGCGACGGCGGAGAGCGATCACCACCGCCAGACGGACAGATTCATTAGCATCCTGGGCGACGGCCTCCAACGCGGCGGTGTTCTGACAGATCAAGTCGATCGCAAAAGACCCAGCGTGACGAAGCACGGGGTCCTTATCCGCATTCTCTTTCAGCATCGCAAGGATTTCGGGAAGAGTCTTATCGGCACCCAGTCGACCCGCGGCGATGGCGGCGAAAGAACGGACGCGCACAGACGGATCGAGGATCAATTTACCGAGCGGAAGGTCGTTGCCCTTCAGCGGGGCTTCTTCAAGCGCACGGACGGCCTGCGCACGGACTTCGGCGTCGGCATGGGCAAGCAAAGGCACGAGACGCTGCGCCGCGGCGGCACGCTCGGCGAGCGGTGCCACGGGCGTAGGCTTGCCACTGAAAGCTTCACCAGGGGCGATGGCGGCACCACGACGGGCAAGGATGCCAAGACCCCAGACGCCATGGAGGCGTTCGAAGGCGTTATCCGATTTGGTAGCGGCCTCGAAACGGTCGGCAGCATCCGGTCGGCAGGTTAGTTCGATCTGGGCGCGCAGACGCACACGTTGGTCAGCGTGCGAAAGCAGCTTGGCCAAATCAGCGGACGAAGACTTAGTGAATCCGCCTTTGATCAGATTTGCCACCGTCGCGACGGCATCGGGCTTCATAACATTATTGGCCTCCAGCGTGATGATGCGGCCAGCGTCATGAGACTCCCAACCGGTGATAAAGTCGGCGACGACCAGTCGTCCCTTCCAGTCGTATTCGATATCGGTCGCGGCGACGCCCCACAGGAGTTGGTGTGATTCGGTCATCTTCATGCCGGCACCCGCTGGCTCCATCTTGAAAGACCAGATGCCGGAAGCCCCGGCCGAACCGCGATAATCGCAAATATGAAAATGCTGGGCTTCGGATTCAAGAAAACCTGCGCCGGGGTGATAAGTCAGGCCCGAAGGGCCGGAAGAGATGTAAGCAGCCGGTGGAATGATGAACGCAGGTTGGGCAGAATTCTGGAGCTCCCAGACCTTCTCGGTCATCCAGCGGGAAAGCGGCCGCTGTTCGAGGCCGATTTCGCGGTGGAACGTGTGCATCGCCTGGTGTTCCATTTCCCAGCCGGAATCAGCCCCTTCGACGACATAAACGACGCGCGCGGCATCACCTTGGTCGGAATTATTATCCACCGAGAAAGCATTACCGAATTCATCGAAGGCGATTTCCTTCGGATTACGCAGACCGAAGTGGACGACTTCGAAGTTCGTGCCGTCGGGTTCGAAGCGGAAGATCGCCCCGCGATTATGAGAATCATATTTCTTCCCTTCCTTCGTGGTGAAATTGAAACCACGGTCGCCGATGGTACCCCAGACGCGGCCGTCGGGTCCGATGGCGAAGCCATTCATATCATGGCCAGAGAGGGAAACGCGGACACCGAAGCCTTCCTCAATCACCTTACGTTCGGTGGAGACGCCGTCGTTCTTGGCGTCATGCAGCATCCAGAGTTTCGGAATACAGGCGAAGTAGACGTTGTCATCCCACACCATGACGCCGGCACCCGTACCATCGAGCACGTCGTTGAATTTCTCGGCGAAGACTTTCTGGGTCGTGAAAGTGCCGTCGGCCTGCTCGCCACCTAAATAGCGGATGACCTCGGACTTGGCCGTCATCCACTCGTGGGAGCGTTTGGCCTCCCACTTCTTGTGCAGGGCTAAGCGATCGGCGGTGGTCTTGGCAGCGAGGTCGTCGTGATACCAGAAGAGATTACTGCGATCGTCTTCGACACCGAAGCGGAACCGATGCGTCTCGGCGACGTAAAGACTACCGTCATTACCGAACGAGATCGCCGTCGGCGAGGTGACGCCGGTCACGGCATGATCGCCGCTGGTCTTGAACGTCGCACCGGGTTCAAGGGCGGCCGTTCCTTCGCCGGCGACGCGCACAAGATTGCCGTCGGCCTTGGGCTTCGGACGCCCCGCTTTATCAAACTTCGGCTGAGCGTCGGAAGAAAAGACGAATTGGTCGGCGGCGATGATGCCCCAAGCTTCGACAGCGTCATCGACAATACGGATGATGCCTTTCTTGCCCTTGAATTCAGCGATATCCCAAACGGTCTCGCGCAGCGTTAGATCATTAGCCCCGGTCGCATGCCGGACGACCTTGCCGCCCACCAATAACTGCACCTCTGCCTTGCCCGGATGATTACCACCGGCGATGAGAAAACCGAGAAAAGGATGGGTGAGCTTGATCTCCGGAGAAGTCAGAGTGCCGGTGGCGGCATCGCCCCGATGTCCAGAACAAGCGAGAGCGTTGCCCACATACTGGCGGAACTCACCGTTCACGCCATCGACCTTGCCCGCAATCGGCGCCAGCCCGAAAGCCGTACCAGTCGTCTGCCAACTGTCAAAGCCATCGCCTTCGAAGGCTTGGATGATCTTTACCTCAGCCGGCAAGGAGACCGCGCCAAGGCAGAAGGCGAACGAAGCGAAAAGAGAAGACTTCATGATATAAAATAGGGGTGCTCCCCAGAAAAGAGGTTCTTCAGGCGAGGTCGAGCGTGGCTTCAAAAATCTTCTTAGCGGACCCCGTACAGAACCTGAAATTTAGCCCCAAAATGGGCCGGGTGGGTCAAGGCCCTTAACCGACCGGTGGCCTCGTGGTCACCCGACATTGCGATTCGCTCCATCTCCACCCCTGCATTTTTAACGAAGAAAGCTTCCTGCCGCTCCCAGCGGACTCCGCCGAAGCCCAATCGTGCCAAGATCGGCTCGAGTCGATCCCACAGTACATGGCACGTGAGATCCTGCGAACCGAGATTTTCCAAGATGGCCGAAGATAGTTGATGGCCACGATACGCACGGGCCGTGCCCGCGGGCGAATCCTCCAGGCATTGCGCGATGGTCTTGCCGTAATCTAAAAGAATGACGGCGCCTGACCAATCACCGGAAAGCAATCGCGTCAGCAGGGTCTCCGCGGCCAGCGGCGCGTCAATGATCCAACCTTCGGCGGCGACGGGCAGCGAACCTGCAAACTCTTCGGCCGACGATGACGAGAAGTCCGGTAAAGTCTCGATGGATAATTCGGCGCCATCCACCCGCACGCCGAGTTCCCGCCAGGTTTGGTTCTGAAAAATAAACCGATGAAAAGGCTGAGCGTCCAGCAATTCGTTGGCGACCAAGACGGAACGAGCCGGGAATTCAGGAGTATTTCCGAACGCAAAGCTACGGAGTTCGGAAAATTTCGCGCGCACGCCTTCAAAATGGGATTGGCCGGGCTCCGACCCGACTTCGATCAACGCATAGGAACTTGTGTCACCACCAACCAAGGTGCGCGCCGCGCCTGCGATTAATTCACCGAACATCGGGCCCAGGGCCGCCGCGGTGGTGAAATCGGAACCCGCCGACTTACCTACCCGCACGCGTTCGGAAACATAATACCCCAAACCAGGCGCATAGAGGGCGGCCTCGACCAACTCGGCCATCGAGACCATCCCGCCACGAGACTGGGATCGCAGCAGATTGATGATTACATGATGACGGGCCGCTGAATCCACAGTCTCCAGCGATAATCGGTCTTTTCTGCTCCGCCAGACGAATCGAGATTGAGCCGCTCCGTAATTCACCCTGAATACGACGAGATGATACTGGCCATCGAGAGTTCCTGCGATGAATCAGCCTTGGCGCTTTTCGACCCGGCTAAGGGGATCGTGCGCGAGCTCATCAGCTCCCAAGCCGCCGCGCATGAAAAATACGGCGGGGTCGTACCCGAGCTGGCCAGCCGTATGCACCTCACGGCCCTGCCCTTACTCCTGGAAGGCTTCCGTGCCGATTTGCCTCTGGTCACGCGCATTGCCGTCACTCGCGGCCCAGGGCTTCTCCCCTGCCTTTCCATGGGCGTCACGATGGCTCGAGCCCTCGCGATGTCGCTGAAATGCCCTCTCGTCGGCGTCAACCACCTCAGGGCCCACGTCCATTCGGCCTTCATCCCGCTTCACGCCCAAAGCCCGCCAGATTTTCCCGCGGCCAAGAAAGCCCTGCTTCCGCACTTAGGTATGATTGTCTCGGGGGGAAATACGCTCCTAGTCCGCTTAGATGAAAATTTGAAGATAACGGTGGTCAGCCGTACAGTGGATGATGCCGCCGGCGAAGCTTTTGATAAAGGTGCACGCCTGCTCGGCCTACCCTATCCCGGCGGTGCACTGGTCGAAAAGCTGGCCCAGACCGGCGATAAAAGCCTGTTCACTTTCCCGCGAGGCATCCCTGAAAAAGCCGACTTGCGTATGAGCTTTTCCGGCCTCAAGACCGCGCTCCGCTATCAGTTGGAAAAAATGTCGGACGAACAAGTTGCGACGGCCTTACCCCACTTGTGCGCCAGTTACCAAGACGCCATCCTCGCTCAACTGCTGGCTAAAACCCACTCGGCCCTCGGCCAAGGAACTTACCGATCCCTCGGCCTCTCCGGCGGCGTGGGCAATAATCGTACCTTACGGGAACGTCTTCAGCAGGTGGCCCAACAGCAAAAACTGCCCCTGCTGGTCGCCGAGCCCAAGCACTGCGGAGACAACGCCAGCATGATTGCTTTTGCCGCCTGGACCGAAGTCGGGTTGCCCGAGGGCGATGCCGCGGCCCCCGCTCCGCAACTGACGGTCGAAGCTGTCTAGCCATTCTTTACCAAATCGGTGAAGGCCCGGAATTGAGGGTGGCTGGCCGAACCCAACAGCGCGTAAAAAACCGCCTCCACGGGCAAGACTTGCGCCCCCGCGTGACGCAGGGCCGAAAAACAGGCCTGCTGATCCTCCGCCCGACGCGATGTGATGGCATCTGATAACAATGTTATACCCAACTCGCTCCGCAGGCCCTCCACGGCGGTCTGATAGACGCAGACCGGACCCTCAAGGCCGCAGACCAAAAGATGCACGATACCCCGGTCGCGGAGCAGCTCTCGGAAACCCGGCGCACCCAAGGCTGAAAAAGCGGATTTAGGTACCATGAGCGGAGCACCCTCACCTCCTGCGAGCAAATCGGGATGGGTCGGCCCGAGCTTCGCCGGCACTTGCTCGGTAAAAATCACCGGCACGTCCAGCAGCCGAGCCGCGGCGACGGCTAAGCGGCAGCGGCGGAGAAAGACCTCCGACTCGGGCATGACCTTCAAGAACGTGGGCTGCACATCGACCACCAGCAAGGCCACGCCATGAGATTGGGTTTCAGTCATGTCGCAGGCTTAAAACCGGGAGGCGAATAAGTCACCCGCAAACCAAGGGGGAATGGGATTGCTCGCCCGCCTTTCTGCTCTTCTCTTAACGCCTATGGATTGGCAGGTTAAACCTATTGCGCGTCACTGCGCCGCTTGCGGCAACGAACTTCGTGCTGGCGACATCGTCACGTGCATCGTCTATAAGCCGCTTGGGAGTAATATCGAGCGGGTCGACGTCCTGAAAAATCACGTCGCGAGCTTCACGCCCAACGGGCTGCTACTCGGCCGTTGGACGCGCGAAGTGAAAGAGCGCGGCGAAGAAGAACAAGCCCAGCGGGCGCAACTGCTGGCCTCCCGCGAAGAGTTTTTTCTTTCGCTCTTCGAAGACGACGCCGATCCGTCGGGCGACAAGAAAGTCCTGAAGCATATTCTGGCGATGCTGCTTGAACGCAAACGCATCATCCGGGCGGCCGGCACCGCGGCCGACGGCCATATTCCCTATCTGCACTCCGCCACCAAACAGAGCTACCTCGTGCCCGTCCTCGACCTGCAGCCCGCGCATATCATCCAAGTCAGCGCGAGCCTCGATTTGCTCGTGGGTTAATCCTTATGTCACTCCTTCGTTTCTCTTTCAGCCTCGTCGCGGTTTTCCTATTCGGCTGCACGCCGGACATTCCTAAGGAAATCGCCTCCATCTTCGTCGAGGCTTCTCCCTCCGCCAGTCCCACAATGCGGCTTGAGGTGCGCCTGCCGGTCAGCGGCATCGGCATTACGGTGATGACCGCCGCGCTCGTGCCGGCCGAAAATATCCTCGGGACCCGCATCATCACCAGCGGTGAAGCCGACTTACGTCAACAATTCCTCTTGGTGCAAGTAAACCGTAAGTCCGCCATCGATATCATGAAGTATACGAAAGAAGCCATCGGGCGGCACTTCGTCTTGGTCATCAACGACCAGGCGGTCGGTCTCATGCCCATCGACATGCAAATCGTCGACGGGAACCTCATGTTCCACGTCGAAAAGAAAGGTTTATCAAATGCCGAAGCCGTGGCCGACATTAGCAAGCGCCTCGATATCTCGATCTTAAAACTTCGCAAACTCAAGGAATCCGAAGGTTTGTGATTCGCTTCTCGCGTCCATCGATCGCTGTCCTGCTCTGGGGAGTAGCGACCTCCTTGGTTGCTGCGGAAATCGTTTGGCCTACCGAAATGGATCGGGCGATTGCGCTGACGCCAGCCGAATACCTGCAGGCGACCGAATCGCGCAAAGTCGAATCGGGCGCCTTCGGCATGGTGCGCGACGCTGGACATCGCTTCCACGAAGGCATCGACATCCGCTCGGCTCGCCAGACGAAATCCGGCGAGCCACTTGACCTCATATTTTCAGCGCTCGACGGGCAGGTCGCCTACCTGAACCCCAAATCCAACGGGACCTACGGCAAATACATCGTCTTAGTCCATCCCCGGGCCGAACTGCCCGTCTACACCCTCTACGCCCACCTCAGCTCCATCGAACCGAGCCTAAAAATCGGTGCCGCTATCGCCCGAGGAAAAATCATTGGCGTGATGGGGCATACGTCCACCGGAAGCGATGCCATCCCCAAAGATCGGGCGCACCTCCATTTTGAAATCGGCTTACGCCTTGCCGATAGTTTTGAAAATTGGTGCAGCACCCGACCGGAATATGGTAAAACCTCCAATCTGCATGGGGTTTGGAACGGTCAAAACCTGATGGGCGTAGATCCAGGCCCGATCCTGACCCATTCACGTATCAACTTACTCGACGCCATCCGCAACCAGCCGACCGCCCTCGTCGTCGTCATCCGGACCAGCAAAGCCCCTGATTTCGTCAGCCGCCACCCGGCCTTGGTCAGCGGCGACGTCGGCAAAGCCGCCGGATGGTACGTGGAGTTCACCTGGCAAGGCTTGCCCAAGAAATGGACCGCCCTCGCCGCCAACAGCCCGCAATTGCCCCAAGGGCGTTGGAGTTACACGGCGATCGACTATCAATACCGTAATTTGCTGACGTTACGAAAAATGATCACGCCCGACGCCAAAAAAGCGGGCGATACTTTGATTCAAAACGTCGAAATCCTGCTCAGCAACGGACGGTAATTAGTTCAGGCCAGGATTTTCGGGAGAATCGATTTCAAGCCGCAACTCCGGGCAATGATGCATGAGTAGACGCTTCCATAGTTCTTCGCCTTCAAATTCTTCGAACCCGCGCTCAAAGGGGCAAATAATCCAGGCATTAAGACGGAGTTCGTTTTCAAGCTGGCCAGGTGACCAGCCCGCGTAACCCACGAAGGCAAAGAGCTTGAATTGCCCGGCTTGGGCCAGCACGGCGGCTTCATCCTGCCCAATACCGTAGCGGATCGCCGCTGGCCCGCGGGCGGAAAATTTCCACCCGCCAAAGGCCATCTTATCCATCGCCACCGGTCCGGCCAAATGCAACGGCACCCCGGCCAACGGCGTATCGGAAAATTCTTTTTGCGCGTGGCCGAGTAGCCGACCGAAAGGCCGATTCATGATTACGCCCATCGCCCCCGAAACTTCATCGTGGGAATAAATCAGCACGACGGTTTCGCGGAAATTATCGTCGCGCAAGGAAGGGTGCGAGACCAGCAAGCGACCAGCCAAAGACTGGAAGCTGTTCGCCATTAGCCGCCGAGATGCGTGACCTTGACCTTCGCCTGGGCGAATAATTCCGCCACCAAGGGGTCATTCTTATAATCATGACGGTATCGCACCTCCGTGATGCCGGCCGCCGCCAGGATTTTCGTGCAATTGACGCAAGGAAAGTGTGTCACGTAACAGATTGTATCCTGAAGAGAGACCCCGCGCTTGGCCGCATCCGCCACGGCGTTCTGCTCGGCATGCACGGTGGCGAGTTCGTGGCCATCGCGGACATGCGAGTCATGTGGTGCGCCCGGCAGGAAGCCGTTGTAGCCGGCGGCCACGAGTCGGTTCGGGTGCTTCCCGGTCGAAACAATGATACAGCCTACATGCAACCGCTCGCAACTGGAACGCGAGCTGACCAAGACCGCCGTCGCCATGAAATATTCGTCCCACGAAGGCCGCGAGGCGGCTTTGACGAGGTCTTCGAGCTGACCAGCGAGTGACGGCGGCTTATTCATCGCCCAAAAATATTGCTGGAAACGGCCCACCCAAGGCAAGTGGCAGTTACGCACAAAAACCCGACCAGCAGAAGCAACAGGGCGGAACGGGCCAAGAATGGGACGAAATCAAGGGGTGCTTGCGCCTTACGGAAAAGCCAATGCTGCCATAGGCCAAGGGGGAGAAGTAACCCGACCACCCAGCCGAAAACGAGCGTCAAACAGCCCAGCCCGACCAGAATATTAAAGGCATGCAGGTTCTTGGCGAAACCATAGCCAAAGCGAACGACCGTCGTACGCTTACCAGCCATTGTATCTGTTTCCTTATCCCGGGCGTTATTAGCCAATAAAATATTGTCCGCCAAGAGCCCCAGGCCCAAGCCAGACAGTAAAGCCGGAGACCATGGGACGTGAGACCCATTTCCCATCGGCGAAGTGTGCAAAGCATACACCGTCAAAGTCGTCGCTTGAATACCGAAGCAGCCCACCACGAAAATATCGCCCAATCCTAAATAAGCCAAAGGCAGCGGGCCCAAGGTATAACCCAAAGCAAGGACCAGCGCCAGACTACCGGCAAGAAAGAGGACAGGTTGACGCAACCCGAGCGGGGTGCCGGCAAGAAAAGCAAGGGCACAGGCCAGGGCAATCGCCCAGCGCATCGCAAAAGCCGAAATCAAGCCGTTTGAAACGGCACGCCGTGGCCCGATGCGCGCGACGTTATCGGCGCCCCGTAACGCATCGCCGAGATCGTTCGCGAAATTACTGGCGATCTGAGCGCCGAGGGCAAAACCGAGGCAACAGCCTAACGTGAGAACCTCATCACAGGAGAAACCAACGGGGCCATGATGAGCCTTATTCCAATATACCGCCCCACCCACGGCCACGGGAACAGCGGCAGCCACCAAAGTCTTGGGGCGGCAGGCATCGATCCAGGAACGAAGTGAAGCCATCTTTCAGGAAGATTGCGGGAGTCTTGCAAAAGATGAAAACAAAAAAAGCCCCAGATTTCTGGGGCTTTTTGAAGGGAACAACCGACGATTAGTTCTGCGAGCAAAGAGCCGCCGTCGTCGGAATCGCGTCCTTATAACTGGCCGAAGGAGATCCGTCGGTGGTCTTGACGAAATAGCCCGTACCCGTGATAGCCGTATCAGAAACCCAAGCCACGTGACCGTCGCCGTAGGCGATATGACCACCTTCAGCACCCCACACAGAGTCTGCAGCTCCTGTTCCTGCGGCTGGCCAAGTACCGTCCGTCTTCAACCCGCGAGACCAAGCCAAGGGCGTGGTTACACTTCCCACTAAAGAACGAGAAGTTGGCGTATAGACATCCCAGGCAGACTTACCTTGAGTGAAGCCTGTGGCGAAAGTAGAGTTGATGGTGACCACCGTGCCGGTCTTAGTGATGACATTCTTAGGCATCAGCGTGATGGTGTCAGCAGCTGGATCGGCATCGACGAACCATAGTTCACCGGAGTCCAAGGAAGCACCGTCAGCCAAAATCGCGGCGTAACCAGAAATGCTGGTCGATTGAGTCTTACCCGAGGACCAAGAGCCCGTGGCGATGTTCTTGGTTCCACCAGCCCAGTTCATGTAACCTTGGCCAATAGAACGAACCTTGTTCAAGGCGCTGTTCTTTTTGGCTGAGCGCATGACGCCCTGGACACCAGGGAAGAGCACAGCGGCCAAGATACCGATAATGGCGATAACGGTCAGAAGCTCGATGAGCGTAAAACCTTTGCGGTGACGAATAGGAGTATTCATGGGTGGGGAGGGGTATCTGTTAGATTAGGGCTATGAGATGGGTTGGAAAGTGAAAAAGTGCGGAAACAACTCAGTAGGGCAAGGGGAATCGGGCACAAAGGGCGGTCGCGATGGCCTGCCCTTCCGCAATCCTCTCGAGGCTCTGAGGATCGGAGAGCACGATAGAGATCGCCCGGGCGATTTCCTTCATCTCTGTCTCTTTCATTCCGCGTGAAGTCACCGCCGCGGTTCCCACACGGATACCGCTGGCTTGGAACGGGCTACGCGTTTCATCGGGAACGGTGTTCTTATTTGTCGTAATGTGCGCAGCGTCCAAAGCGAGCTGCGCTTCTTTGCCTGTGACATTTGGGTGACTCTTACGCAAATCAATCAAGCTCAGGTGATTGTCGGTGCCGCCGCTAATCAGTCCAAAACCTAAGGCGACAAGAGCGTCGGCTAGGGCCTTAGAGTTCGCGACAACTTGGCGGGCGTAATCCTTAAAATCTGCCGTGGCGCATTGGCCAAAACAAACCGCCTTGGCGGCGATTACATGTTCGAGCGGGCCGCCTTGGGCGCCGGGGAAAACCGAGGCATCGATAGCCTTCGCAAACTCGGCCTTACAAAGAATCAAACCGCCGCGCGGACCACGCAGCGTCTTGTGCGTCGTGGTGGTCACGAAATCGGCGTGAGGAATCGGCGAAGGATGGACTCCCGCCGCCACGAGGCCGGCGATGTGGGCGATGTCCGCCAACAAGAGAGCGCCGTTTTCTTTGGCGATTTTTCCGAAACGAGCGAAGTCGATTTCGCGGGCATAAGCCGAGGCACCGACGGTGATCATCTTCGGTTTCTCGCGCTTCGCCATTTCTTCCACTTCGTCGTAATTGATCCGGCCGTCCGCGCCGACGCCGTAATGCACGACGGTGTAAAGTTTGCCGGAAAAATTCGCGGCGTTGCCGTGCGTCAGGTGTCCGCCGTGCGAAAGATTCATGGTAAGAATCTTATCGCCTGGCTTGATCGTCGCGAAATAGACGGCCGCGTTCGCCTGGCTGCCGGAGTGCGGCTGGACGTTCGCATGGTCGGCGCCAAAAAGAGCCTTCGCACGGTCGATTGCCAATTGCTCGATGGCGTCGACCACTTCGCAACCACCATACCAGCGTTTGCCGGGATATCCTTCGGCATACTTATTGGTCAATACGCTGCCCTGGGCCTCCATGATGGCCGGGAGGGTGAAATTCTCCGAGGCGATCAACTCGAGGTGCGTCTGCTGACGCTTAAGCTCCGCCTTGATGAGGCGATCGATTTCCGGGTCGAGTTGAGCGAGAGGGGTACGGGTGATGGCGGCCATGGGGAGTTAAGAAAGCAGGGCAAAAACAAGAAGCAAGCGTGGCAACGGAAAAGGGGCCGAGTTATCCACAGGACTCGATCTTGTCCACGCGACGCACATGTCGGCCCCCTTCGAAGTCGGCGGCCAAAAAGGCCTCCGCGCAAGCGAGGGCTAGTTTGAAATCAACGTATTTTGCTCCAAAACAGAGTACGTTAGCATCGTTATGCTGACGGCTTAAACCAGCGGCATCAACATTCTGGACCAAAGCCGCCCGGATTCCGGCGACTTTATTGGCGGCGATGGAAATCCCCACGCCGGTGGTGCAGATCAGAAAGCCGAATTTGGCGCGACCTGAAACAACGTCGGCACCCACGGCCTGAGCGTAATCCGGGTAGTCGCACGACGCCTCCGTTGCCGTGCCACGGTCCAGGACACTGTGCCCTTGGGCCTTCAACGCGGCGATCAATTCGCGACGCAGGGCAAATCCGCCGTGGTCACTGCCAAAGGATAGGTTTAAAGCGTGGGTCATGGTGAAATAATCTGTTGCAGAAACTCGAGCAAGGATGGGACGGCTTCAACCATGGAATCTCGGCACTCTTCATAGTCGCGGTAGCCACCGCCAAAGGGGTCCGCGACCCCCCGAGGGACATCCGTCTTCATCACATCACGAAAGAGCATGACATGCTTTGGCAGCCGATCAAAGCGCGCATGCAACGCAGCCAGGTGTGATTCCGTCATACCAAAAATCACCAAGCTGCGATCAACTTCCACCTGGGTGAGCAACTGGCTGCGATGGTCGCTGATATCAAGGCCGATGCGGGCCATGGCTTTAACCGAATTCACCGAGGCCGGATCGCCCGCATAGGCCGCCAATCCGCCGGAGACTACTTTCAGTTTTTCGAGTCCGCCGCCGCGCTTCGTCATTGCCGCACGCAGCAAGCCTTCGGCCATCGGACTACGACAGGTATTTCCTGTGCAGACAAACGTCACGGTATCGCGCTCCACGGCCATAGTCTTAGGATGTGGGAGAACCTCCGAGGTTCAAGAGTTCAAAGCACCCCGTCGCGCCGTAACTGCCGATAACCGATGTCGCGGCGGTAATGACAGCCTTCAAAATGAATCTGGGGAACGACGGAATAAGCCCTTTGAGCGGCTTCAGCCAAGGTCTTCCCATGCGCCACCACGCCTAAGACCCGCCCGCCAGAGGTCACAACCTGCCCGCTGGGGAGGCGTTTAGTTCCGCCATGGACGATATCCACCCCTTCGGGAAGTTGGGTCGGCAGGGAGATGACATCTCCTTTGCGGATTTCGCCTGGATAACCGCCCGCCGCCAAGACGACGATGATCGTGGCGCCCGGACGCAGTTTGACGGCCGATGCCTTAAAACGCCCCAAGGCGATATCTTCCATGATTTGCACCGGGTCCGTTTCGAGCGAGGGCATCAGGACTTGGCATTCGGGGTCGCCGAAACGCACGTTGAATTCGACAACCCGCGGCCCGATCGAGGTGACCATGATACCGACGTAAAGCGTTCCGCGATAATCAATCCCATCCGCTTTCAATCCGCGCAAAGTAGGCTCAATGATTTCTTCCCGCAGGCGACGTTCCCCTTCGGCGGTGACGACCGTGGTCGGCGCATAAGCACCCATGCCGCCGGTATTCAAACCCGTATCCCCTTCACCGACGCGCTTGTGATCCTGGCTCGGCGGCAGCATCAGATAATCCTCTCCGCAAACCATCAGCATGATCGAAGCTTCTTCGCCCTGCATGAATTCTTCGATGACAACTTCGTCACCCGAGGCGCCGAAAATCTTGGCCTCCATCATAGCGCGCAAAGCGGCCTCGGCTTCCGCATGGGTCAACGCGATCACGACACCCTTCCCTGCCGCCAGACCAGAAGCCTTGATCACGATGGGGAGGGGCTGTTGACGAACATAAGCCAAAGCGGGCTCCAACGCAGCAAAAGTGGCCGAAGCCGCCGTCGGAATCTTATGACGGAAAAGAAAATCCTTAGTGAAGGCCTTACTGGCTTCCAATCGTGCCCCCGCTGCTCTTGGCCCGTAAGCAGGGATGCCAGCGTCCTCCAAGACATCGACGACCCCAGCCGCCAGCGGCACCTCCGGCCCCACAATCACAAAATTCGTCCCCGTTCGGCGGACAAGCTCCAGCACGGCGGCGGAGTTATTAACATCGACCTCCAAGCACTCGGCTTCCAACGCCATCCCGCCATTGCCAGGAGCCACGCGGACGTGCGCGACGCGCGGACTGCGCAAGCAGGCTTTAAGCAAAGAGTGTTCCCGGCCGCCTGAGCCAAGGATCAAAACATCGAGTTTTCCCTGCGTTGCCATACCCTTAGTTGTGAGGGACTAGCGTCGAATTGGAACACTAAACAGGACCGGCTCATTTCTGAACCGGTCCAGCCTAAATTGGTGCTCAGGCCGGGACTTGAACCCGGACACCTTGCGGCACATGCACCTCAAGCATGCGTGTCTGCCATTCCACCACCTGAGCAATAAAGGAAGGTGGAAGTTGGAAGACCCGGGCCACGGTGCAAGAAAAAAGCGATTGTTCCAACGCTTGCCAAGCGGACTTCTTTCCCAAAGAACCTAGTCCTCCATGTCCACCGACCCGGCCGAAAACAACCCTCCTCAGGAAAAGTCCTTTGAACTGGACCTCTCCTCCCTTGGTTTTGGACCATCCTGGGTCAGCGGACCAGCTGAGAAGGTAAGCTCCGGCAATGGCGGCCCACGTCGTGATGGCGAACGTCCGCGTTTCAGCGATGGCCCGGGCGGAGAACGTCGGGGTCCTCCGCGCGATGGCCAAGGCCGCGGACCTTCCCGTGATGGTCCCGGCGGCCCCCGTCGCGATGACCGTCGCAGCGATCCGCGCGGAGATTCGCGCGGCCAACGCCCATGGCAGAATGATGCTCCTCAATTCCGTCCGGTCGTTGCTTCGGCGTTTTTCCCGGACGATACGAAGTTTGAAATTCTCGGTGGCGCCATGAAGAAGAGCAAGATGACCTACGAGCTCTTCGAGGTCGCCCGTCTGATCTTAGACAAAGAGGACCGCCTCTCCATCGTCATCCGTCACCTCGACGCCGATGTCCGACCCGACGCGCAACTCGCGGTCTCGCTCCCAGACGGCCACCCGTTCCTCACCGAAGCCGAAGCGGTTTCGCACGTGATGTCGCGCCACCTCGATAAATTTTTCGATGTCGTCGAAGTCGAAGTCGAAGCTCCCAAGGGTTCTTTCCTGATGGTCGCGAAGTGTCGCGAGACCGGTAAACTCCTCGGCGCTCCGACCCACCACAGCTACCAACGTAACTTGCGCGAACACCATGCGCGTCATTGCCCCAATGTCCCGTTTGATCGTTTTAAAGGCGGGCTGGAGATGATTCGCGAACAGGAGTCGATTGATGCTTGGCTCAAATCCATGTCGACGCGGAGCGAGTATGCCCCGAAGGACCGCAAAGAAGGCGAACTGGAACGCCTCGAATCTATTGATGCCGCTCGCGGCTTCTTGCTGGCCTTCCGTAAAGACCAGGTCGTCAAACTGCATCCGTGGATTCGTTTCGCCGGGCGCTTGCTCGATGAATTAAATCCTGGCCCCCTCCGTGACTCCGTCCGTTTTGCCCTCGAAAACCAGCGCGTCTTCCCTCTTGAAACCGCCAACGGCATCCGGGGCCGTCTCCGTAAAGAAGGGTTCCACCTTTACAAGAAGGGCTCCAAGGGGATTACGTACGCCTGTAGCGTCCGCCGCCGATGCCGCGACCCCAAGGCCACCTTCAGCGATTCGATGGCCAAGATCTTCGACGCTCTCGATCGCAAACCAGCTCAACACGCGAAGGACATCGTGCTTTCGATTGCCGGCGAACAAGCGGAAGACTCAGCCAAGACGGCTGTCCTCGCTGACCTCAGCTTCTTGATCGGCGAAGGCTATATCGCCAATTTACCCGACGGCCGCCTCTTCGCCCAACCGATCCTCAGCTCGCAAGCTCAGGCCAAGGAAGAAGCCGCCAACGACGACGCCACGGAAGAAAGCAAGTAAGCGAAAGCGCGCAGCGCTTTCGCTGGGACAAGGGCAGCACCACGTGCTGACCTTTTTATTTATAGTAGGGCCGCCGCATGGTGGCCCAAGGTAGGGGCAGGACTACGTCATGCCCGATGATGCCGAATGGGCGCGTCGTAGCCTCGCCCCTACCCTTGCGTTCACCATTCGGCGAACGCACGAGGGCAGCACGCGGTGCTGCCCCTACCCGATGCATCGTCTACCCCTGCCCCTACCCCTTTGATTTATTTCCAATTCTCTGCGATCCACGGAGTCGGCAACACGCGGCGATACCATTTGCCGCTGCGGCCGATGAGCGCATCGGGCGGATTGGGCAGGCCATGGAAGACGACAATCTTTGCCCCGGCGGGAATCTCCGGCACCTGCCAAAACGAGAACGGGAAAACTTTCACGCAGTGCTTCTTGAAGCTGCGACACCAAGTCTCGGGCCAATAACTGACCTTACCCTGCGCACTCAGGTGCGCGGTGAGGAACTCCTGCTCGTTGCGGTGACGCTGGCGCACGGCGTCCAGGTTCGTACGGAAATATTCGAGGACGTCAGGATACGTGCCAGCGCGCCAGCGGTAAACGGACGAGTTGCCGGTGTAGTCGCCCTTCTGCCAATCGCGGATGATGAGAAAATCACCGGGCTGCGCGAAGAACGAATCGATGTTGCCGACGATGACGATGTCGATGTCGAGGAAGAGGATATCTCCTTTGAGTTCCGGGCCGCCGGGAGTAGTCAGCGCAGGCGAGAACGAGACGAGCTTGGTCCAACCGCGTTCAGGTGCGCCGGCGGGCAGCTCAAGGCTGGGAATCGGAAAGGTTTCGATGCCCGGATTAAGCCCGGTCTTATTATCAGTCAGGCAGACGAACCGGTGGGGAATACTAAGGTGACGCTGCACCATCGAGTGCAATCGGTTGACGTATTCGGGGCCGTACTTCGTGCCCCACTTCATGCAAAGGATGGTCGCCATACGGTCGTGAGCGTGGGGAAAGATCGCCCCTGCTCCAGCCTGTTCTCTGCCCCCCTTGCGTCCCCCCTCCCTCTGGGTATAATATAATCATGAAGAGCGACGACTTCGATGGAGACAGCGATGACAACGAATACGGCGAGGGCGGCATCCCGCCGGACAGGGAAGACGACATCGAGGAGCGGATCCGCGAAGAGGTGGATGAGCGCACGGGCGACCTCTACGAGGACTCTCGCCCGCGCTCTGGCGGTTGCCTCCTCATCCTCGCCCTGCCCATCCTGTCCCTCTGGTTACTAAGGTAGGGGTGCGACTGCGTCGCGTCCGTTCCCAGAGGTAGGTGAGTGGGGCAAGTTATTCCGATTCGATGATATTCATCCGCCCACGGACGCCACGCAATGGCGCCCCTACCTTCATGGCTGTACCCGCTACCCCTCGAGTGACTCCTTCCGGCCAACTGGCCCTCCGGTCAACGGATCAACTCACTTGAGCGACCTCAGATACGCCACAAGATCGAGTAATTCTTGCTCCGTGAACATGGCATCCAAACCTGCCGGCATGAGACTCGTGGTAAGTTGCGTAGAAGAAGCGATGGCTTCCTGCGCGAGCAGACGCGTCTGACCGGAAGCCTCGACGATCGTCACGCCCTCGGCGGAACGGCCCTTGATCAGACCAAGCACGCTCGTACCATCGCTAATCTGGAAAGAATTCAGGTCGTAGTCGCGCGCGATGCTATTGCTCGGGAAAAGGATGCTTTCGATCAACTCCCGTTCGCCGCGGATGCCACCAATTTTCGAAAGGTTCGGACCAACCTCGTTACCAACGTTACCGATTTTATGACAGGCGATGCAGGCGCCTTTACCGGCTTCGAAATTACGACGGCCCGTGGCAGCGTCACCTTTTTTAACCACGGCCAATGCCAACGTCCCCATGCGCTCTTTTTTGGCATCGTTGGCCGCCAGGGCCGCGTCAAAGGCTGGCTCCAGGATTTCATAGACATCCCGCGGCAAAAAACCAAAGGCTTTTCGAACCAGATCAGGGCTAAAGGTGCCGAGCAATGGCGACTTGGAATAGGCCGCCGCAATTTTCTCTCCGAGTGCCAGATTCACGTTCTTATAATTCTGCGACAACGCGAGCGCCACCAGCAGTTCGCTTTGCTCCAATGGTCCGGTCGTGGGCAAAATCGCTAGGTAGGTATCCCACTGCTCAGCCGTGAGCTGGGTGTTCGCCAAGCGCGTGGCTGCATCCATCCGCAAACCCGGACTGGCCGGATCGACCAGTAATTCGGAAAGTAATTTGAAGGCGGGTTCGCTGAGCGTGTTGCCGCTGCCAGAAAGTGCCAGCAAGGCTTTCAAGCGAAGCGTGGAGGGCTTCGCGGTGTCGGCGGCGACCGCATTCAGCGACGCATCATAGCGCTTATCCTTCACCCGGGCGAGCGCATCGAGCAAGAGCGGCGAAGCACCCTTGGAAAGCATGGCCTCAAGCGGCCGAGTCCATGCCTTGGCGGCGACTTTGCCAGCTTGAGCGGCGATGGCACGCAATGCGGCTTGCTGCACGAGGGGCTTCGCATGCCCCAGCATCAGGGCGATGACTTTCGCTACCTCTGGCTTACCCGCCAAGGCCGCCGAGAATTTTTCCATGGCCACCACCTGAGCGGACGATGGTGCGTCACGCTTCAGCCAACCCACGAAAACCGGAGCCAAGAGCTGAGCGGCATCCGGCGCTTTGATCAAAGCGAGATAAGCATTCCGGGCAAGCGTCGCATCTTCGGCGGCGGTCTGACTCACGGCGAATTTAAGAATCGCAGGATAGTCGGCTTCCTTAGCGCGGGACTGGGAGACAATACGAAGCAGACGGGCCAGCGCCAAGTTGCCCTTCGTTGTGGCCAAATCCTCTGCCGTGAATCCCGCAAGCCGCATGCCCGCGGTAAGAATCGCGTGTTCGAGTACAAGGTCCGCTTCGCGTGAAAGTAATCCGCGAATCGCTTCGGTGACAGCGGGTGACTTGGTCTCGCGAAAGGTCAGGCCTTCGAGGCCTCGACGGACTTCGGCCTGATCGGCAGACGAAAGTTGAGCGAGGAGTTCGGCGTCCGCCTTGGGCTTGGCGAGCTCGAGGGGCTTGTGGGCGGCAAGCACGGCGGCGTGCGCGGCCTTCCCTTCGGCGGTACGGCGGATACGGTAGATCATGCCTGGGACATTGGCCGAGCCCTGCAGGCTGGACGGGCAATGCGAATACCAGGTGCCGGTATCGAAGACGATCAACGAGCCGTCGATATCTTCCATGACGTCCGTGAGGTGCGCGCCCTTACGCTCGACGGTAAAGAATTCGTGCTCGGTGGTACGATAAGTCGCCCCTTCCTTCTGCATCTCGTAGCGCAGAACCTTTTGCGAGTTATACATGGTCACCATCAGTTGCAGGTTGGTGGGGTCGGTGGCCCAAGGTTGACCCTCCAACGCAAACTTGTTGGCGTTCTTCCAGAAAGCGCAGCCGCTGGGCACCATGTGCCCGAGCTCGCGGAGGATGGGCATACGCTCGTGCGTACGCGGAAGGTCTTCGATGATGCGCAAGAAATCCGGGCGCTCGTAGACGCCGCCGAGCTGCCATTGCATCAGGGTATCGACGCGCGGGCTCCCGAAATAAAGATTGGTAGTACCGATCAACTCGCCGGTGGGCGTGAAGTCGAGACCGGTGGGGTTGTCGGCGCAACCGAGTGCATGCCAACGGATGTCGGAGCCGTCAGGCTTCATCGACCAGATGCCGCTGTTGAGGCCTTCGTGGACGGGCGTGCCGTCCTGCTGTTTGATATCATGTCCCTTGCGGCCGTGCGTCCAATAAAGACGGCCGTCGGGGTGAAGGCGCGGGCCATGACAATCCGCGCTATTCGCCGTCCACTGGAAGCCGCCGACCATGAGTTCGCGCTGATCCGCAATACCATCTCCATCGGTATCGGTGAACTTCCAGATGCCCGGGGTGTCTGTCACATAAAGACTACCGTTCAAAAAATAGGCACCCTTCGGGTAGGCAAGTTTGTCCGCGAAGACCGTGCTATGCTCATAGATGCCGTCGCCATCACGGTCCTCCAGGAGGAGGATGCGATTGGGGAGGACGGTTTCGAATTTCTTCGGGCTCCAATTTACGCCAGCGGAGTCGCCTACAAAGAGGCGACCTTGGTCATCGACGCATCCCATGGTGGGATTGGCTACCATTGGAGAGGTGGCGGCGACGACCATTTCAAAACCCCGTGGGAGTTTGTATTTAGGAGAGGTCTGTGCGACCTGCTCCTTACCAAGATCCATGACAGGTGGACGGGCGGCATAGGCGGGAATCACCTCGGCATCGCCGTGTGCCGGGGCCGCCGGCTTGGCCACCGACCATTTCTCCGTAAAGCCTCCGAGCGGATAAAGTTCATAACGACGCACGAACATCTCCGCCGCTTCGACCTGCAGCAGGATGCGACCCTGACTGGGTTTGCACTCGAAGGCTTCGTTCACCTTCACGCCGTTGACGAAATATTGTAGCGTGTCGCCTTTTGCGATCACCTCAAAACGGGTCCATTGACCGAAGGGCGATTCGACGTCGTCCTTGCCCCGGAAGCCGATCGTATCTTTCCAATCGACGTCGCGTTTCAGCCAATTGAGGCGGCCGCCCTTCATGGTCTGGCGAGGAGCGCCCGGGGTCCAGATCTTCTCCTTGTCGCGATCGAGTCCGACTTCGGCACTGAGCGAAGCTTCCAGCACCGTACCATCGGCAAGTTTCGGAGAAAGCACGAGGATATCGCCCACGCCACCTTCGATGATTTGGGCTTCGAAGCTGGCCATCCAGCTGCCACCCGTAGCTCCTTGCGGACCCCAGCAATGGACCAAGATCCCGTTATCGCGGGAAGCTTTCTCGCGCTTACCCCAAGTCTTGTCGCCCCACTTGAATTCGATGACGAGGTGGTAGTCTTTAAAACTGTCGTTGGTCGTGACGCCGCCGTAGCCATTACCACTGACATGGAAGTGACCGTTATCGTCGAACTTGAAGACGTTCTTAGCGTCATCATGGATGTCAGACTTCGGATTGATGTGGTACTCGACCTTGCCGGCACGGATCAGGTCAAGGACGTTGATTTTCTGGGTGACCGTCTGCGCCACCGGCTCGGGCGGTAGCACGATTTTAGCGACCGGCTCCTTGTCGGCGGCAAACAATCCGTTGAGGGAAAGTAGCGCTGACGCAAAGACGGCGAGGGTTGGGGTGTTCATGGGGAAAGATAAGGGCAGTAACGGAGGGTCTATGTTCCCAACCTCCGAACCCAATTCAACACATTCGCATCTAATGAGCGGAATAGGTCATTATCGGAGCAGATTAAGAGGTGGGATGCCACGGCGTGCTACCCTAGTTGCCTTGGCACTCTCAAAGGGAAACCGGAGACCGGATGGTTGGCGCGTTATCTCTGGCCAACCGCTATTGGCTACCATCTGCCCTCGGTAGGGCTGACCACCCTTGGTCAGCCGCGACTGCCCGCCGCGCTCAACCCTACCTCACCTCGCCCTGCCCCGCGATCCGCCGACCCGCTAAGCTTTCGTAGAAGCGCTCGAGCGTGATATCCATCGCCACGCTCTTGCTCCCGAAATAAGGGAAGTGGCCGTAGTAGAGCGAGAGTTGCTCTTGGGCGTCGTGATAAGAGCCTCCCTGCGCGGCGACATAGATGGCGCAGGCGAGGCCGGTGCGATCGGAGCCAGCGCGACAATGGATCAGTAACGGTTTCGGAGCGTCGCGCAGGAACTCGACGAGCTCCACCATCTGCTTGGCGTCCAGTTCTTTATTCGCGGATAAAGCCAGGCTGCGAAATACGACCCTACTCTGACGAGCGACCTTCGTCTCGCCGTCATACCAAGCATCACCTGGCTGCTCCCCGCAGAGATTCAGCACGGACTTCACCCCATGGCGGACGATTGCTTTCTCCAGGCCTTCGGCGCCGAGCCAAGAGGAACGATAGATCATACCCTTCTCCACTTCATGGAAGTTACCGCCGCCATGGACGTAGGCATAGGCACCACCGAGAAACAGCAGGACGGCGAGTCCAAGCAAACCGACGCCGCGCAAGGCACGGACGAAAGGGTGGCGCAGGGAAAGCGTCATTTGCCAATCTTGCCATGGAATTAAGCCAACTTGGCGTCACCTAAGTCACAACGTTGGTACGCCTCACCGCTGACATCCGCCCCGGCCCATCGGGACAAAGAAACCCGTCTGCACTTTTTCTGGCCCTCCGGCCAACTGGTCAACCGATCAACTATTTCGGCCCGTACTCCTTCGCCGCCCACTTCTTGAATTCACCTTGGGCCTGCCCGCCCTTACCCGGGAAGCCCTGGTGCTGGATCATCCAGACGAGCACGAGGCCTTCCTTGGTGCGCACTTCCATATGGGTCGCCTGAGCGCCGCCGTGACCGAAACCCTCGGGGGTAACCTGCAGGCCGAAGCCGTAACTCTGCGGCAAAGCGGCCGGCGTCTGACGTGAAGTCAACGCCTCGAAAGATTTCTCGCTGAGATAACGCTTACCGTCCAATTCACCTCGATTCAAAAGCATGCGACAGAAGCGGGCGGTATCAGCTGCGGTGGAAAACAGTCCGCCCGCCGGCATCGGGAAACGATGCTGGCGATCCGTGAGATCATCCTGCAGCTGCCCCAGTGAACCGCGCTCGAGCTTCTTCTTGGCGGCATCGGGCTTATAGGTCAGGGCAAGCCGGGAGAGCTGTTCGGCGTTTGGCCAGAAGGTGGTGTCCTTCATGCTCAACGGATCAAAGAGGCGCTTCTGCATAAAGGTTTCATACGGCAGGCCGCTGACAACTTCGAGCACGCGGGCGGCGGTGTTAATGCCGGCGTTGGAATACTGGTAATGCGTGCCAGGTTGCGTTGCGAGCGGGGCCTTGGCATAGGTTTTAACCGCATCAGCCAGCGGCAGGCCGTCGAGCGTGGGCTTTTCCTCGTCGGATTTGAACGGCAACCCGCTTACATGGGAAAGCACCTCGCGGATGGTGATCGGATGCACCGCGGGCTGGGGCTCAGCTTCAGGCAGTGAGACGGGCTTGGACGATTGCTCCTTCTGCTTGCCCTTGGCTTCGGCCTTCGGATCAGGTTTCGGCGGGGCGACGCGCTGGCCCTTGAACTCGGGCAGGTATTTCTCGACCGGATCGTCGAGCGCGATTTTACCTTCGTCGACCAACATCAGAACGGCGACGGCAGTCATGCATTTAGACTGCGAAGCAATCCAAAAAAGCGAATCCGCCTGCATCGGCTTCCTTGCCGCGATATCCGCGAAGCCGACCGTCGTCACGCTCAGGACCTTATCCTTATTCGCGACGAGCATCACCGCCCCAGCGAGTTCTTCGCGTTGCACGAACGGAGCGATGACCGAGTCGGCGGCGACACCGCAGACGGACAGCCACAAGCCGAGACAGAGGATGAGGGGTCGCATGTGCCGAGTCTTCCCCCTCTACCTTGCTTGGCAAACTAAAGCCCTCTGGGCTGTTCTCAGAGCGTCGCAGCTTAGGGCGACAACGACTAGTGACGCGCGGCTTTCTGCATCAACAAACAGGCGACCGCTGCGAGCAGGAGGTTCGGCATAAGCACCAAGACCTCCGGATGTAAGGCGGGGTTCTTCACCCAAGTCGCCATCGAAGTCAGCATATAATAGGTCAACGCCAGGCCCAAGGCCAAGCCCGCGCTCACACTGGTCTCAGATCGACCGACCGAGATCGCCAGCGGCACGGCCAGCATCGCCAGGCTCAGGATAGATAACGCGGTCGAGACGCGGAACATAAATTGCACGGCCAGCATCATCCGGTCGACTGCCCGCTGTTCGGCCGTCGGGTGCTCCGGCAACCTCCAGCCGGTCTCCATGGCGGCGAGCATCTCACCGCCCGTCATCATGCGTAGCTTCTTCACGTAAGTCCCCTTTTCATCTGGCCTCTGGCTCAGTGGCATTTCTAAAACGGCTTGCTTGGCTGACACGAAACTTTCGGGATGAGCGAGCGTATCCTCACCTTCGGGACGAGTAGTCATATTCGCATCCAGCATCTCAATCCGGAGAATGGAATGCCCCTGCACGTCGGTCGACTTGCTCAACTTGGCTGATTTCGCTCGCACCGACTGAAGCAGCTGCCCGCGGCCGTCCACTTGCCAGAGATGAAAACGCTTAAGGGTCTCCCCTTCTTTTTCCTCGGCGCGAATCAGCAGGCCCTTGAACTGTCGGTTCAGTTTACCCGCCTGGATGAGGCCCGCCGGCGTCTGCTGGGCAGAACCAAGTAGTACTTTTTGAAAATCATCCTCCGAGGCCGGTCCGGCTTCGAGGTTCAACCAAAGCGACGCGAGCGCCACCAGGGCCGCCACGGCCCACACGGGAGCGGCGATCCGCCAAAGGCCTATGCCCGAGGCCTTCATGGCCGTGATTTCCCCATCGGCACCCATCCGCCCAAACGTGAGGAGCACGCCCGTCAGGATACCCATCGGCAAAGCGTAAGGGAGCACGGTCGGAAATAGTAGGGCAATCAGTTCGCAGGCTTCCCACGGGGAGACTCTTCCGGATGAGACCGCCCCGAGCACCATCTGGACGACGTTGCCTGCCAGAAGCACGAAAACGAAAGCCCCGGTGGCAAGGGCGCTGGCGATGATGCACTCGCGTAAGACGTATCGGTCGAGGAGGCGCACGCGGCCTTATTTATCCCCGAGGACCGCCAGCTTCCGCATCGGACGAAGTTGGCTCTCCCTATAAGCCTTCAGGCTATTATCCATCGCCCACGACCCGCTCCATAAATAAGGGAAATGGCCGAACCGGAGCGAAAGCTGATAGGCCACGGCCGACGGCGGGTAACCGGATTCCAACAGGAACAAAGCGCAGGCCAGCCCAGTCCGATCGGAACCCGAACTGCAATGGATCAGCACCGGCTTCGGGGCGTCTCGCAGCATCTGCGCCAACTCGTTCATCTCCTCGACGGTCAGTTCACGAGACGCACTCATGCGATAGTTGATGAAGCCCACTCCGAGTTTCTGCGCGGCCTTGTATTGGGCGTCATACCAATCCTGGCCGACGTTCTCGCCCCGCAGATTAATCACGGTCCGCAAGCCTACTTGCTGGGCGAGGCTGACAAATTCCCCGACTGGAAGTTGCGCGGAACGGTACAGGTGACCGGGGGCGACAACGTGCTGGTTATGTCCGACCTGCAGCAACCCGTAAAACGAAAGGGGCAGCCCGACAACGGCCAGCAAAGTCCACCCGCAGATGCGGGCTAGTCGCCAGTAGAAGGCGAATGGCTTAGGATTCGTCACTCATCAATCATAAGGCCACATCAATGCGATCAGGGCTGTATCTGGTGACAAGCAAGCGACAAACGGAAGCGGCCCGCGAGAAAGAGGCAGCTTAAGGGCAGGGACAGCACCACGTGCTGTCCTCGCTGTCGCTTGTCTCGAGGGTGGGGCAGCACCGCGTGCTGCCCTAATCATCTCCATGACGCCACTCTACCCCCTTATACTCCATACTCGATACTCTATACCCGGACTCAGGGCTTCAACGCCTCGACCGCCGCCTTCAACACTTTCGTCCGTTCCTTGACGTCGCCCGACGCATCCAACGGTGCACCGACGAAGATCGTGACCCCGCAGCGATAAAACGGCCAGAGGCAGAAGAGGAAGATATTCTGTACGGTGATCGAGAATGGCGTCACCCAACGACCTGGATAATTACCATAATGAAAATAGACTGGGACCATCGGCACGCCGGCCCGCTGGGCGATACGGACCGCGCCGGTCTTGAACGGCAGTTCGGCCTCGCCGAGCGCCTCCACGAGGCCAGTCGGGCAGATCGCCACGGTCTGTCCCTGGTTGAGTAAGGCCACGGCGTCGTCGATCGAGACTTGGACAAAGCCCCAGCGGACGGCGAACTTCTTCAGGAACGGGAATGAGAATACCAACGGGTGCACGAGTAGACGCGCCGACGAACGCACCATCCCGAAGAGGAACACATCGCGGTAGCTGACATGATTAGAGCAAAGCAGCACCGGCCCATCCGGCAACGTCCCCACGACCTTCACCTCCCCCACCAGCATCCGTACCACGGAGTGGGCCGGACGGGGAATGAGGGATGGCGCGACCAGCATGCCACAGCCTGCCAAAGCCCGCCGACGAAAGCAATCCAACCCGCCAAACAGCCCGGAACGCTACCCTAAAGGCGGCGACGTTAAATCAGATAGGCAGAGAGGAAGGGCTTGAGTCCGCTGCGCTTTAGGCCTCCGGCCTAATACCTGCGGCATCTTCTACTCGGCCCCGTGGCCCTCGTCGAATCCACGCGTGCTCATCCCAGGTTGTGTTTACATGCTCTGGGCATCTGGGCCTCTTCTGGAAATTGGCGGAGAGGAAGGGATTCGAACCCCCGGTACCTTGCGGTACGCCTGATTTCAAGTCAGGTGCAATCGACCACTCTGCCACCTCTCCGTGCGTGTTAGTCAAATCCTCCTAAGGTCTTCCCTCAAGCCCATTCGGTGGCTTCCCCTGGGCTATCTCCCCAATTCACTTCACGCTAACTTCCCTGCTCTAATGCGTGATGAGCACCTGCGAACGCGTCGAAGAAATCGAAGGCCCGTATGGCCCTTTTGCCATTGGCGAGCGGGCCATCCAACGGCTTTGGGCGGCCGGAGAAGTGCGGGGCCCGATGTCATCGACCACGGGTACCGCCATTGAAATCATCCACCCCGGAGATTGGAATCGCGGCGCCGGCCCGGATTTTCTGGGCGCAGTCATCCTGCTGAATGGCAAACAGGCACGCGGAGATGTCGAAATCCACCTGCGCTGGTCAGACTGGCACGCGCACGGCCATGATGCGGATCCCAATTTCTCGGGGGTTATCTTGCATGCGGTCTTACTCCCCGGTTGCAAGACCGTCACTACCCTCAGCGGACATCGGCCTGAGACTTTGGTGCTATTGCCGCACTTGCCACGCGACCTCGAAGACCTCGCGGAAGAAGACGCGCTCTTAGAGCTTCGGGGCCGTTCGGGCGAAGTAGCCCGACGCGTGCTGGCGACAGAGACTAATATTTCTTTCGGCCTACGCCAACGCGCCTCCCAACGCTTCAAAGCCAAAACCCATTATGCCCGCCAACGTATTAAAGAAGTTGGCTGGGAGGGAGCCTGTCATGAAATGTTCGTCGAATCGCTCGGCCTCGGAGGTAACCGCGCGCCCATGTGCGAACTCGCCCGATCACATTCCTCGGAGCAGATGCTTATCTTGGGCCTGGATGCCCTTTACATGGAAAAATGTGGGCGGTGGCGTCTGCGCGGGCTGCGTCCCGCGGGACATCCT
>CAINMU010000084.1 GCA_903850885.1 uncultured Opitutia bacterium | reverse complement strand
TGTCATCACCACCGCGGTCAGCGACCGTCACGTCATCGAAGCGTTGCGAAAAGGCGGCTACTCCTTCGGGGGAGAAAACTCGGGGCACCTCATCTTCGCGGACCATGCCACGACCGGCGACGGAATCTTGAGTGCCCTTCAAGTGCTGCGCTTTATGCGCAAGAAGGGCGCCACCTTGGCTGACCTCGCCTCAGGCATGCGCGAATACCCTCAGGCGCTGGTCAATCTCAAGGTAAAGTCGCGTATCCCGCTGATCCAGCTCAACGCCCTGCAGGAGCAGATCAGCAAGGCCGATGCCGCGTTCGGTAATGCCGGTCGCCACCTGATCCGCTACTCTGGGACCGAGAATAAACTGCGCATCCTGGTTGAGCACCAGGACAAGACCGAGGTCGAGCGTTGGTCCCAGGCCTTCAAGGTTGCCGTCGAAGCAGACTTCGAGAATCTCTGAGATGACGACCTTCACCATTACCGCAGCGGGCGAGACTACCGGTTGCCATCCGTTGACAATCACACGGAATTTAGCCGAGTTTCCCTTGGCTAACGTCCCCCTCCGGCGCCATCAGCAAGCGGCGCTCGTCGCCGCCGGCTTGTCCGAAGCCATCGGACCGACGGCGGATCTGCAGGTGAATCCCCTCGCATGGTTCGCGTCGGCGGAACTCGCGACCTTTGTCGCTGACACCTCTTATGGCACCATGACCAGTTCGGATGGCAGCGTCCTCCTGACCAGGCAGGGCTCATCACGCGACCTTCGCGCGACGCAATCGTTTGCGATCAAGTTCAGTTGGGACCTTCTCAAAGCCAACGTCGAGGCCATGACCTCTCGTAAGACCTACACCCAAGAATCGGGTGCTCACGCCTCCCTCTATGTAGATGGGCGTCTCCAAGTCGGGAAGGGCACCAAGATCCTTCCGGGTGTCGTCATCGAAGGAGATGTCATCATTGGCGACCACTGCAAGGTGGGCCCGAATTGCTATATCCGCGGATCGACCACCATCGGCGATAAGTGCCATGTCGGTCAGGCCGTCGAGATCAAGAATTCGATCCTCCTGCCAGGGACGAACGTCGGACACCTTTCGTACCTCGGTGACTCGATCCTGGGAGAGAAAGTGAACTTCGGCGCCGGAACAATCACGTCCAATCTTCGTCATGACGGCGGGGCGCATCACAGTCCGGTTGAGGGCAGGATGGTCGACACTGGCCGCCGCAAGCTCGGCGCGATCCTCGGTGACGGTGTCCATACCGGCATCCACACTTCCATCTACCCCGGCCGTAAGCTCTGGCCGAAGACCGTAACCCTGCCCGGCGCGATCGTCGCCAAGGACATCCTTTCCTGAACATGTGCGGCATCATCGGATATGTCGGGAAATCTTCGGCCGCCCCCGTGCTGCTCGGGGGACTGCGTAGGCTGGAGTATCGCGGATATGATTCAGCTGGCCTGTCAGTCCAGGAAGAAAAGTCCGTCCTCACCTTGCGTGCCGTGGGTAAGGTCGCCCGACTCGCCGACAAAGTCCGGGCCGAATGGTCCGATGAACGTCAGTCGAAGTGCACGGTCGGCATCGCCCACACCCGATGGGCCACGCATGGAGCGCCCACCGAAGCCAATGCTCACCCACATGCCGACGCCGGCGGACGCATCCGACTCGTACATAATGGCATCATCGAGAACTACCGGGTCATCCGCGCCAAGCTTGAGGCCAAAGGTCATGTGTTCACCTCCGAGACCGACACCGAGGCCGTCTCCCGTCTCATTGGTGAATATTATAAAGGCGACCTACGTAAGGCGGTCATCAGCGCTTTGCGTCAGGTCGAAGGGGCCTACGGCATCGCCGTCATCTCCGCTGACGAACCTGGCCGGATCGTCGTCGCCCGCAAAGGCAGCCCGCTGGTCATCGGCGTCGGCGAAGGCGAATGTCTGGTCGCCTCAGACCCGTCGGCATTGATCTCCCACACCCGTCGGGTGATCTACCTCGACGACGGAGATGTCGCCCTGGTCACCGCTGATTCTGTCGACATCACCGACCTCGACCATGCGCCGATGGATCGTGATGTCGCCGAGCTGGATTTCGAGGCCGGGGCCGTGGAGAAGGGCGGCTATGAGCATTTCATGCTCAAGGAGATCCACGAACAGCCCGAATCTGTCCGCAACGCCATACGCGGACGACTCGACCTGCTTAACGGTTCTGCCGTGCTTTCCGGCATGAGCGCGACCGCCCGTGAACTCATCGACCTGCAACGTATCGTCATGGTAGGCTGCGGAACCTCGTTGCACGCCGGCATGGTCGGCGACTTCGCCTTCGAGGACCTCGCCGCCATCCAGGCCGAAGTCCAGCCGGCCGCTGAGTTCCGTTACCGAAATCCCCTGGTGGACGGCCGCGATCTTGTCGTGGCCATCTCCCAGTCGGGGGAGACCGCCGACACCTTGGCCGCCGTGCGCGAAGCCAAGGAGAAGGGCGCCATGGTCATGGGTCTCGTCAATGTCGTGGGCTCGACCATCGCGAGAGAGACTGGGCGCGGCGTCTACCTGCATGCCGGCCCCGAAATCTCGGTGGCGTCCACCAAGGCCTTTACCAGCCAGGTGGCTGTCCTGCTATTGATGGCGCTTAAGCTCGGTCGTGGACGTCGGCTATCCCGCGAGCGCGGCCTAGCCCTCGCTGCCGAGATCGCCCGCCTGCCTGAGCTCATCGGGACCGTCCTCAAGCAGGATGAGGCCATTGCCAAGGTTGCCGCATGTATGGTCAGCCACGAGCATGCGTTCTTCCTTGGCCGTGGGCCGATGTATCCCGTGGCATTAGAAGGAGCCCTTAAGCTCAAGGAGATCTCATACATCCATGCGGAAGGGTATCATGCGGCCGAACTCAAGCATGGCCCCATCGCCTTGCTGACTCCCGGCATGCCGGTCGTCGTGATCGCCAACCGGTCGCCGGTCCTTGAAAAGACCTTGGGGAACGCCGAGGAGTGCAAGGCTCGCGGTGCGCGCATCATCGCCGTCGTCACCGAGGGCGGACCTGAAGTCGCCGTCGCGGACGATGTCATCCGGATTCCGGATTGTGACCCATTGGTCGCAACGATACCGGCCGCCGTCGCGCTCCAGTTGCTGTCCTATCACGTCGCCCGCTTGCGGGGTTGCCCCATCGATCAACCGCGCAACCTCGCCAAGTCCGTGACGGTAGAGTAAGGCGATTGCCTTAGCAATACACCCCAGACCCTTACCGTTGCTTGGGGCCAAGGCTCAGGCTTTCTGGGGACGTCATGAATGAACGTTCTAAAAAGAAGTGCCGTTGCTGTCATAAGACCAAGCCCCTCGAACTGTTCCACCGGCTCGAGGGTACCGCGGCGATCCATCCTTTCTGTCGACCTTGCCTTGGCGCGGCGGCACGCCGTCGCTCGGCCCTGCGGGGGACGCGCCGGACAGAGACCACCCGGGCCTGTGCCCAGTGCGACCAGGAGCTGCCGGTGCAGATGTTCCACTGGTTGAGGGCCTCCGGCAGCTACCACAGCTACTGCCGCCCGTGCCATGCTGCTTACATGGCCGAACGCTATCGGCGCCTCCAGGGCGATAGGGGGCGTGCTTGAAATAGGTTTCCCGCTGGTGGCTGGACCGGGACTTGAACCCGGAACCAATTGATTAAGAGTCAACTGCTCTACCATTGAGCTATCCAGCCAGACAGCGGGACGGGAATGAGTGCAAGACGCGGACGGGATTTCAAGAGCAAATGCACTTTAATCGGCAGAGAGTTTCCCCTTGGGCTAAAGGAGGTGTTCGGAGTGGCCAGACCGGGACTCGAACCCGGAACCAATTGATTAAAAGTCAACTGCTCTACCATTGAGCTATCTGGCCTGCCGAACGCATCGATTACGACACGCTCACAGGGAAGGGTAAAGA
>CAINMU010000083.1 GCA_903850885.1 uncultured Opitutia bacterium | reverse complement strand
TCAGCCATTCAGCCATCGGCAGCCGGCTCCAGGCTCCCGCGGCCGATGGCCGAGAAGCCGATACCTGAGTTGCCGTCATCCGTGGCTGACACCCGTCACCCAGAATTTAATTCCCCAGCCAATCATCCGGTCTCCGGTTCCCCCTTGAGTTCGTGATGCTCTCATCTGGTCAACCGAGCCTCTCATTTGCATCCCTTGCCAACTGGCCCACTGGTCAACCGATCAACTAGTCTCCTCCTTCACGCCGGTTGCTGCTGGCTAAGGCAATGTAACGCACCGCCTTCAATCAGCAGTAGGCGACAATCAAGGCCCACCACTTTGCGCCCCGGGAAACAATCTCCGATGATTCCTAAAGCTTTTTCATCCGAGTCTTGGCCGTAGACGGGGACAAGTACGCCGTCATTGACAATGAGGAAGTTGGCATAGCTCGGGGGGAGTTCCCGGCCAGCCAATCGAATGGTGCGTGGTAGCGGCAGTTCGATGACGTCCAGTTTCTGCGCCCCCTTGACGCGCATTTCGCCTAAGCGTCGGAGATTTTCCTGCAGGGGTTTGAAGTTCGGTGAGGACTTATCGTTCTCGGTGACGGCAATCAGCGTCCGCGAAGCAACGAAGCGCGCGAGATTATCTATATGACCATCGGTATCGTCGTTGGCCAAACCTTCGCCAATCCAGAGGAGTTCGTCGATGGCGAGGCCTTCGCGGATGGCGTCGTGAAACGCCGCGTCATCCCGACCATCGGCGCGGTTAGGATTATTTTGCACGGCCTCGGTAGTGAGCAGTAAGCCATCGCCGGAGACTTCGATCCCGCCGCCTTCGAGTTCAAACGGGAAGGAGAATTTTTTCATCCCGAGATGTTGGGCGATTTTTCCGGGAACTTGATTATCGAGCGAGGCTTCAAACTTTCCGCCCCAGCCGTGAAACTCCCAGTCGGTCAGCGCGATTTCTCCGGTCTGGCGATGTTTAACGAAAATCGGTCCATGATCCCGACACCACACATCATCAGTCGCGATATCGACGAGCTCGATGACGGCAAGGTCGGCCTTGGCGGCCTTGAGTTCTCTTTCGGCTTCGGCGCGCAACTTTCCGGCGGCATTGATCCGCACGGGTTGGAAGCGGCTGATTGCGGCGGCGAAATCGGCGAACTTAGCGGGGACCAGATCGTAATGCCCCGGCCAGAGTTTGGGATTGGAGGGCCAGGAGAGCCACGTGGCCGATTGAGGTTCCCATTCCGCCGGCATGCGGAAACCGAGATCGCGGGGCGAGGCCATGGATGATTAGTCGCGGAGACGGCGAGTCAGGTCGCCATAAGCGTCGATCCGACGGTCGCGGAAGAACGGCCAGATCCGGCGAAATTCGCGCTGCTTCACGAGGTCGCAATCCGCCAAGAGGACTTCCTCTTTTTCAACCGAAGCCCGGGCGACGATTTCGCCATAAGGATCCGAGACAAAACTTTGACCCCAGAATTGAGTGCGGCCTTCGGTGCCGACGCGATTGGTCGCGGCGACATAACAGCCATTGGCGACGCCGTGTCCGCGTTGGACGGTTTCCCACGCGTTATGCTGGGCATGGCCGAGCGCGGCTTTTTCTTCGGGCAACCAGCCGATGGCTGTTGGATAAAAGAGAATCTGTGCGCCGCCCAGGGCAGTCAGGCGAGCGGCTTCGGGGTACCATTGGTCCCAGCAGATTAAGACCCCGATATTGCCGTGCGCGGTCTTCCAGGTACGGAAGCCGAGATCGCCTGGCGTGAAATAAAATTTCTCTTCAAAGCCCGGATCCTGGGGGATGTGCATTTTGCGATACTTGCCGAGGACCGAGCCATCCGCATCGATGACGGCGGCGGTGTTATGATACACCTCGCTGCCGCGTGCTTCGAAGAGCGGGGCGACGATGACGACGCCGAGACGCTTCGCTACCTTGGCGAGTTCGGTGACCGAGGGTCCGGTTTCGATGGGCTCGGCGAGGTCGAAGTTCTTCGGGTCTTGGGTGACGCAGAAATATTTCGTCGTGAACATTTCCTGCAGCCCGATGATTTTCGCGCCCTTCGCGGCCGCTTCTTCGATCCGCGGGATGGTTTTCCGAACATTGGCCGCCGGCGTATCTTCGGCGGTTAGTTGGATGAGTCCGAGGCGGACGGCGTCGGGCAGAGACATTGGGCTTAGTAAACGAGCTTATTGATGGGGTATTCGACGATCCCTTCGGCACCCGAAGCTTTTAGCGCGGGAATGAATTCACGAGCTTGGCGCGCATCGATAATCGTTTCAACCGCGACCCAATCCGGATTGCTCAGAGGGGAAATCGTCGGGTTACGCAAAGCGGGCAAGGCGGCAGAAACTTTATCCAAAGCTTGGCGAGGGAGATTGAATTTCAATCCTACCATGTGTTGCGCGGCGAGGGCGCCTTGGAGCATGAGCACGATCTGCTCGATCTTAGTGCGCTTGGCCGGGTTGGCCCAGGCACTCTTATTGGCAATCAGGACCGTGGTGGTTTCGAGCAGCGTATCGACGATGCGAAGATTATTGGCTTTGATCGATGAGCCGGTCTCCGTGATGTCGACGATGGCGTCGGCCAATTCGGGGACTTTGACTTCGGTGGCGCCCCACGAGAATTCTACTTCACACTCGATGCCTTGTTTTTTAAACCAGCGACGAGTCGTCTCAACCAGCTCGGTGGCCACGCGCTTGCCGGCGAGGTCTTGGGCGGTTTTAACCGGAGAGGCTTCAGGTACACAGAGGACCCAGCGCGATTTTTGGGCGGAAGCCCGGCTGTAGATCAATTCGCAGACTTGGACGACGTCGGCCGAGTTTTCTTGGACCCAATCCTGACCGGTCAGACCGCAGTCAAAAAACCCATGTTCAACATAGCGGGCCACCTCTTGGGCGCGGATGAAACGGCCATCCAGGGCGGGGTCGTCGAAGGAGGGGCGATAGGAGCGGCTGCTCTTGACGACCGGGAAGCCCGCTCGGGCAAACAGCTGAAGGGTTGCCTCTTCCAGGCTTCCCTTGGGGAGGCCTAACATTAATTTAGCGATTTCCTGACTCATTAGACTATCGAGGAAGCCCACCATCCGCCCCGCCGCAAGCATTAAGGGGTTGACTAGGGTTGAGCCAGAAAAGAGCCTTTTGCTCACAATCTTATGCAAAAATCTCTGGCTCTTCTCTCGCTCGCTACCCTGTTTGTTGGCTGCGCTCACAAAAAAGGCGAAAATGCCGATGTCCCTCACTTCTCTTGGGAAAAAGAGGGCGCTGCCGTTGCCGCCGTTGAAGACGCTTCCAAGGTACGTATCATCTCGGTTCGCGAGGACTTGGGGCTTATCGCCTTTGCCCGTGCCGAAAAGCCAGAAGTAAAAACCCATTTACGCCTCGAGAAAGAAGGTAAATCCCTCGAAGTTGAAGTGATCAAAACGGACGATCAACATGTCGTCGTCGGTATCGTTCCTAATCAGCTGAGTGCCCTTAAGTTCACGGTCGGCGAAGTCGTGGGTTGCACGGCAGCGGCGGCCCCGGTCGCAGCGCCAGCCAAGTAGACAGCCGACTAACTTCGGGTGTGAGACACCCCCGAGACAGAAGGACCCGCCAGCGAAAGTCAGGCGGGTTTTTTACTGGGTAAAATTCGCAAAATAGCCCAATAAAGCTCGAATTAAGCCTCTGCCGTTGACCGTCCTAAATGGCACGGCTATTGCTCAAAATCGTCATATTACCATGAATCTTACCCTTCCAGCCCGCCGATCAGGAAGCGCCTTGCGTAAGCTTTTATCGGTGCTGGCCGGAATCGCCCTCTTTATAGTCATCATCGCGCTGATGGGTATTTGGGTGCTGGGTCGGTTCGCCCCCGCCTTTTTGGATACGGCACTTTCGTCGAAATCAGGGGCTCATCTTTCCGTCGAGGCTAATGAAACCAATCTCTACGCCGGCCGGGTGGAGTTCGACGGGCTCGCGATCAGTAACCCCAGCCGCTGGCAGGAGCGCGAATTTCTGAAGGTCAAACACCTCGCCCTCGAAGTCGACGCCTGGGAGTTCTTCTTGAAAGGCAACCTCAAGGTGAAGCATGCCGAACTGGATATCGACCGGGTAGTCATCGCCGGGAAGGCCGATTACCTGAACGATAATAATACAAAAGATATTATGAAGGGACTAAAGAGTCCGGACGACAAGGCTCCGCCCGGGCCCGTCGACGCGCCGCCCGCCGCCAAGCGCCCGTTCCATGTCGACCACCTGAGGGTGAGGGTCGGACATATCATGATCATCTCCGGCGACGGCTCCCCGGAACGCCGGGTGATTGTGGACCGAGATTTTAACTTCGTTTTCGAGGCCACGGACATCACGGAAAAAAACTTTAACGATAAGGTCTCGCAGCCGCTGGGTCGCTTGGCTTTACAAAAGGTATCTACCGAAGGCATGGATCTCATCATGGATCTGGCGCGCGAGCGGTTGCGTAAGTCGGTTACCGAAAAACTTCTCCAAGCAAAATAATTTCCCATGACTGAATCATCTTCCAATGACGGGGCGGCAGCCTCAGCCGAATTTGCGACCCGGATCGCCGAGCTCGAGGGCGAAGTAGCGCGCCTGAAGGACACGCTCCTGCGCAGTCAGGCCGACCAACAGAACCAACAACGCCGTCATCAACGCGAGCGCGAAGACCTCCGGAAGTTCGCAACGGCCAATCTGGTCGAAGAATTACTCCCGTCGTTGGATGCTTTGGCACTCGGCCTTGAAGCCGCTGCCGGCAAAGCCGACGGGCAGGCCGTGGTCGAAGGCTTCCGGATGGCGATCAACCAATTGCGTTCCGTGATGGCGGCGCAGGGGTTGGTGGAAATCAATCCGTTGGGTCAGGCTTTTAACCCCGGTCGGCATGAATCGGTCGGGCAAGAATCTCATCTTACAATCCCGGAAGGCTCGGTCTCGCGCGTGGCGCGCGTCGGCTGGCTGCTCAACGATCGCGTCATCCGTGCCGCCGCGGTCTTCGTCTCGACCGGCTTCACCAAATAAGAATTCGTCATGGCTGAGGACTATTACGGTATCCTGGGCGTCGCCAAATCAGCGGCGGCCGAGGAGATTAAAAAAGCCTATCGCAAGAAAGCGATGGAGCTTCACCCTGATCGCAACCCAGGCAACAAAGAGGCCGAAGAGAAATTTAAGAAAGCCTCGCGGGCTTATGAGGTCTTGAGCGACGAGCAGAAGCGTAAACTTTACGATCAGCATGGCGAAGCGGCGTTCGAGCAAGGCGGCCCGGGCCCTGGGGGTGGTCGTGGTTTCAAGCGGGGGGCAGACCCCATGGATATCTTCAACCAAATGTTTGGGGGCGGCGGGGGCGGCGGAAGTTTTTCCGACATGTTTAACGGCGGTAGCCCGAGCGGAGAAGCCGACGAGAATGCCGGCGAGGATTTACGCGTGGACATCAAGATCACCCTCGAGGAAGCGGCCGAGGGCGTTGAAAAGAAAATCCCTTACCGAAAGCACGTGGCCTGTGCGAAATGCTCCGGATCCGGAGCCGAGCCTGGGGCGAAGAAGAGCCGTTGCGTCACCTGTGGCGGCCACGGTCAAGTTATCCGTTCGCAAGGATTTTTCTCCATGCGGCAGACTTGTCCGACTTGTCACGGGCAAGGGGTAAGTATCGATAAGCCTTGCCGTCCCTGTTCGGGTGAAGGGCGAATTATCGCTGAGACCTCGGTCGAAGTCCGTATTCCGCCGGGTGTAGATAGCGGCACCAAGCTGCGTTCCAGTAACAATGGTTCGGCGGGTCGTCGGGGCGCCGCTTCGGGTGACCTTTATGTGGTCACGATGATCTTGGACCATGAACTTTTTGAGCGAGACGGTAATGACCTCGCCTGCACCATCCCGGTCAAATTCTCCGTAGCTGCATTGGGCGGCCAAATCAATGTACCTAAGCTTAAGGGCAAGACCTTGCTCAAGGTGCCTGCGGGCACGCAGGGCGGCACCGTCTTTCGTTTGCGCGGAGAAGGGATGCCAAGTTTGCGCGGAAGCAGTCACGGCGATTTATTGGTTCGCGTCGATGTCGACGTCCCCAAGAAGATGACCGACAAGGAAAAGGAAGCCCTCAAGGCCTACGCCACCGCCTGCGGCGACGAAGCTGCGCCGGTCTCCGAATCTTGGCGGGCGAAGTTCAAGGAGTTCTTCCGTTAAGCCCCTTGCCCGACAGGGGTCAGGTCGTAAGGTGAACCCATGCCGCGCGACCCGGGCCAGACCGATCGACTTATCCGCCGTCTTCGCTGGGACGATTTGGACACTCCTTGGCTGATTGCTTTCGCGGGATTAGCCCGAGATGAGGATCTGGCCGGAGCCGGTTTGCGGCATCGTCCACTGCGGGCCGGAGACCCTTCTGCCTCGCTGTTGGCTGCGCCGGGCCGCGCGCGGGCGCGTATCGTAGCCAGGCGCCCGATGGTGATCGCAGGCTTGGGGATGATCCCGCTCGTTTTTCAGGCTTATGGCGCCGAGTGCACGGGACGCGCCCTGGTCGGCGAAGGTTCTGGGGTGACGGCTGGTACAGTGGTCGCCGAAGTCGAAGGACCTGCGGCCAACTTGCTTTCGGCCGAACGTATTCTCCTAAATTTTTTACAACGCCTAAGCGGGGTCGCGACGACTACGCATGAGCACGTCCGGGCACTGGGCTCGGCCACGACTCGCCTGCTGGACACGCGCAAGACGACGCCGGGTTTTCGCATGTTAGAAAAATATGCGGTAGGCCAGGGGGGCGGCTTCAATCACCGGCTCGGGTTATTCGACCGGATTATGATCAAGGACAATCACCTAGCTGCGGGAGACGCATCTTCATCGGCCCGCATTAGCACTCTCGTACGGCGGGCGCGGGAAGCGCGGCCGGATCTGCTGGTCGAGGTGGAAGTGGATCGGCTTGATCAAATTACGCCGGTCTTAGAGGCGGGAGCGGACGTCATCCTTCTCGATAATTTCTCCCTCGCCCAAATGCGCGAGGGCGTGGCGATGATCCGCGGTAAGGCTTGGTGCGAAGTGAGTGGGGGCGTGAATCTCTCGACCCTTCCGTCGATTGGCGAAATCGCCCCAGACTTCGTTTCGAGTGGCGCCCTCACGCACGCCGCGCCTTGGGTCGATCTCGGCCTCGACTGGGATTAACGCCATGTCCTCCCTTGATAGCAGTATTCTTTTGGCCTTTCTCAAGGCAGGTGATGCGCCGGTCAGCGGCGATAAGCTGGCAAAAGAATTAGGCATGTCGCGTGTCGCGATCTGGAGCCGGCTGGAGCGCTTGCGCGGCGTCGGATTTTCTTTCGAGGCCTCGACGCGCAAAGGCTATCGCCTGACGGAAGTTCCCCGTACCTTGCACGGCGCTTTGCTTGACGCCCATCTCCGGCTTTTGAAAGTCCGGACGGAAGTGGAGTTATTACCGACGGTGGATAGCACGAACTCTGAAGCGGAGCGACGTCTCGCTACCGGCCAAGAGGCGCCGTTCGGAGTGCTGGCTTGCGCTCAAAGCGCCGGCCGGGGTCGCCTCGGACGGCGTTGGCATAGCACACTGCCGGGCAACTTATATCTCTCGCTCGCTTTTCGCCCTTTCATTCCGCCGGACCGCTTAAAGCCCTTCACCCTTTGGATGGGCTTGGCACTTTGCGCGCACATCGAAGCGCGCTTGGGCTTACGTCTGGGTTTGAAATGGCCTAATGATTTGCAGCTCCCCGACGGCCGGAAGGTCGCGGGCATGCTGACGGAAGCCCGGTTGGATGCGGACTCGGTTCGTGAATTAGTTTTTGGCTTGGGCCTGAATTTCACCGGAGCACCCAAGGATTTTCCCGCCGAGATCCGTACGACGGCAGGCTCGATCGAATGGGCCTTAGGCAAGACCTTGGATGTTAATCGGGAGGCCGCCGCGGTCATCGCCGCGCTCTTGCTGGCATGGAAAGATTTTGAAGAAGGCTCTTGGAGTCGGACCTTCCGCGCGCGTTGGCAAGCCCATGACATTCTGACGGGCAAGTCGGTGCGAGTCACCTTGCGAGGCAAGCCGATTGCTGGCATCGTCGATTCAATCGATGCCGATGGCTCCCTGATCCTGCGGACGGGTGGTAAGCGCCGGACGATCGTCTCATCGGGCGAGGTCACCTTACGTAAGCGATAACCAAGCAACCTTGCCCTCACCGCAGCCTTCGCTAAATCTCTCGTCGTGCCCACGCTTTGCCTCGATATTGGAAATACGCACACCCATTGGGGTGTCCTCCGCGGGCGCGAAGTGCTTGAGCAGGGCGAGCTCGTCACAGCTTCGCTGGATCCTGACCAAGTCCGGAAATGGCTGGCCGCGTTCCCGGTCAGCGGCATCGCCTTGGCGAGCGTGGTACCTAATGCGACCCGGATGGTGCTGCCGATTTTGGAGACCAGCGGGTTGCCCTTTTATCAATTAAACCATGCGACCATCAAGGGACTTGGTTTTGATTATCCCCGCCCGGCGGAAGTTGGCCAAGACCGCTTAGCCGATTGCGTCGGGGCGCAACTGGTCTCGGGGGTGCCCGCCGTCGTCATCGGGATGGGCACCGCGACGACGGTGGATATCCTCACCGATAAGGGTTACGCCGGCGGGATCATCGCCCCAGGGCTTGGGGTCATGACGAAATACTTACACGAGCGTACGGCCCTGCTCCCCGAGCTGGATCCGTCCACACTGTTGGGCGGCCCTGCTATCGGTAAATCTACGGTCGATGCCATGCGGGCGGGTTGCGCCTTGGGCTTTGCGGGAATGATCGGCGCCTTGCTGGATGGCGTTTGTGCTGAACTTGTCCGGACGGGGTCGCCTGCCCCCAGCGTCATTGTTACGGGAGGTGCGGCGATTTACCTCCCCGCCGCCTGGCAAGCTCGAGTCCGGCATGAGCCTCACCTGACCTTAATAGGCTTGGCCGAGGCTCATCGGAGGCATTTCGCCCATGGACAAGCCTGACCCCTTGGTAAAGCTCCGCCGGCTCTTGCCGTGGCTGGCCGCGGCGGTGATCGCCCAAGCCGTGTTGCTCGTCTTTGCGGTCTGGGCTAACCGCCTGCCCCCGGTTTGGCCGATTGTGGTCGGCGACCTGGGCTTCACCTCCATCTTGCTTTTCGTCCTTTGGCGGCTCTTGGGCCGTCGGCGTTAGGCCTTCATCATCTGCAGGAGTGCCTTCCGGCGGGCCCTAATCTCGGTGCAGCCGGCTTTGGCGAGGCGGTCGGTCGAGAAGGCCTCGACGGTCAGGCTGGCGACCGCGGTGCCATAAATCATGGCTTGGCGTAGGGCGGCAAAGTCGGTCGACCCGGTCGCGGCCAGGTAGCCCAGGAGGGCCCCGGCAAAACTGTCGCCGGCCCCGGTGGGGTCGCGAAGCTCGGTAACCGGGTAGGCCGGCAGGGTGAAGAGGCCTTCTTCGTGGAACAAGACTGCTCCATGTTCGCCTTTTTTGATGATGACCGTGCGACAGCCGTGTTCGCGTAATTTTCGTCCAGCGATGATGACATTCGCTTCACCGGTAAGCTTAGTGGACTCCGTATCATTGATCACGAGCAAGTCCGCGCGGCGCATGACTTCGGCCAGACGTTCGCGTTGGGTCTCGATCCAGATGTCGATGGTATCGGCCAAGACAAAACGTGGGCTCGTTAGTTGGTCGAGGACGTTGAGTTGCAGGTCGGGGCGGATATTGCCGAGCATGACGAACGGCGAAGCGCGGTGCGTTTCCGTCAAGCGAGGCTTGAAGTGCTCGAAGACATTCAGCTGCAAGTCCTCCGTGTCGCGACGATTGTAATTTTCGTGATAGCGTCCGCTCCAGGAGAAAGTGCGCCCAGTAGAGTCGGTGAGCAGGCCATCGAGATCGATCCCGCGCTTAGCCAATTTTTTGCGATCACGTTCCAAGAAGTCATGGCCGACCACGCCAACGATGCGGGGTGGGGCAAAATAACTCGCAGCCAAGCAGGCGTAAGCGGCGCTACCACCCAAGATGCGTTTGCCGGTCGCGTGCGGCGTGATGATGCTGTCGTAAGCCACGGAGCCGACGACGAGGACGGGCTCCGGTGTGCGACCTTTGAAATTAATTCGGCGAGGAGTGATCATAGGAAAAGTTGTGGACGGGCGTCGCGGAGTTGGTGCAGGGCGAGGAAAGCGAGGGAGTGCTGGGCCGGATTCTTGGCCGCTTCGGCGAGAGCCAGTTTCGGCGAGAGTAAGAGCACTTCAATCTCCTCATGTTCATCGGGAGCGGTTTTACCCGAGGGCGTTACCCCCTCTAAAAGCACGAAATAACAGCGATTTGATTGGATGGCGGGGTTCGGCGAGCAGACGCCGAGGAGCGTGGCGTGGCCGCCGACGTAACCGGTTTCTTCTTCGGTTTCGCGGGCGGCGGTCAGCAGCGGATCCTCTTTCGTTTCCTGCACGCCACCCGGCGGCTCGGTCGAAAGATCGCGGATACCGAAACGGTATTGGCGCACCATCACGATTTTTCCATCCGGCGTGATCGGCAAGGCCAAGACCCAGTCGCTGGCATGGATCACAAAAAAATCACCCTCTCGGTGATCGAGAGGGTGATTACAGTGTTCTTTGAAAACCCGGAAAACCTTACAGTCGGCGAGGAGCGCTTCATGCTGGACGGACCAGCGTGCGGGCGCCGACATGTGCGAACCTTACTTAGTTTTTAACTTCTGACCGATTTGCAGCTGGGTTGCCTTGGCGTTAGGATTCAGATCCTGGAGAGCCTTGAGGGAGATACCGGCTTTCTTGGCGATGCCGCCTAAGTTGTCACCTTTGACGACGACATATTCTCCAGGGCCGGCAGGGGCCGAAGTCTTGCCACCTTTTTCGGAGGCAACAGCAGCAGGCTTTTTGACCGCAGCTTGGAGGGCGGCGATCGCGTCGTTATAAGTTTTGTTGTTTACGTCGACGGATTGCTTGATGGCATTGACATCGGCAGCGATACCTTGGAGGTCGGCGGCCGAAGCCTTGCCGGCGAGGGCGGCGCCCACTTCAGAGGCGGCCTGTTGGGCAGTCTGGGCGGCGAGGGTGGCGTTGGCGGCTTCACCTTTGGCTTTGATGCCAAGGACGAGACCGGCGGCGCCGAGTGCGAAACCTACGATTCCCACGATGAGCGGGAGCTTAGATTCGGATGAGGATGAGGAGATGCTGTCGTTTTCCATAGTGTGAGGAGTTTTGCGGGTTAGAACAGTTGGAGATTAGCGGATTGACAAGGACGGCAACACAAAATCATTCTGCCTGACGGGTTTCGGGCAGTATCTCAATTGGTAGAGTCCCTGCTTTGGGAGCAGGGTGTTGCAGGTTCAAGTCCTGTCTGCCCGACCACCCGTCGCCTTTTACGCTCAATTAACAGTTAAGCGTAAGACAGCGTCTGGCCGTTTTTTACCACGGTGACGTGGTTGGCGCCGCCCACCAGGGCCGAAGGCTCGGTGCGGCCGATGACTTTGGCTTTCAGGCCCAAGCTGGCGGCAATCTCGAGGGCGACTGGCAAGTCTTTGGGGTCCAGGAAGACCTCCAGCCGGTGACCCATATTATAAACCTGATGCATCTCTTTCTCGTCCGTGCCGCTGACCCGGGCAATTTCCGCAAAAATGGGCGGGGTGGGGAATAGGTTATCCTTAATGAAGTGAACTTGGCTGCCAAAGCGGCGGCACTTCGTCTGCCCGCCCCCGGAGCAATGTACCAACCCTTTGACGCCAGCGGGGCCGAGGGCCTTGAGCAGGCGGATCGCGTAAGGTGCGTAGGTGCGGGTGGGGGAGAGGAGGGCTTGGCCGACGGTCAGGGATAATCCAGGCAGGGGGTCGGTTAATTTATAGGGGCCACAGTAGGCCAGCTCCGCTGGGGTGGACTTGTCGTAAGTCTCGGGATATTTCTCTGCGTAGTACTTGGACAGAAGTTCGTGCCGGGCGCTGGTCAGACCATTGGAGCCGATTCCACTATTTTCACCGGCCTCATATTTACAGCTTCCGCCCGATGCGATGCCGACGATGACAAGCCCAGGAATGATGCGAGCCGCGTCGACGACGTCTTTGCGCCTCAGAATGGCTGTGGCCGTAGAATCGACCGTCAAAGTCGGGGTCAGGTCACCTACGTCAGCTGTCTCGCCGCCGCCGGAACTGATACCGAAGCCTTGCTCGCGCAGCATCTCGAGGACTTCTTCCGTACCCTCGATGAGGTGCGCCAAGATTTCGCCGGGGATCGCCCGGGCGTTGCGATTGATGGTCGAAGAAAGGATCACGCCCTGCGTGACGCCGACGCACAGGAGGTCATCGATATTCATCACGATGCTGTCCTGCGCGATACCGCGGAAGACTTTGGCATCACCCGTTTCTTTCCACCACAGGTAGGCTAAAAGCGCCTTGGTGCCGGAACCGTCGGAGTGGGTGACGACGCACTGGTCTGGGTCGCCGGTGAGACGGTCTTCAACGATTTTGCAAAAGGCGCTGGGGTAGAGGCCGCGGTCGAGGCGGTCTACGGCGGCGTGGACTTCGCTTTTAGAAGCGGAGACGCCTCGGGCCGCGTAACGGCCTGAATCGGAGGAGGGCTTGCTTTCGGACGCCATGACTCTTGCCTGCTTATCTCCTGACCTGCTATTGGGTCAACGCCCTTCTCCCTCGTGCTGCGCTTCCTTTCCCAAAGTCCATGGTTACGACGGCTATTTGCCGCTTTAGTCGGATTAGCCCTCGGGCTCATCTTGGTCGCCGCTTGGTCCGGGTGGAATCAGCGATCCCGTCAAAATTTGGCCGACAACCTGATGCACGCCTACGTGACGCGAGACATTCAAGCGATGGAGAATCTTTTCTGCTGGGATGGCGTCGACGAAAAAACCCACAGCCGAGTGCGCTTGGCGATCTTGCAAGAATTCGAGCTCACGGTCGAGACCGTGACCGTGAAGCCTTTGTTGCCGACCGACGGGCATGACGGACCCGGCTTGCGCCCTAACTTAAAGCCCGATGTCACGATCGAGGTGACCTACGCCACGCCTGAGCACTTATCGGCGGCCTTTTTAGCCGGTCGGCAGGGCCTTTCTGGCCATCGACTGATCGTCATGCTCCCTGGCAACTGACGCGCATTCTTGACACCCGCCTTTCCTCTCTCACTTATAAATCTCCCATGGCTGATAAGAACGACAAACATCCCGAAGGCGTCACCGGTAAGTTTTACGTCGATACCCAGTGTATCGATTGCGACCTTTGCCGCGAGACCGCCCCTAAGTTCTTCATGCGCCAAGACGACGGCGGGTACTCTTACGTTTTTGCCCAGCCTACGGCCCAAGAAGACATCGATAAGTGCATGGAAGCCCTCGAAGGCTGTCCGGTCGACGCCATCGGTAAAGACGGCGAATAAGCTTCCGCTCAGGAAGTTCCTCCCGGCCCCGTTCGCGGGGCTTTTTTGTATCGGCTTCGGCTGGTATCCACCCCCGGAGGCTGTAAGTTGATTCCATGAGCGTAAAAATTTCCTGCGAATACCTCGGCGATCTCCGGGTCCGGGCGACCCATGGTCCTTCCGGTATGGTGCTTATCACGGACGCCCCGGTGGATAATCAAGGCAAGGGAGAATCATTTTCGCCGACCGATCTCACGGCGACTTCTCTCGCCACGTGCATCATGACAATTCTCGGCATCCAGGCCAAAGGGCTGAATCTAGATTTCCGCGGCCTGCGCGTCGAGGTCGAGAAGCACATGACCGCGCAGCCGCCCCGCCGTATCGCCAAGCTCGAAGCCATGATTCAGATGCCGGCTGGCATCGCCGAAGAATTACACGATCGCCTTATCCGCGCCGCCAACGCCTGCCCGGTGAAACAATCTCTCCACCCCGACATCGAAATCGTGCTGACGTGGAATTGGTAGTGTAGGAAAACGATTACTTCGAGACGCCGATTTTTGGCTTAATCATAAAAGTATGACCATTACTACACTTGTAGGTGTAGCCAGCTGTTCCGGTGCCTGTGCGCGTGACGGAGCCCTTGCAGGGCGTTCCGTCCACATTTGATTTAGGACAGATTTCCCAACTCAGGTTAAGGTAAGGGTTTTCTGGGTCAGCTGCGCGGGATGCCGGCAGGCTTAATAGTAAGGCAGAGAAAATTCCGAGGCAGAGGAGGGCTTTCATTTATACAATAAATATATAGATACGTTGTGGGTCAAACGTTAAAGTCGCTTTGAGTTCCACCCATTGCCTCAAGGTAGGGTTGAGCGCCTCGCTTGACCGCCGCTATCCGAAGCGGTCAGCCCATTACTAGCCTTTGCCAGAGTTTTCCACCTTTGCGCTTTTGCGCTAGGCTTCGTTGCTGTTACGCAGTTTGCACTGCTTTATATCCTGACCCTATCCCTTTCGCACTCCGCACCCCTTACCACTTCCGCTTCTTATGCCCGACCATCGCGTAATAAGTGAGATAAAGATAACACGGAACGATCACCCAATAGGCTTGGCGGACGCCGAAGTGATCGGCGATCCAGCCGTACCCGAGCGGCATAATGGCGTTGCCGCACAACCCCATGATCATGATGGAGGCGCCGAGTTTCGTAAACTTCCCCAACCCATCGAGCGCGAGCGGCCAAATCCCCGCCCAAGTGAGCGAGTTCGCGAATCCCAAAAGAACGACAAACCAAAGCGAAAGGTCGGTGTGATGGCCCAGAACTGTGACGGGCAACCGAACGAATACAATCATCAGCGAAAGCATTACGCCCAGCGCGGTACAGAGGCGAAGGGCCGTGACTTGCGAGATGATCCGCGGAATGAAGGCGATGCCCATCAGGTAGCCGGAAATCATGGCGGTAAGTGTGAAGGCTGGGAAAACTTTGGCCTCCAAGAGAGGCAGACCCATCGATTGGGCGTAGGGAATGATTGTATCGACGGTGATCACCGAAGCGCCGACATGCAGAAAGATGCCGAAGGCTCCGAGAATCAGGTGCGGGAATTGGAAGATACTGGTTTTATCCGCATTAGCTTCGGCGACTTCTGCCGTCTCGTGTTCGGTATCGATTTCCGGAAGCGGCGAGAAGCGCACCAAGAATCCCAAAATCAATAAGGCGCCGCCGACAAAGGCGTAGGGCAGGGCCACTCGGCGAATCAGTTCGTCCAACGCGGCAGCCTTGGCGGCCGACGTCATGGTGCCTAACTGCTGAAAGAGGTCGGTGTCAGTCGCGCGCAGAATGACCGCTGTGAAAAGTAACGGAGCTAAAATGCCCGCGCCCTTATTACAGATCCCCATGATACTGATGCGCCGCGCCGCCGTCTGCTTCGGTCCAAGCACGGTAATGTAGGGATTCGCCGCGGTTTGCAAAATGGCCAAACCCGCGCCCAGCGTGAAGAGCCCACCCAAGAAGATGCCGTAGGTGCGCGTGAGTGCGGCGGGCACGAAGAGGAACGCGCCGGCGGACATGATCCAGAAACCGATCATCATCCCGCGCTTGAAGCCCGTGCGCTTCAGGAGGAAGGAAGCCGGGACGGAGAAAAGCAGGTACGAGATGTAGAAAGCAAACGTGACCAAGTAGGCTTCGAAGTGCGTCAGCTCGCAGGCGATCTTGAAATAGGGAATCAGGATCGCGTTCACCCACGATACGAAACCGAAGATGAAGAACAGCACCCCGATGATCCCGATGGAAACGGCCGTCTCCCGTGGGGAGAGGTCGCTCGCCTGGATGGGGGCGGGGATTTCTTTCATGGGGTTGATCGACATCCTGCGACCACGCCGACCATCGGCAATAAAAAGACCCCGGTCTTCCGGGGTCTTGATTTAGAGCACGAAGAGCTGGCTCAGTTGCTGCAGCCGCAACCGCCGTTACCGCAGCCGCCGCTCTTGGCTTCGGCCGCAGGTTGTTCGGAGCTACAGCAGCTGGCCGAAGCGCCTTCTTCCGAAGAGCAGCAGCCGCCTTCGGAGGCTTCGCCGGTGGAACAGCAACCGCCTTCGGAGGAGGATTCGCCGGAACCGCAACCGCCGCCGCCGCAGCAACCGCCCGACTGGTGTGGGTGGCCGTGGGAAAGTTCAGTCAGCTCAGCCGCGCGGACAGAGGCGACTTTGATGTCGAAGTGCAGCGTCTTGCCGGCGAGGGCATGATTGCCGTCGAGGACGACTTCGGTGCCTTCGATCTGCTTGATCGTCAGGACGCGCATGCCGAGGTTGGTTTCGGCGTGGAAGCGCATGCCGACCTGCGGCGTGTTGGCGCCAAAATGTTCGATCGGGACGCGTTGCAGTAATTTGTCGCTGTATTCGCCGTAGCCGAGGTTGGGCGGAACGAGGACATTCTTGGTGTCGCCGACTTCCAAGCCTTCGACCCCTTGTTCGAGGCCGGGGATGATATTTTGGGCGCCGTGGAGGTATTCCATCGGACCGCGATCGCCGGAGGCATCGATGATGTTGCCCTGGTCGTCTTTCAGGGTGTATTCGATACCGACGACAGTTTCTTTGGCTACGCGCATGGGATTAGGACAAAAAACCTACGAGGGAATTAAACCAAAGCAAGGAGAGTCGGCATCTAACCTTGACCGTCGGGAGGGGGCCTTTTGGCTATCTTTCCACCCTGCTGCTGGGGCCGTAGCTCAGTTGGTAGAGCGCGTCGTTCGCAACGACGAGGCCGTGAGTTCGAACCTCATCGGCTCCACCAGGAGGG
>CAINMU010000082.1 GCA_903850885.1 uncultured Opitutia bacterium | reverse complement strand
GACTTAGCTATCTGATGATGCAGTTCGAGTGAGTCTGCCGGGTCGTCGGTCGTGCCGACGACTTCTACTTTCATCATCTTCAGGATACCGCGGGCCGTCAGGTCGCCATGCGTAAGCTGGCGATTAGCTTCGTCCCAGATTTTCTGCGCCGTCGCGCCTTCCAGGACTTCGGTGATGCCGAAGTGGCGACGAAGTTCGAGGTGCGTCCAGTGGAACAGTGGATTGCGCAACGTGTGCGGGACCGTCTCAGCCCAAGCTTGGAATTTTTCGCGAGACGTGGACTTATTTCCCGTAATCAGGTCCTCGTTGACTCCGTTGGCCCGCATTGCACGCCACTTGTAGTGATCACCGGCGAGCCAGATGGCGGTCAGGTCTTCGAAGCGACGGTCGTCGGCGATATCCTTCGGGCTAAGATGGCAATGGTAGTCAACGATCGGCTGGTCTTTGGCGATGCCGTGGTACAGCTTTTGCGCTGTGCCGGTCGAGAGGATGAAATTGTCGTCTATGTAGGCCATCGTCACGGTCTCTCGTTGTTAGATGGACATCGCGGCGAAACCGCCGTCGACGACGATCTCGGCTCCGGTGACGAAACTGCCGGCGTCGGAAGCCAATAACAGCGAGGCCCCGATGAGTTCCTTGGCGTCGCCGAAACGATTCATCGGGGTCTTGCCCAAAATCGTGGCCACGCGTTCGGCGGTGAGCACATTGCGGTTCTGTTCGGCGGGGAAGAAGCCCGGGACGAGTGTATTGACGCGGACGCCTTTGGCCGCCCATTCGCGGGCGAGGTTTTTTGAAAGATTATGCACCGCGGCCTTCGAAGCCGAATAGGTGAAGACGCGGGAAAGGGGCAGGATGCCGGATTCCGATCCGAGGTTGATGATCGAGCCCTTGCCGGCTTTGACCATCGCTTCGCCGAAAACCTGACAGCCGAAGACGACACCTTTGATATTTACGGTAAGAATCCGATCGAGCTGCGCTTCGTCGATGTCGAAGAAGGGCGTCGGGGAGTTGACGCCCGCGCCATTCACCAAGACGTCGACTTTGCCGTGCTTGGCCAGGATGCCGTCGCGCAGTTTGATGAGTTCGGCTTTATTCGTGGCTTCGCACGAAAGGAATTCAGCCGAGCCGCCGGCGGCTTTGATGAGGGCCAGACGGGCGTCCGCTTTGGCGGGGTCGCGTCCCACCAGGATGACGTGGGCGCCAGCGGAGGCAAAGCCTTCGGCCATGGCGCCGCAAAGTTCGCCGGTGCCGCCGATGACGACGGCGGAACGACCTTTGAGGGAGAAGAGTTCAAGTGAGGACATGAGACTAGAGTATGGAGTATTGAGTATAGAGGAGGACGGGCGATTACCGGACGACGCGGGCGCCGCCACCGGCGAGCTGCTTCTCGACTTCCTTACGGGTGACCATGGAGGTGTCCCCTGGGGTTGTAGAGGCGAGCGCTCCGTGAGCCGCACCATAATTAACGGCCTTCTGCGCATCGTTGTATTCGAGGAAACCGAAGACCAGCCCCGAAGCGAAGCTGTCGCCGCCGCCGACGCGGTCGAGGATTTCGAGTCCAGGGAAGGAGATGCTATCGTAGAATTTACCGTCGTGCCAGCAGATGGCGCTCCAGTCGTTCTTGGTGGCGGTAATCACGCGACGCAAAGTGGTCGCGGCGACTTTGAAATTCGGGAACTGTTTGACGGCTTCGCCGATCATGTCCTTGAAGGCCTGGGTTTCGATGTGCGAAAGGCTGTGGTCGGCGCCTTTGACTTCGAAGCCGAGCGAAGCCGTGAAGTCTTCTTCGTTGCCGATCATGACGTCCACATACTGGGCGATCTCGCGGTTGACCTCTTGGGCTTTCTTGAGGCCGCCGATGGTCTTCCAGAGCGATGGGCGATAATTGAGGTCGTACGAAACGATGGTGCCATGCTTCTTAGCGGCTTTCACGGCCTCGATGGTCACTTGGGCCGTCGATTCGGAAAGGGCGGCGAAGATGCCTCCGGTGTGGAGCCAGCGAACGCCGAGCGTGCCGAAGAGGTATTCCCAGTCGAAGTCGCCGGGTTTGAGTTGCGAGGCGGCGGTGTTACCGCGATCAGGGACGCCGACGGCGCCACGGATGCCGAAGCCCCGTTCGGTGAAGTTGAGGCCATTACGGACCGTGCGGCCGATCCCGTCATCTTCGCGCCATTTGATGTAATCGGTATTCACGCCACCTTGCATGACGAAATCTTCGAGCAGGCGTCCGACTTCATTGTCGACGAAGGCCGTGCAGACGGAAGTGCGGAGGCCGAAACATTTGCGGAGGCCGCGGGCAACATTGTATTCGCCGCCGCCTTCCCAGACTTTAAATTCGCGTGTCGTGCGGACCCGGCCTTCACCTGGGTCGAGGCGAAGCATGATTTCTCCGAGGGAGACTTGGTCGAAGGCGCAATTTTTGGCCGGCTTGATGATGAGGGACATGGCTGGTAGGGTATTAAGTTAGAGGACGGGAGTGCTTAGGCGACGGAGAGGGTGGCGAGGTCGAAAGGTTTCGCTCCGCACTCGTGAGCCAGTTCGTTCAGCGCTTCCACTTCGGCTTTTGAGAAGAGCAAGCCACCTGCTTTGATGCTACGCGCTGCTGCTGCGGCTTCGAGTTGGCCAGGCAGCATACACTTTTCGTTACCATGGCCGAGGACGTCGGCGAGGACGGCTTTGACATTCTGCGATTGGTTGCGACCTTGGGCGAAGACGCCCGAACTGATGGCCTCGGGGTGAATCACTTGGAAGAAAAAGGCGCAGGCTTGTTTTTCACCAGGCACATGCGTGCGACTACGAATCGTAGGCAATGAGCCGCCAATGAATCCGGCGACGATTTCATTGATCAACGAAAGACCGTACCCTTTGTGGGCGCCGAAGGGGATGAGGGAGACGGCTTGGTTCGGATCGAGGGTGATCTTGCCGTCTTTGTCCACGGCCGCGTCCGGTGGCAGCATCTTGCCTTCACGCTTGAGGACTTGGACTCGGCCCATGGCGATGACAGAGGTGGCCCAATCGATAACGATGGGGAAGCCGACGGCATCCGTCGTGGGGAAGCCCCACGAATGCGGATTGGTACCGAGCGTCGGGTGCTTGCCTTGAAAAGGAACGACTTCGGAGAGCGTCGCCGTGCAATTCGTGTAAGCGATATAGCCACGCTTCGCGGCTTCCATGACATAGCCACCGCCCCAGAGGTAGTGGAAGGCATTGTCGACGGAGACCGTGCCCACGCCGTATTTATCAGCGAGCTCGATGCAACGATTGATGGCGTCGACGGCGACGGCTTGACCGAGCTTCTGATGCGCGTCCCAGACTTCAGCGGCTTCGAAGCGTGAAGCCTTTTTGGTGACGGTGGCATTGGGCGTGCAGCCCGGCACCTTGGCGCCGGACCCGAATAATTCGTCGAGGTGAAGGGCTTTCAGGGCGTTGTGCGTCCGGATGCCGTGGTGCGTGGCCATCGAGGCCATCTGGGCGGCCTGGGCCGACTCTTTGGCGCCGAAGCCGCGCTTCATATACGCGGCGGTGATCAGAGCCTCATGGGCTGCGACGGGGATGACATGGAAAATTTCGCTCATGGTTATTTAAAGTATTAAGATGGATTAGACGACTTTCTTGACCGGAACTTCCGGGTTGATCTGGGCCAGAGGTTTTTCGCCATGCATCGCCAAGATCAGGTTCTTCACCGCGGCCACGGCCTGACGTTGGACGCTTTCGGCGGTGCGTGAACCGATGTGCGGCGTGACGACGCAGTTCGGGAGCTTGGTCAAAGGGTGATCGGCACGTGGGGGTTCTTCGTCGAGGACGTCGGTGCCGTAACCGCCGACCTGGCCTGACTTGAGCGCGGCCGCGATATCATCGGTGTGCACGATCTCGCCGCGGGCGCAGTTGAGGATCAAGACGCCCTTCTTCATCTTGGCGATGGTCTCGGCCCGGACTAAGTCGCGAGTTTCAGGGGTCAGATTGGTGTGAAGCGAGAGGTAATCGGCAGCGGCGAAAACTTCGTCCATCGCAGTTGCACGCTTGATGTCATATTGTGCGGCGAATTTATCGTCCCAGTAGAGATCGAAGCCGATGACCTTCATGCCGAAGGCGCGGGCGCGGATGGCGACTTCTTTGCCGATGCGACCCATGCCGATGATACCGATCGTCTTGTCGAGTAATTCACGCCCCGTCTTGCGCTTCCAGCCGCCCGAACGTGTCGAGTCGGTATGAAAGTAGAAATTCTTTTCCATGGCCAAAAGGAGTAGGAAAGTGTGCTCGGCGACCGTCGTGTGATTGACGCCAGGGGTGAAGAGCAGGGGGATGCCTTTGCTGGTAAGGTGCTTGACGTCGATCTTGTCGACGCCGATGCCGTATTTGGAAACGACCTTCAGGCGGGGCAGGGCTTTTTCGATGACCGCAGCCGTGATGAGGTCGTCTCCGCAGATGTAACCGTCAAATTCCCCCATAAGCGCGAGGGTGTCCGCTTCGTTGAGCGGCCCGCGGGCGGTGACTACTTCCCAGCCCGTTTCGGCCAGAAGCTTGTGATGCTCGCCGGGGGTGTCTTGGAAGGAGGTGGTTGTGAGGAGGATACGCGGCTTCATTATAGGTATAATCTCGTCCATTAGTGGCTTTATGAGGGGGTTCAGTCAACAGGAGTTCTAAGGTCGACAACCTAAAAAATGACCCTTTGTTAGCAGAACCCCTTATTAAGATGAAAGATTCCAACCTAAGCCCGACACCGGCCGTCTCCTCGCACCGATGGGTCATTCTGGCGCTTCTCTTCTTTGCGACGACGATCAATTATATCGATCGGTCCATTCTCTCGCTCATTAAGCCCGAATATCTGGATAAGGAACTTGGCTGGACGAATACCCAGTACGGTTATGTGAATTCGGCTTTTCAATTTGCCTATGCGTTCGGACTACTGGGCTTCGGCTGGTTCATCGACCGTTTTGGGACTAAAATTGGTTACGCCGTTTCCATCGTGGCATGGTCGGTCGCGGCCGCTGCTCATGCTGCGGTCGGCTCGGTGATGGGTTTCGCTGCCGCCCGGGTCGGCCTCGGTCTCGGTGAAGGCGGCAATTTCCCCGCCGCTATCAAGACGGTGGCCCAGTGGTTCCCCCGAGCTGAGCGCGCTTTCGCAAATGCGCTTTTTAATTCTGGTTCCAACATCGGCTCCGTCGTCGCGCCGCTCGTTGTCTTGCCGGTAGCCGCGGCTTGGGGCTGGCGCTCTACTTTTGTCATCGCGGGTATCTTGGGCATTGTTTGGGTTTTCTTCTGGATTCCGCTCTTCCGTAATCCTCCCCTGCAGGAGGATGATGCCGGTGAGCCGACCGAAAAGGTTTCCTGGGGTCAGCTTTTCGGCACCCGCCAAGCTTGGGCCTATATGGTCGCCAAATTACTGACGGACCCGGTCTGGTGGTTCTACCTGATCTGGCTGCCTGACTACTTTAAGAAGGAGCAACACCTTGATTTGAAGGCTATCGGCTCCGTCCCAAGCCTGTTTCATCCTTTTGAATTCTTCGGTTGGATGTTCAGTCAGCCTCTCGTCGTTCTTTATTCCATCGTCACGGTTCTGAGCATCTTCGCCGGCTGGGCGGTCAAGAAATTCGCCGAGTCTGGCTTCGACATCGTCAAGGTCCGCAAGGTCTCGATGCTGATCTTCGCCCTTTGTTCGCTGCCGATTTTCTTCGTGCGCGGCTTAGGCATGTGGGAGGCCGTCTTCCTCATCGCTTTCGGCGCTTCGGCCCACCAGGCCTGGTCCGCCAGCCTCTATGCTACGGTGTCCGATACGTTCTCAAAAAATGCCGTCGCCTCTGTTTCGGGTATGGGTGGCTTTGCCGGTTCCATTGGTGGCATGATTTTCCCAATTGTCGCGGGTGCCGTGCTGGATGCGAATCCCACGGGTGGTTACGCTCTCTTGTTCAGTTTCTGCGCCTTCGCTTACGTGATCGCCTTCGTCATCCACCACGCGTTAGTGCCGAAGCTCGAAAAGGCGGTACTCTAAGGTTATCCTTAGCGGCAAAAGAAAAGGGCCCCGTGACGGGGCCCTTTTTGTTGGCATGGGGCGTTGAGTTTACCCGGCGACGACGATGTTCACCAGTTTCCCCGGGACGACGATTTCTTTCACGACGGGTTTACCATCGGTGAATTTCTGTACGTCAGGATGGGCTTTCGCGAGCGCGAGCAGGGCGTCTTTGGAGATGTCCTTGGCGACTTTGGCGGTGGCCCGGACCTTGCCGTTCACCTGGAAGATGACTTCGGCAGTGGTTTCGACGAGTTTCGAGATATCCAGTTTAGGCCATCCAGCGGCGGTGACGCTTTGGTTGTTACCTAGTCGGGCCCAGATTTCTTCGCACACGTGCGGTGCAAACGGGGCGACTAACCGGACAAAAGCTTCCACGGTGCTTCGCTGGACAATCGGCGATTTTTCGGCGACGTTCATCAGAATCATCATTTGCGAGATCGCGGTGTTGAACTGCAGGGTTTCGATGTCCTTCTCGACTTTCTGGATGGTACGATGGAGCTCGCGGACGAGGTCTTCGGATTCGGCGCCGTCTTGCGAAAGTTTTGGCGAAACTTTGCCGCTGATCTCATCGATGGAAAGTCTCCACAGGCGACGCAAGAAGCGGGTGATGCCGGAAATGCCTTCTGAACTCCAAGGTTTCGAGGCTTCGAGCGGCCCCAGGAACATCAGGTACATGCGCAGGGCGTCCGCTCCGTGGTCCTTGACGATGGAATCAGGGTTCACGACATTGCCGCGACTCTTCGACATTTTTTCGCCATCCTCGCCCATGATGAGGCCCTGGTGAAAGAGCTTCTGGAACGGTTCGGCGGTCGGGAGGACGCCGATCTCGTAGAGGAAGCGGTGCCAGAAGCGCGCGTACAGCAGGTGGAGCACGGCGTGCTCGGCGCCGCCAATATAGAAGTCGGGGCAGCCCCAGTATTCCAGGTCGGCCTTGGAGGCGAGGGCCTCGGCGTTCTTGGGGTCGATGTAGCGCAGGTAATACCAGCAGGAGCCGGCCCACTGAGGCATCGTATTGGTTT
>CAINMU010000081.1 GCA_903850885.1 uncultured Opitutia bacterium | reverse complement strand
GTAGACGTTGAGGGCTTGGCGCTCCATGTCCGTCGCCCCCATATAAATGACGCACTTCAGACCAAATCGGGCGCAGACGGCGGCGGTCGCGGTGCCATGTTGGCCGGCTCCGGTTTCGGCGATGATGCGCTTCTTGCCCATGCGCACGGCGAGCAAAGCCTGGCCGATGACATTATTGATTTTATGGGCTCCGGTGTGGAGCATGTCCTCGCGCTTGAGGTAGATGCGGGCGCCGCCGGCGTGCTTGGTCAGCGACTCGGCAAAGGTGAGTCCGGTCGGACGTCCGGCGTAATCTCGCAGCATGTCTGCGAAAGCCTGCTGGTAGGCCGGGTCGCGCCGGGCCTCGTCGTAGGCCTTGGTCAGGTCCAGCAACGCCGTCATCAACGTCTCGGGGACATACATGCCTCCGAATTGCCCAAAGCGTCCATGGACGTCAGGAACCTGAAAACGTGGCTCGGTGGTCGGAATAAGGCTGGAGGCCGACATAAGAATAACCCCATAAAGCGAGAAGATAACCCGAGGGCAAGCGACAAGGGGAGTTCGGCACAGGCTTGCGGAAAGCCAACCATTCGGACAATCCAGACTCATGCGCCGAATCGCCTGTGCCTTCCTCTTCCTCACGGCATGCAACGCGTTTGCGGCCGGACCGACCGAAACACCTGCCGAGACTCAGGCCAGCTTCACCTATCAACGCGCCTTGATCACGGGCACCGTCGAAGGCGTGACCGAATTCCTACCAGTCAGTTCCACCGGTCACATGATCATCAGCGACCGGCTGATGAAGGTGCCTCATGATAAGAATATAATGGTCAGCGAGGTCAGCGACCGTAAAGGCCGCCCCATCTCGCAAGAACGGGTTGCAGACGACTACATCGTGATTATTCAGGTGGGCGCGATCGCCGCCGTCTTAGTCGTCTTTTTGGGACGGGTGCGCAGCGTCATCGTCGGACTGTTTCGCGGAGAAAGCGCCGCCCTCCGGCTGACCCTAGCGCTCCTCATTGCGTTTTTTCCCTCCGCCCTGCTTGGCCTCTTCTTCAAAGAAGCTATCGGCATGTATTTATTCTCGGTAGAAGTCGTCGCAGGAGCCTTAATGATCGGCGGAGTCGTCATCCTGGGCGCAGAGCAATTCCTCCCTAAAATCAATTTCAACGAAAAAGAGGTCGCGGAAATCAAGCTTCGTCAGGCGCTGACCATCGGCCTCTGTCAATGCTTTGCCCTCATTCCTGGTACCAGCCGCTCGCTATCGACCATCCTCGGCGGACGCTTGGCTGGACTTTCAAATCCGGCGGCCACCGAGTTCTCCTTCCTGGTCGGCCTCATCACCCTCACCGCCGCCTCCGCCTACAAGATGTGGTCGCTCGGACCTGCCTTGGGGCAAGTTTATCCAGCCGGTCCCGCGAGCCTTGGCCTCATCGTCGCAGCCGTGACCGCCTTCATCGCCGTGAAATGGATGGTCAGTTTCGTCTCACGTCGCGGTATGGGGCCGTTCGCTTGGTATCGTATCGTGCTGGGCGGTGCCATTCTGCTCGCACTGGTTCTGGGGTATAAGCTGTAAATAAAAAATGCCCCTCAGCGCCGAAGCGCCAGGGGCATGAAAACGGTATGGCGTTAAATCAGACGCCTAAGCCAAACCCTTCGCGATATTGGCGACGCACATAGGCGTTCGCGGCCTTATCGTTGGTGACTTCCATCTTTTCGCCATCCCAGAGTAACTTACGATCAGGGTAACGAATCGCGAGATTACCCATCAGTACCATTTCGGATAAAGGACCCGAGTAATCGAAATTCGACGAAGCGGCTTCACCGCCCTTACAGGCGCGGATCCAATCCTTCTCGTGTCCGGTGCTGCCACCAAGAATCCGCGGAATCGTCTTCGCGAGTTTCTTAGCTTCCTGCCGCAGGTCGGCATTTAAGATTCGAGGTTTTTCACCGTAACATCCGCAAACGATTTTCGCCTTATCGCCGATGAACAAACAGCCGCCATTACGGTCGCCAAAGGAATCTTCTTCTTCCAATTCATCCGGGCGGGAAGGCATCAAGCCGCCATCCCACCAGGTAAGTTCGACGGCGACCAAGCCTTCGCGAGCGGGGAACTTGAAACGGGCGATTGAGGACCGCGGATAACATTCGTTCTTGCTCTTGGTTTCGTGACCAAAGGTCTCGTAGACGGTTGACACATTGCCTTCGACGCTCGTCGGATAACGCAGTTTCAATGCCATGAAAATCGGGTCGATGATATGGCAACCCATGTCACCTAAGGAACCGGTACCGAAATCGCACCAGGCGCGCCATTTGCCTGGATGATAAACACTGTTGAACGGGCGCGACGGGGCAGGACCGATCCACTTATTCCAATCCATCCCTTCCGGAGGCGATTGCACATCCTTCGGACGTTCCATTTCCGAACTCTGCGGCCAGATCGGACGATTCGTCCAAGCGTGCACCTCACGAACCTGTCCGATCAACCCGGCGGCGATCCATTCGGTGACCTGACGGATTCCTTCGCCGGAGTGGCCTTGATTGCCCATCTGCGAAACAACCTTATATTTCCGGGCAGCTTCGGTGAGCGTGCGGGCTTCAAAAACGGAGTGCGCAATTGGCTTCTGAACGTAAACGTGCTTACCCGCTCGCATGCATTCCATGGCGATATAAGCGTGGGAGTGGTCCGGCGTGGCGATGATGACCGCATCGATATCTTTCTGCTTCTCCAGCATCTCGCGGAAGTCGGTAAAGAGCGCGGCTTTAGGCTGCAACTTGATCGTGCTGGCGCAGCGCTTTAAATCCAGGTCGCAGAGGGCGACGATGTTTTCCTCGGCTGAATTGCGCACATTGCTTCCCCCGACGCCACCGAAGCCGATGGCGGCGATGTTCAACTTCTCGTTCGGGGAGACCGTCCGAGCGGAAGAATTAAGCCAAGGGCGGGCGACGGCAAAAGCGGCCGAAGCCATGCCGGCTGATTTAAGGAAATCGCGACGATTGAGCGGGGGTGTCATGGGGGTTGGGGTGAGCGTTTTTTAGTCATCCCCTTTGATTGAGCAAGCGACAACCCGCCGCGGGGACGCCAATCCCTGACTGCGCTCCCAGCCTATCTCTCTGGTTCTATGAATCTTATGACGGAAGATAGGCGACGGCTGACCTCACTTTACTTTTGACTCCCCCGCCAATCCGAGGTTCATCAAGGAAACCCAAACGACCCTGATGTTTAAGCGCTTCCCCGGGCTATTTACCCAAGCCATTGGTATCGACCTTGGCACCGCCAACACGCTCGTCTTTTTAAAAGACCGCGGGGTCGTCCTTCGTGAGCCCAGCGTCGTCGCCATCCGCACCAGCACCCGCAAACCCATTGCGGTCGGCAACGAGGCCAAAATGATGTTGGGCCGGACCCCGGTAGATATCCAAGCCCTTCGCCCGATGAAAGACGGCGTCATCGCTGACTTCGAAATCAGCGAGCACATGCTCCGCTACTTCATCGGTAAAGTGGCTCGAAAATCCCTTTTCACCAACTTGACCGTCGTCGTGGCCGTTCCTTATGGCATCACCGCCGTTGAGCGTCGGGCTGTCATGGATTCGGCCTATCGCGCCGGGGCTGACGATGTGATCACGATTCCTGAGCCCGTCGCTTCTGCGATCGGTGTCGGCTTACCGGTCGAAGAACCTACCGGCTCGATGATTGTCGACATTGGCGGCGGTACGACCGAAGTCGCCGTGCTCTCCCTGGGCGGCATCGTGCACGCGCGCTCTATCCGGGTCGGCGGCGACGAATTTGATACCTCCATCACCAAGTATATTAAAAATTCTTACAACCTGCTTATCGGCGAACGCACCGCGGAAGAAATTAAGATAAAGATCGGGTCGGCGTACGCGCTGGAACAAGAACTCACCTATGAAGTTCGGGGTCGCGACTCCGTCACCGGGCTGCCCCGTTCTCTTCACCTGACCTCTCAAGAAGTCCGCGAAGCCATGATGGATAACATCAACCAAATCATCGAAGCAGTCAAAGGCTCGCTAGAACGGATTCCCCCTGAGTTATCGGGTGATATCTACCTCAGCGGCATCGTTGTCGCCGGTGGGGGTGCCCTGATTCGCGGTATCGATCGTGCCATCTCCGAAGCCGCTGGCGTCCCCGTCATGGTCGCAGAAGACCCTCTTTGCGCGGTGGTCAACGGTACCGGTAAAATCCTCGCCAACTCCTCGCGCTGGAGCGGCCGAGAATAAGCACCGCGGGCTTACCCGCCATGGATAAAAACCGTCAAGGCGCGAAGGCATCTTACGTCGCATTTTTCGTATTTGTGGCGATATGGATCATGTCGCCGAGTTTTGTTCGGATGGGCACCCGAGAGGCGTTCGTCGAATTCCAAGCTCCGGCCCTGCACCTCGTCGCCAAAGGACGAGACCTCGCCCGCTTCTGGGAGCTTAAAAGTAAGAGTGCCGAAGAACTGGCCGCCGCCTCCCGAGACCTCGCCCGCATCAATGCGGCCCTTGAGCTCAAAGTCCGGACCCTCGAAGATATTCGCCAGGAGAACATTCGGTTACGCGAACTCGCGCGCTACGCCGCTCCCAGGGAATTCTTGACCATCGTCGCCCGCGTCGCCTCGCGCGACAGTTCTTCTTGGTGGCATCGCATCATCCTCCGCAAAGGCCGCAGCGACGGCGTTCGCCCAGGCTGCCCCGTAGTTTTTTCCGACCGGGTGATTGGTAAAGTTTCCCTCGTGCATCTCAACACCTGCGAAGTGGATCTAGTAACCAGCCCGAACTTCCGTTGCACCGCCTACCTTGAGGGCGATGAACAAGGTCGCATCGTTCTGGTCAGCGGCTTACCCGCCAATTCACTTGGGACAGCTCGGGCCAAAATCGCCGTCATCCCCATGGACTATCTCCCACCCGCAGGTCAAAGCCCCAAAGTAGTCACCACGGGCATGGGTGGCGTCTTCCCGGCCGGCCTGATCATCGGGACGCTCGATGCGAATATTCGCACGACCCAAGATGGTAACTTCAAGGAAGGCACCCTTCAGCCCAGCCGAAACCTCTTTTCCCTGCAAGAAGTCTCTGTTCTCGTTCCGATTCATCCCGCCGCGGGAGAAATTCTGCTCGAAAAACGTTACGAGGATTTTCAATAGGCATGAGTTGGTCCTGGCTCATCATCCTGCTGGCGACTTACCCGTGGCTTTTCGCGGCGGATTTGTTATCGGATTGGACGGCCCCCTGGGGATTAAACGTTTTCATATCGGGTGCCGCCATTATTGTGCCCTGCAGTCGACTACGACGCTGGCAAGCCGTCCTGTTTTCGGGCTGCGTAGGTTTTCTCTTCGAAGCTCGCAGACCCATCCCGGACGGCATCCTCGCCCTGACGTTGGTCGCCGCCGCCATCTTCCTTACCAGCAATAAGCCGCTGCTCCGCAGCGCCCCGCGGCTTCTACGTGCCTCGCTCATCGTCAACCTTGCTGCCGCCACCCTCTGGTTCAGTGCCGTGGCCGTTACCCTGGGTCAACTGAGCTTCCGCAATCTCGGCGACTTCCTGCCCCAACTTCTGCTTCAGCTGATCGCCTCAGCCGCGGTAACTCTTATTTTATTCTGGCCCCTCTCGCTCAGCCAGATTGCCGCTCTGGATCACATGAATGCGCCCCTGGCCAATGAAACGCCATGAGAGAGCTTAATGACCTAAAAGTACTTCCTTCGACCCGCATCGAGCGCTTACGGTTGATTTTTGTTTTTTGGGTATTCTCGGCTGGCTTCATCTACATCGCGGGCGGTCTTTTGATTCGGCAAATAGTGCAATCCAACGAACTCAAGGAACAGTCCGACTCACAAAGCCGACGCATCATCCTGAAACCTCCGGCCCGCGGCCTCATCCATGATCGCCACGGTTATGTGCTCGTAGAAAATCGCGTGCGCTGGAGTGTCAAAGCTGACCTCTCCGAACTCCAACCGGAATTCCAAGCCGAATACCGTAAGTTACTGGCCGCTGAAAAGGCCCGTGAAACCGGCCACATTGACCGCGAAAAACTTCAGGATACGGCGCGCCGCAACGTCTTACAGAGCTGGCTCGATAAAGTCTGGTTCGTGATCGATGCGACGAGTCGAAATATCAAAAAAAACAAGTTACCGGTCAAATCGAACCCGGTGGATTCTCCCACCGAACGGCTGGTCAAAATCGACGACCTCAAGAAGCACCTGCGCGAACGTCGCGCGCTTCCCTTCACTTTAGTTTCTGATTTAGCCTTCCCCGGCGCTGACCAATCAGTCACCCCTGAGGAAGGCGTCCGGGCCGTTGCGCGCTTCGTCGAACAGTTCCCGGTGGATGGGCCGATTCGCCTAGATTCCGACATCATCCGAACCTACCCGCACGGCACCCTAGCCGCCCACGTCCTTGGCTATGTAAAAGATACCGATGAACTGCCGCCCAATAGCCTAAACGATGAAAAGAATGAACTCTTGCAGAAATTACATTATACCGGGAAAAAGGGAGCCGCGGGCATCGAAGAATCTTTTAACGAAATCCTTTGCGGTCTAAGCGGCTGGGAACTTTGGACCAAAACCTCTGCTGGGTATAACAAAGAGTTATTACGTAAATCAGATCCGACCCAAGGCTCCGAGGTCGTCTTATCTCTCGACGTCGAAATCCAACGTGCCGCCGAGAAAGCCCTGGCTCAGATCAAAGATTCGCAAGGCAAAGTCCTGCCGGCGGCGGCGGTCATGCTGGACGTGAACACCGGCGAAATCCTCGCTCTCGCTAGCCAACCAACTTTCAACCCCAACCGACTGGCCGACCGGGTCACGCGGACCTATTTTGATGAGATCGAAACCTCGGGCGGCTGGCTCAATCGCTCCATCCAAGGACTCTATCCTCCTGGTTCCACCTTCAAGGTCATCACGGCCATCGCCGGAATGCGGAACAAAGTCGTCGATTGGGACGATATCTTAGAATGCGGTCCAAGCTATCGTGTGGGCAGCCGCGATTTCCCCGAACATGACCCAGCCGGTTACGGTCAAGTCGATCTCGAAAAAATGTTGGCCGTGTCCTGCAACGTCTGGAATTACCGAGTCGGTCTGGGTGTGGGCATTGAACCCTTGGCGGCGGAAGCGCGGCGTTTCGGATTAGACACCCCCTTACTCCAAATGCCACCTTCGGCTGGTAATAAAAATGCCACCGAACTCCCCTTCCCCGCCAACCGTGGCTTGGTCATCCCGGATACCGCTTATAAATTAAGAATCGGGGCGGGCCCATGGACCGGGGGCGACACCGCAAACACCGCCATCGGCCAAGGCTTCCTGCTGACCACCCCTTTGCACATGGCCTGCGTCGCTGCGTCTATCGCCCGCGGGGAAACGAGGACCACACCCACGATCATCCACGACCCGGGGCGTGATGGACGACACCAAGGTGCCGAAGCTATCGGGCTAAATGGGTTGCAACTAGCGGCCCTGCGCTCCGGGCTTAACCGTTGCGTCGAAGAAGGTACCGCCCGCAGCGTCATGATCCCCGGCCTAGCGTTCGCCGCGAAGACCGGCACTTCGGAATATTTCCAAAAAGGCCAGAAGGCCCACCTGGCATGGATTATCGGTTATGCTTCGGCGGATAATCCGGCCGTCGCTTTCTGCGTGCTCGTCGAAGGCCAGCTCGATACCAGCACCTGGGGTGGCAAAACCGCCGGTCCGGTCGCGCGCGACATGATTCTTGCCTGGGCCAAGAAAACCCCGGTCAGCGAAGTAAAGAGCGAAGCCGAAGAGCCCGCGCGCTAAGCCCGGATCAAGACCGGTGTACCGACCGGAGTGATATCGAAGATATGGATGATATCCGCATCGGAAAGCAGCACGCACCCGTGGCTGTTCGGCTGTCCGAGTTTTGCGACCTGATTCGTGCCGTGAAGATAAACATAGCGGGCTTTGGTATCTACCACCTGCCCGGCGGCATTGCTGCCGGCGTTGACCCCGTTCTCCAAACCCTCCAACCAAAGGATGCGGCTGGTAATCAAATTATCTTCGGGGGTCGGCCAATCGGACGAAAGCACCCCGGTGGCCTTTCGGGCCTTAAAGACCATGCTAGCGGGCGCACCTGAGCCGATCTTTTCTGCCACTCTATGAAGCCCATAAGGGGTTTGCAGAGAATCTTGAACACAGCCCAAACCTGCGCGGGCCGTACTAATAACGAACGTACGCAAGGCCCCTTTGCTTAAAATCCATAGTTTTTGCTGGTCAATCGACACAACGATGCAATCTTCCGCAACAGGGAGACCCCGCGCTGTGAGGCGTTCGGACATCTCCCGCATCAAAACCATAGCAAACTCAGAACATGGCATATCGTATCGGCATCGTGGGCGTGACAGGCGCGGTGGGTCAAGAACTGCTGGCATTAATGGCCAAGCGGAACTTCCCGGTCGCGGAACTCCGCCCCCTGGCTTCCGCTCGCTCCGCGGGGACCAAGGTAACCTACGGAGGCCGGGAATGGACCGTCCAGGAAGCCAAGCCCGAAGCGTTTGATGGCCTTGATTTTGCTATTTTCAGCGCTGGCGGCTCCATCTCCCTCGCCCTTGCCCCCGAAGCGGTCAAGCGCGGGGTCATCGTCATTGACAACAGTTCCGCTTACCGGATGGACCCCACCGTCCCCCTGGTCATCCCCGAGATCAATCCTCAGGCTTTAGAAACGCATCAAGGTATCATCTCTAATCCCAACTGCTCGACCGCCATCGCCTTGATGGGGCTCTACCCCCTGCATCAAGCTTTCGGTCTCAAGCGTTTCTTCGCCTCCACCTATCAGGCGGTCTCCGGCACGGGAGCCGAGGCCATGCGCGAGTTAGACACCCAAGCCCGAGCATGGGCTCGCGGCGAAAGTTCCCCCGCCAAAGTTTATCCTCACACGATTAACTTCAACGTCATCCCGCAGGTCGACTCCTTCCAGGAAGACGGTTACACCAAGGAAGAAATGAAGATGCTCAACGAAGGTCGCAAAATCATGGATCTGCCTGACCTCAAAGTGACGACGACTTGCGTGCGCGTTCCGGTCTTCCGGGCCCACTCCATTGCCATCAGCGCTGAATTTGAACGTCCGGTCGACCTGACCGTCGCTCGTCAGGCCATCCGCAACTTCCCCGGTGCCGAGTTATGCGATGATCCAGCCAATAAGAAATACCCCATGCCGCTTGATTATGCCGGCAAAGAAAAATGCGGCGTCGGCCGCCTCCGCAAAGACACCCTTTTTGATAACGGTCTGTCTCTCTGGGTAAGCGGAGACCAACTTTGGAAAGGCGCAGCCCTCAATGCCATCCAGATCGCGGAAGCCCTCCATGCCCGCGGTCGGCTCGCCCGCCGCTAAGCACGACGATGGCCCGGAGCAATGACCGCGCCCCGCGTCATGCGGACTTAAATAAGCCTCTCAAACTTTATGATGAGGGGGACATTACGGCCCTGCTCTCCGAACATAAGAATCCGCTCATCCTAATTCTCGATGGAGTTCAGGACCCGCATAACCTCGGGGCCTGCATCCGAACGGCCGAATGCGCAGGTTGCGCCTTTGTCATCATCACCAAGAAGAACTCGGCTCCAGTCAACGAAACCGTGCGTAAGGTAGCGGTGGGCGCCGCGGAAACGCTCCCCATCGTCCAAGCCAACAATCTCCGCAACGCCTTGGTTAAACTCAAGGATGCCGGCGTATGGGTTGCTGGCACAAGCGATCACAAGACCAGCCAATCGCTCTTCGACGCAAAACTGTCCGGCCCCCTGGCCATCATCCTTGGCGCCGAAGGCGACGGCATCAGACACCTGACCGCCGAGACCTGCGATTTCTTGCTTCGCATCCCCATGCTTGGTGCGGTCCCCTGTCTCAATGTCTCCGTATCTGCAGGCGTTTGCCTCTTCGAGGCCTTACGTCAAAGAGGTGAACGTTAAAGGGTCAGAAATTACTTTACCAACGGTCATTTGATGGCTTGTATCGATTTGGTTCGTAGAGGCTGGATAGCTCAATGGTAGAGCAGTTGACTTTTAATCAATTGGTTCCGGGTTCGAGTCCCGGTCCAGCCACCACGAATCAAACCATCCCTGGCCGGCGGCCTTGTCGATTTAGCTGCATTTGCTCTTGAACTCCTGCCAGCGAATTGCACTCATTCACATCCCGCTGTCTGGCCGGATAGCTCAATGGTAGAGCAGTTGACTCTTAATCAATTGGTTCGGGGTTCAAGTCCCCGTCCGGCCACCAGCGGGAAACCTTTTAAAGGGTTCTCCGCTTGGCCAAGAGTCGGCGATAGCGATCGGCCATATAGGCAGCATGGCAGGCGCGGCAGTAACTGTGATGGGTCCCCGAGGCCGTCAGCCAATGGAACATCTGCAAGGGTAATTCCTGTGCGCATTGGGCACATTCTTTCTTGTTCACGCGCCGTTTGACCGCTCGCTCCTTGAAACGTTGTTGGACCGTAGTCCCCAAACAGGGCTTACAGAAGGGGTGCAAAGCCGCCGAGCCATGCAACCGATGAAATAATTCAAGGGGTTTGGCTTTGCGGCAGAGACGGCAGGTTTTCTTGGGAGGGGTGCTCATGGCAGGACAAGCAAATGAACGGGCCGACTCCCTGCAATCGGAAGGACCTAAGGACTAATACCCAGAAATAATAACCGTATTAAAGTTATTCGACTGTCACCGACTTCGCCAGGTTACGCGGCTGATCGATGGCGCAACCGCGCAACCGAGCCACGTGATAGGCAAGCAATTGCAAGGCCACCGCGGCGGGGATGGTCGCCACGAGCGGATCACAATCAGGAATCCGGATTACATGATCGGCCACAGCCGCGGAGCCAGTCTGCGACACGAGCGCAATGACCTGGGCGCCGCGGGCGCGACATTCTTCCGCGTTACTCAGCACCTTATCCACCACGGGAGACTGATTGGCGATGACCACGACCGGTGTACCCGGCGTGAGTAAGGCGATCGGGCCATGTTTTAATTCGGCCGCATGGTAACCTTCCGCATGGATGTAAGATATTTCCTTCAATTTCAAGGCGCCTTCCAAGGCCACCGGATGCATCGGCCCACGCCCCAAGAAGAAGGCATGCTCATGGGGAGCAATGACGGCCGCCACCTGGGCGATGGCATCATTCTGCGCTAACACTGTTTCAATCAGCTCAGGCAGGCTTTGAAGCTGCTGGGCAATAGCCAAACCACGCTCCGCCGAAAGGTGTCGGCTCCGGCCAAGTTTCAACGCCATCAATAATAATACCGTAACCTGGCCGGTAAAAGCCTTGGTCGAAGCCACGGAAATTTCAGGCCCGGCATGCAAGTAGACGCCGCGACCGGTTTCGCGGGCGATCGTGGAGCCCACCACGTTCACCAACCCCATGACCATCGTGCCCTTCTCCTTCGCCTCACGGACGGCAGCCAAAGTATCAGCCGTCTCACCCGATTGCGAAATGGCGATCACCAGGTCGTGCGCATCGACAATCGGATTACGATAACGGAACTCGGCCGCTTGCTGAACCTCCGAGGATATTGTGGCTAACTCCTCGAAGGCGAACTCACCGACCATGCCAGCATGGAGGGAAGTACCGCAACCGACCATGACGATCCGACGGATTTCGGCCAATTCGCGCGGCGAGGTACCCATGCCGGACAAGACCGCCGTCCCCTGCTGGGCATCGATACGACCCCGGAGAGCGTTACGTACCGACTCCGGTTGCTCATAGATTTCCTTGAGCATGAAATGCTCGAAACCTCCCTTTTCGACGGCTCCCGCTTCGAGTTCAAGGTCGGCGACGTCGCGCTCAATCGGCGCATGGTCGATATCGGTGATCTGGACCGAATCCGCTTTCAGCAAAGCAATGTCGCCGTCGTTCAGATAAATCACCCGGCGCGTATGGGCCACCAAAGCCGACGCATCGGAGGCGACCAAGCATTCGCCTTCACCGACGCCGATGACCAGAGGACTGCCCTTGCGGGCGGCGACGATGACACCCGGCTCATCCGCGGCCATGACCGCGATGCCATAAGCGCCTTCGACCTGTCGCAGTGCGCGGGTGACCGCCTGACGTAGGTCGCCCTTATAAAATTCGCCGACTAGCCGTGAGAGTGCTTCGGTATCGGTCTCCGAGACAAAAACATGTCCTTTGGCTTCAAGCTTTTGCCGGATATTCCGGTAATTTTCGATGATGCCATTATGAACCAAGCAGATCCGTTGCGAGGCATCCCGATGCGGGTGCGCATTCGCTTCGGTCGGTGCCCCGTGCGTGGCCCAGCGCGTATGGGCGATGCCAACGGTGCATCGGCCTTGAAGCTCCTCGCTCCAGGTGAGGTCAATCTTTTCGCTCAGTTTAGCAACTTTGCCGACGGCCCTCGCGACCCGGAGTTCGCTGCCTTCCTGGAGCGCCATCCCCGCCGAGTCGTAACCGCGGTATTCAAGACGGCGTAAGCCGCCTAAGAGAACAGGAGTCGCGGACGCGCGACCGACATATCCGATGATGCCACACATAAAAGTTTAGGAAATCAGGTCGCGCTCGACGATCGCTCCCGGTAAAGTGGTGAGGTGCGGCCAAATCTTACGGCCGGGGTAAATGGAGGTATTGATTCCGGTATGCACTTTATCTCCGATGATGGTCCCGAGCTTACGCCGGCCGGTTTCGATTAGATCGCCGTCGACCATGCTCCGATGGGCCTTACCGTCGTGACGAAGATTAGAAGAAATCGTACCGGCGCCCAGGTTCACACCTTGGCCTAAAATCGAATCACCGATATAAGCCAGATGACCCACGTTCGTCTGGTTAAGTAAAATCGAATTCTTAATCTCTACGGCCTGTCCGATGTGGCAACCATCACCAATCGAAGTGGATCCACGGATATAACAATGCGGGCCAATCTTACAATTGTCGCCGATGACGACATCGCCCTCGATGACGACCCCAGGTAAGAGTCGCGTGCCCTTGCCCAGCTGCAATCGACCCTTGACGTAAAGTACCCCCGTGTGGACTAACCAGGGGTGAAATTCCAGCGGACGGCTGAACTTCACCTTGGCCGCCAAGGCCGCTTCATTCGCGCGGAGCAGATCCCAACTGTAGGAAATTGAAAATGACTTCGAAGCGACCTGCGTAACAGCACCAGCCTGGGCTTTTCGGACCAAGACCTTACCGTCGGTCTGCGTCAGGATACCGGCGGAACTATCGGCCAGGAAGGCAAGGATATCGGCGACATCTAACCAAGCATCGGCCTGCACTTCCAGTGTGGCTTTAGCGTCCGATGACAGTCCGACGCCTGCCTGTAAGAGGGCTGCGGCCTGATGCTGCTTTAAGGAAATATTCGCTAAAGGGAAATCCGCCAAAGAACGCGTCAACGTCAGCGGATGACAACCGGCGGAGTCAGGGGACCCCGCAAAGATAAACGTCGGCTTCATGCGAGGTCTGCAAAATCGGCCACAACGGCGTCAGCGAAAAGTTTCGACCAGCGCTCGACCTCTCCTTGCTCCCGATGTTCGACGAGGATACGCAGTTTGTTCTCCGTCCCGGAATAACGAATCAAGTGCCGACCCGTCTGACCGAAAGCGGCGTCAGCCTTTGCCAGCGTTTCCTGCAAGCGTGACAGCTTCTCCAAGGCGACCTTGGCTTGGACTTTCATATTAACGAGCGACTGCGGGTATTCGCGCATGCCTTGAGCGAGGTCGGCCAAAGTCGCACCTTTGTTTCGCATCATCCGCAGCACCTGCAAGGCGCTCAAGATGCCGTCCCCGGTCGTCGCATAATCCGCAAAGATGAGGTGCCCAGAATTTTCGCCACCAAAAGAAAGACCGTCCTTCCGTAAGGCCTCGATCACGTAGCGGTCGCTGACCGGCGTAGTCACCACGCCGATGCCGGCATCACGCATGGCTTCATGTAATCCAAGATTAGACATGACCGTACAGACCATCTTATCGCCGCGGAGGCGGCCTTCCTGATGCAATGCCAAGGCACAGAGAGCCAGGATGCGATCCCCGGAGACCGCCGCGCCAGAGGCGTCGGAAAAAATGACCCGATCCGCGTCACCGTCCAAGGAAATGCCGACGTCGGCCCCGTGCTCGCGCACCAACACGCCCGCCGCTTCGGGATGTAAAGCTCCACAGCCGGCATTGATATTCATACCGTCCGGATCGACGCCCATCTTCACGACCTTTGCACCCAGTTCCTTAAAAATAAGCGGCGCGAGCAGATAGCCTGCGCCATGCCCACAATCGACGATGATCTTCATTCCCGCCAGAGACGCTGGCCCTAAGCTCTGCTTTGCGTATTCGATATAACGACCCCGGGCATCATCGATGCGATAAGCTTTGCCAATCTTATCCCCCGTCACGCCGGAGGCTTTGATGTCTGATAAGATATCTTGTTCGACCAAGGCTTCGAGCTGGTCGGATAATTTATACCCATCGGGTCCGAAAATCTTCAGCCCGTTATCCTCATAAGGATTATGCGAGGCGGTTAACATGATGCCGGCGCCACAACCCATGGACTTGGTCAAGTGAGCGACTGCCGGAGTCGGCATCGGACCGACCAGAAAAACATCCATCCCGCTACCGACCAAGCCGCTCGTTAAGGCAGTCTCTAACATATAACCCGAGATCCGGGTGTCCTTACCGATGATGACGCGGTTATGATTAGCCCCGCTCGACTTGAGTACTCTGGAAATAGCTTGGCCCGTCCGCAGCGCGATTTCGGGTGTTATGGGATATTCGTTGGCTTTGCCACGGATACCATCCGTTCCGAAGAGTTTGGTCACCATGCCCTTATTCCTTATTTATCAGCTATTTTTGCAAGTTTAAATGAGCGAAATCACTCTTTTATGAATGATATGACTGAAGCAGTCATAAAGTTTTAAATCCCTAAAAAAATTGGGCAAACTGTGAATAACCAGCCAGCGATTTAAGACTGATACTCTTCAAGCAAGCATTTGCGAGATTTGGCCAATGCAAGCCGAAGCCAAGAAAGCCCTACTGCCAGAGAGCAGAAAAGGTGAGACCTCAAAAAACCTCTACAGGAACAACCAGTTGGGCTTATGTGTCCTACCCTTACGATGTCATCGTCCCGCAACATCGTCGTCCTTGTCTGCCTCTTGGGCATCACAAGCTACGGCGCCGATGAATCCGTGGATTTCAACCGGGAGGTCCGTCCCATTCTCTCGGACCGGTGTTATGGCTGTCATGGTCCGGACGCGAACAAGGGACGCAAGGCCGGCCTCCGTCTCGACGAATACGCCGGCGCGACGAAAAAACTCAAGAGCGGTGAAATCGCGATTATCCCAGGCGATATCGAAAAAAGCGCAATGATCCCCCGCATCTTTTCAACCGACCCCGAGGAGATCATGCCGCCGCCGGAGTTGCACCGTCCGCTTTCGGCCAAGGAAAAAGACATCTTGAAACGTTGGGTCAAGCAGGGCGCTAAATACGATCCTCATTGGGCGTTTGTGAGTCCGGTCGCTCATACCGCACCAGCCGTGGCAGATCCGTCCTGGCTGAAAGATGCTCTCGATGCTTTCGTTGCCGACCAAGCCGCCAAAGCCGGACTGAAGTTATCGCCTCCCGCCGATCGTACCACCTTGCTTCGTCGCGCTTCGTTTGCGCTTACTGGCCTGCCCCCGACCAACGGCGAGGTCGACGCCTTCCTCGCTGATAAGTCTGCTGACGCTTATGAAAAGCGTGTCGACGCGATGCTAGCCTCTCCCCGCTTCGGCGAACACCTGGCCGTGAACTGGCTCGACCTTTCCCGCTACGCTGACACCTGGGGCTACACGGGAGACAACCCCATGTTCGCTTGGCCTTGGCGCGATTGGGTGCTGAAGGCATTTAACGATAACAAACCTTATGACCAATTCCTAACCGAACAGCTCGCCGGCGACCTTCTGCCGAACCCGACGCAGGATCAACGCGTAGCGACGGCCTATAATCGCCTGCACCGGATGACTTTCGAAGGAGGCTCCATCGCCGAAGAGTTTCGCCAAGATGGCATCAACGACCGGGTGATGACCGCTGGCTACGGCTTCATGGGACTGACGATGGAGTGCTCGCGCTGCCACGACCACAAATATGATCCGATTTCGCAGAAAGATTATTACTCGATGGCGGCGATGTTCGGCGACCAGAACGAAAATGGGCTACTTTCGTACCACGGCGAAGTACCGCCGCCGTTCGTCCGTCTCTTCAAATCCGACGAAGATCGGAATAAGGAAGCTAAACTTCGGGCCGCCGTGCGTGCAGCAGAACAAGGCCTAGTGACTACCCACACCGTCACGGAGAAGGTAGCCGTCACGGTGCCAACTCCGCTCGCCCATTTCCCGCTCGAGTCTTTCACGAAGACAGGCGTCGACGATAGCGTGGCGGGCCGTAAGCCAGCCAAGTTCGAACGTCGGGGTTCCCCTGAAGACCTGCAGCTTGTTCCGGGCGTCAAAGGCCAGGCGGTCAAATTCGATGGGGACGCCGGCTTCATCCTTCCGGAATTCAAGCAGCTCGGTCGCTTCGATGCGTTCACGTTCTCCGCCTTCCTTCGCCTTGACGAGAAGAACGCTCGCGCCACGGTGCTCCATGCCACCGGTCGCTATACGGGTGACGGCGATGCCTCAGGCGTCGAACTCCTGGTCGATCACGGCAAGCTTCGCTGGAGCATGATTCACCTCTGGCCCAACAGCGCGGTCTCCATCGAGACTGCCACCGAGCTTCCGGTCGGCACCTGGCAGCGCGTAACGGTCACTTACGACGGATCTTCCAAAGCAGCTGGACTGCACGTTTATCTGGATGGCTGCGAAGCGAAGACGACGGTCGTGCGCGACACGCTACATGCCAAACCGCGCGACAATGCCCTCGAGATCGGTTCGCGTTCACGTGACGCCGGCTTCCGTAACGGCTCCCTCGACGAGATTCAGCTCTGGCGTACCTCCCTAACGGCGGCTGAAGTCGCGGTGCTGCATGGCGCCGACGCTTTGACTCTTCCTGAGTTAGTTCTAGCTGAGCATGCGCGCCTTCGGGCCAATCCAACTTATACCCAGGCTTGGTCTCGGCTTCAGGAAGCCCAGCGAGCCCTCGCCGCGCATCAGGAATCAGCTCCGGCCTTCTTCGCGATGGAGCACTCTGACCTCGCCCCGAAAAACTATGTACTGACCCGCGGCGAATACGATAAACCCGACCTCTCCAAACTTTGCGAGCCTGGCGCCCCCGCGCGGATCTTCCCATGGAACGACTCCCTCCCGAAGAACCGCCTCGGTCTCGCTCGCTGGCTGACCGACCCGAAACACCCGCTGACCTCCCGCGTGATCATCAATCGTTTATGGGCGCAGGTCTTCGGCTCCGGCCTGGTCGCGACCAGCGAGAACCTGGGCATGCAGGGTGATCTGCCGACGCATCCTGAATTACTCGACACCTTAGCCGTCGACTTCGTCCGCAGCGGTTGGAATACGAAAGCGATGCTCCGCCGCTTCGTCCTGAGCGCCACCTTCCGCCAGTCTTCGACCCCGACGGCCGAGGCACGCGAGAAAGATCCTTCAAACAAGTATCTCGCCCGCGGCCCGGTCCTCCGCCTGACCGCCGAGATGGTCCGTGACCAAGCCCTGCTTGCCGCCGGTACCCTCGTCGAGAAAGTCGGTGGCGAAAGCGTTCCGGAATCCGCCAACCGTCGCAGTCTTTACACCTATCGTAAACGCACGTCACCTCCGGAAAACATGCTAATTTTTGACGCCGGTTCCCGTGAAGTCTGCCAACCGAAACGCCTTAATACCAACACCCCTTTGCAAGCGCTTGTCCTCTTGAATAACCCTGGCTTCGTCGAAGCCGCCAAAAATCTCGCGATTAAAGTCAGTAAGTCCGCCACCGAACCTACGGCGCAGATTTCCCAAGCTTTCCGGCATGTATGCACGCGTGACCCACGCCCCTCCGAGCTCGCCGCCCTGAACGAACTTTATATCGCGCAGAAAGCGAATCCGCCGCAATTCGCCCAGGTCGTATCGACGCCAACTAAGCCCGAAGGTAAGGCCGATATAAAAAAGAAGATGAAAGCTCCGATCGCATCCGCTCAGGCACCAACGAAGATTCCCGCCGACCCTTCCCTTGCTGCCCTCACCCTCGTCTGCTCGACGATCTTGGCCAGCGACGCTGCCGTCACCTCCCGTTGATTTCCATGCATTCCCCTAAGCCTTCCTACGATCGCCTGATGCAATCAACGCGGCGCCATTTCCTCAGCACCTCTGCGCTGGGCATGGGCGCTTTGGCCATGCGCAGCCTCGTTAGCGATGCGCACGCGGCACCACTGACGAAAGGCACGCACTTCCCGGCCAAAGCCAAACGTGTCATCTACCTTTTCCAAGCCGGGGGGCCTTCTCAATTCGAGACCTTCGACCCTAAGCCGCTCCTTCGGGAAAAAAACGGCCAACCCTTACCGGACTCGGTGCGACAAGGCCAACGTCTGACCGGCATGAGCGGCTATCAGGCGACGCTTCCTCTCGCCGGCGCCTTCACGGATTTTAAGAAATACGGTCAAAGCGGCACGGAATATAGCGACCTCATGAGTCACACGGGCGAAGTCGCCGACGACCTTTGCGTCATCCGGACGATGCACACCGAAGCCATCAATCACGACCCGGCCATCACTTTCTTCTGCTCTGGCAACCAAGTCGCCGGTCGGCCCTCCATGGGCGCCTGGGCTTCTTATGGCCTGGGGAGCATGAACGAAAACCTTCCGGCCTTTATCGTGCTGGTCTCACAAGATGCGACCAAGGATCAGCCGCTTTATTCGCGCCTCTGGGGTTCAGGTTTCCTGCCTTCCGAACATCAAGGGGTGCAATTCAAAGCGGGCAAAGAGCCGGTACTCTATCTCACCAATCCCGAAGGCGTTTCGCCGCATGCTCGTCGCAACATGCTCGATGCCCTCGGTAAACTTAACGCCGATCAGCGGGCCACCGAACTTGATCCGGAAGTAGATGCTCGTTTAGCCCAAGCGGAAATGGCTTATCGCATGCAAACCAGCGTGCCCGAAGTCGCCGACCTCTCTAAGGAATCCGCTGCCACTCTCGCGATGTACGGAGAGAGCGTGAAGACGCCTGGATCCTTTGCGGCAAATTGTTTGCAGGCCCGAAGGCTTATCGAAAAAGGCGTACGCTTCGTCCAACTCTTCCACCAAGGCTGGGATCAACACGGCAGCCTACCCAACGGCATCAAACGACAGTGCCAACAAACCGACCAAGCCTCGGCGGCGTTAGTTAAGGATCTTAAACAACGAGGCCTACTTGAAGATACTTTGGTAATTTGGGGCGGAGAATTCGGTCGCACCGCTTACTGCCAAGGCAAGATGACCAAAGATAATTACGGGCGAGACCACCACCCACGCTGCTTCAGTATCTGGATGGCGGGCGGCGGCGTGAAAGGCGGCTATGTTCACGGAACCACCGACGAGTTTGGTTATAACATTGTTAAGGACCCTGTCCACGTGCACGACCTCCACGCCACGATGCAACACCTCCTCGGCGTCGACCACGAGCGCCAGACCTTCAAGTTCCAGGGTCGCTACTACCGCCTGACGGACGTCTCCGGTCACGTGGTCAAAGCCGTGATTGCGTAGGCACCCGGTCTGATTTCTGCTAAGAGGGATGTCACTTGAGCCAACAGGACCTTCGTCCGCCGTCACCTCACGCCCGTTCCGCCTTTACCTGGCGTCGATTGTGCTCGGGACAATCGCGATCCAGATCCAAGGCGTGGCCATTGCCTGGAAGGTCTTTAAACTCACTGAACATGATGGCGCCGAGACTGCTGCGTTGGCCCTGGGTGCCATCGGCTTGGCTGAAGTCATCCCCTTCGTCAGTTCGGTGCTCTTCGCGGGTCACGTAGCCGACAATAATAATCGTAGACGCGTCGCCATTGGCGCCCTGCTCACGATGTTAATTTTAGGCCTTTTTCTATTTCTGCCGGAATTTCTCTCCAGCCGCTGGGCCAAGCTAACCGTCATCTACGGGGTCGTTATCCTGGGTGGACTCGCTCGCAGCTTCCTCACCACCGCCCGCCAAGCGATTATCGCCGAGATTTTACCCCGCGATTTGCTCTCGATCGGTGTCCGCTGGCGTAACACGCTCTTTGAGTTAGCCTGCGTCATCGGGCCGGGTCTCGCTGGCCTCTTGATCTGGCTAGGGGGAGAACACGGCGAACTTTTCGCCTACGCCGCGATGGCTCTCTGCTTCGCCGGCTCGCTCGGACTGACCATCGCCTTGCGCACCACGCAAAGTCTGCAATCGCGCAAAGCCGAACCGATCTTCGTAAGTTTACGCCAAGGCATTGATTTCATGCTCAGCCAACGAGTGATGCTCGGCGCCTTCACGATGGACCTCTTCGCCGTCCTCCTCGGAGGAGCCGTGGCGCTGTTACCGATCTTTGCCGGTATGCTGGGCGTCGGCGCTTTAGGTTTCGGGCTACTGCGGGCTGCCTCCTCAGCGGGCGCCGTGCTGATGTCTATCTACCTCATTGTCCGCCCACCCCTCGAACGAGCTGGACCGACGCTTTATGCCTCGTTCGCTGTCTTCGGGTTAAGCACCATCGGTTTCGCCCTCGCCATTCCGCTCGCCCAAGCGTTCGGGCTTGGCCTGACCACGGCCTTCGTGCTCTCCATCGTCTTCCTACTCATCGGTGGCGCCGCCGATGCCGTCAACGTGATCATCCGGCAAACTATCCTGCAAACCAGTGTGCCCCCCGAAATGATGGGGCGCGTCTCGGCGGTGACGGCGGTCTTCATCGGTTGCTCGAACGAACTCGGCATGGCCGAATCCGGCCTGGCCGCCAAACTTATGGGGACGGTTAATTCGGTGGTCTTCGGCGGGCTGGCGACCTTCGGGGTGATCGCACTCACTTCTTGGAAATTCCCCGAAATCGCCCGGTTACGGCGAATCGGACACGAAGTGAAATCCTAACCCGCTTGGGCTTGTGTCCTTTCGTCCGGGTTTCATATTCATAATCTCCCCCATGAAACTCCGTTGCCTCCTTCCCTCCCTCCTGACGCTTACCCTTTGGGGCGCCGAACCCAAGAAGCCTGACTACGATGCGCAATACGTGCTGGGATCGGACTCCCAAGTTAAACCCAACGTTCCGAAAGGCGAGGTCCGCGAGTTCGAGATGAAGGATTCCAAGGCCTTCCCAGGTTACGCTCGGAAATGGGCGCTCTACATCCCCAAGCAATACGACGGCAAGAAACCGGCCGCGCTCATGGTCTTCCAAGACGGCTTAGGTTACGTGGCGCCGACAGGCTCTTGGCGCATCCCAACGGTCTTCGACAACCTCATCGCCTCTGGAAAAATGCCAGTGACCATCGGTCTCTTCATCAACCCCGGCTTCATTCCCGATCTCAAAAACCCCTCGGGCAAAGACAAGAAAGGCAAGCCGCTCGGAAAATCGAATCGCTCTTTCGAATATGATAACGTCACCACGGCTTACGTGAGCTTCCTGATCAATGAGATGATCCCCCTCGCCGAAGCCCAGGGCTTGAATATCTCCAAAGAAGCTTCACATCGCGCCATCGCCGGCTCAAGCAGCGGCGGCATCTGCGCTTTTAATGCGGCTTGGCATCGTCCCGACCAATTCAGTAAGGTCTTCACGACTATCGGCAGCTTCACCAATATTCGCGGCGTCATCAGCAAAGGGACGGAAATCGGCGGTAATATTTACCCAGAATGGGTACTCAAAGAGCCTAAAAAAGATATCCGCATCTACCAACAGGATGGTGCCAACGATCTAACCAATGAATTCGGCGTCTGGCCCGAAGCCAATAAGAAGCTAGCGGCGGCCCTGGACGAAAAGGGCTACGATCACATTTTCATCCTCGGCGAAGGCACCCATAATCCGAAACACGGTGCCATGATTTTCCCCGAAGCCATGAAGTGGCTCTGGCGCGACGTCCGCTAAGCCCATGCGCCTCCTTGCCGTCCTAAGTTTCGCCGCCAGCGTTACCCTCGCACCCGCCGCCGAAGAATTCACCCCCCTGCTCGATGCCAAACTTTCCCAATGGGAAAAGTGGCTCGGGCCAGTCCATCGCGCTTACGAATTGCCCGGCTATGTCCGAGGAGCAAAAGCTAAAGACGACCCAGCACTCGGGCTAAACAACGACCCGCTGAATGTTTTCACGACTCGCCAAGAAGCCGGTGAAACCATTCTCCATATCAGCGGGCAGGTCTACGGGGCCGTCACGACGCTTAAAAGCTATGATAATTTCCACCTGCGCACCGAACAGCGTTGGGGCGTAAAACGCTGGGAACCTCGCACCAACACCGTCCGAGATAATGGTATCCTGATTTTCTGTATCGGCGAACACGGTGCCCAGGCTAAATACTGGATGCGCAGTCAAGAACTCCAAGTCCAGGAAGGCGACATTGGTGATTGGTGGCCGCTCGCCGGCGCCATGTGTGAAACCCCGATACGTACCGACGACCCTATCAAGAAGCAAATCTATGATGCCAAGGCGCCCGCCAAGACGGTGACGGCTCGAGTGTGGCACGGCCCAGATTATCATGAAAAACCTTCCGGTGAATGGAACACTATCGAATGTTTCGCCCTCAACGGCAACGCGGTCTTCCGGCTCAATGGACACACCGTCAACGTCATCTTGAATTCCCGTTATCGTGAAAAAGGCTCGACTGTCGAGGTCCCCATGAAAGCCGGTAAGCTCCAGATCCAATCCGAGGCAGCCGAATGCGAATATCGCCGATTTGAAATCCGCCCGCTGACATCCTGGCCTGTCGACGTGGCCAAGGATATGCCGTCTCTTCCGGTCAAATAACCCTCATCCGATGCTCCGAGCCCTCGAACTGCGCAAGGACTTCGGAGAACTCACTGTCCTGCATCCCATCTCGGTCGACTTCTGCCCGGGTGAGGTACATGCGCTGATGGGCGAGAATGGTGCCGGGAAATCTACGCTGATGAAGGTTTTGGCCGGTCTGTATCAGCCCGATTACGGCCATATTCAATGGCGCGGGGAAATCGTCAGCTTTGATTCCCCGCACGACGCCCTCACCGCTGGTATCGCCATGATTCATCAGGAACTCATGCCGATACCCGACCTGACCGTGGCCGAAAATATCACCCTCGGCATCGAGCCAACGGGCCCTTTGGGCATCATCAATCGCCAGACGCAGCGCGAAAGGGCGATTGAACTTTTACGCGAATTAGAAGCCGACCTCGAGCCGGATCGCCTGATGCGCACCTTGACGGTTGCCCAGACGCAAGTCGTGGAGATCGCCAAAGCCCTAGGCCGCCATGCGGATGTCATCCTCATGGACGAGCCGACCGCCGCCTTGTCTGACCACGAGATCGCCGCACTATTCCGCACGATCAACCGTCTGAAATCCCGCGGCGTGGCCGTCGTCTATACCACCCATAAGATGGATGAAGTCTTTCGCCTCGCCGATCGCATCAGCATCCTGCGGGACGGCCGTCTGATCACTACCGCACCGGCCCACGAACTTAGCCCCCAGAAACTGATCAGCCTCATGGTCGGCCGAGAACTCGCCGACATCTTCCCACCCCGCTCCGTACCGGGCCGCGAACCGGTGCTTGAAGTCAGCGGACTCACGCGTGAACCCGCCTACCGTGATATCAATCTTACGCTTCACCGCGGCGAAATCCTCGCCTTAGCCGGGCTGATGGGAGCAGGCCGGACCGAAGTAGCCAGTGCGCTCTATGGCCTACAGCCGGCGATATCGGGTTTGATTTCCGTTCACGGTAAGAATGTCGTCATAGATTCACCGACTACCGCCATCGCGCTCGGGATCGGCATGGTCACGGAAGACCGCAAGGGTCTCGGATTAATCCCGGCACTAAGCGTTCGGGAGAATATTTCTTTGGCAGCCTTGAACCGCTTCGCCCGTGGGCCGTTGGTACGACACACCGAGGAAGCCAACGCCGCCCGCCACCAGCTCCAAGCCTTCGCGATCAAAGCCAGCAGCCCCGAACAACCCATCCATCAGCTCAGCGGAGGCAACCAGCAGAAAGCGCTCCTCGCCCGTTGCCTGCTTAATGAACCTGAAATCATCATCCTCGACGAACCGACGCGCGGCATCGATATCGGCGCCAAAGCTGAAATCTATGCTGTTATCCAAAAGTTGGCCGCCCAAGGTAAAGCGATACTCCTAATCTCTTCCGAACTCCCTGAAGTCCTCGCTCTCGCCCATCGCATCGTCGTCCTGCGCCAAGGCAACGTTGCCGCCACGCTTGATGCCTCCCGCTCGGACCAGGAGTCCCTACTCAATCTCGCCATGCCGCTTTAATCATTATGCCAACCCTCGATCGTAATCTGCTCCACCGTTTCGGAATCCTGATCGTTATCCTGCTCATCGGGCTTGGACTCTCGCTCACCACGGATACATTTCTGAGCCTCTCCAACCTGACGAATGTCGCCCGCCAGGTTTCGATTAACGGCATCCTGGCCATCGGCGTCACGTTCGTCCTCCTTACCGCCGGCGTAGACCTTTCCCTCGGTGCGGTCGTCGCCTTGAGTGGCGTCACGTGCGCGACCTTTGCTCACCCGGGCGAACATAACGTCATGATCCCGATTTTCATCGGACTCGCCACCGGTGCCGCCTGCGGAATTACGAATGGCGTACTCGTGACAAAAGGCGGCGTCGCCCCTTTCATCGTGACCTTAGGCATGATGACCGTTGCACGCGGCTTAGCGCTCATTGCCAGCGGCGGACGACCCGTCGCCGACATGTCACCCAGTTTGACTAACCTAGCCGGGGATGTTTTGGGTATTCCGATTCCTCTACTTTGCTTCGCCGGCGTGGCTTTAATTGCTTGGATTTTCCTAAGTAATTTTCGACTCGGACGTTACATCTATGCGGTCGGCGGTAATGAGAATGCCGCCCGAGCCGCCGGCATCTCGGTGACAAAAGTCAAACTTTTCGCCTATACGACCTGCGGCTTACTGACTGGCTTGGCCGGCGTCGTACTGGCGGCTCGCACCACTACCGGACAACCTAACGCCGGCATCGCCTATGAACTCGATGCCATCGCCGCCGTGGTCATCGGCGGCACGAGCCTAGCTGGCGGCATAGGCACCGTCACCGGTACCATCCTCGGCGTCGTGCTCATCGGCGAAATCAACAACGGATTGGATCTGCTCAGCGTTTCGTCCTATTATCAGGCCGTAATCAAGGGGGTCATCATTGTGGGTGCGGTTTGGCTCGACCGTCGGCAATCCCGTTCCTAATCCTTAGACATGCGCCTTACCCCTCGCCCCGTCGCAGGCTTCTTCTTTATCGCCTGCTCCCTCGCCGGCGTGCTCGCTTTGTTCACGGGCTGCAAGAAAGCGTCCACCCGCAAGGAAGGCGAAATATTGATCGGCTTCTCCTCCCGCGACCTTTCCGCCGAATACACGGCGAAACTTTCCGAAGCCGTGGTTGATTATGCAAAAACCAAGCCGGGCGTTCGCCTGGTGATGGTCGATGCGCAATCCGACGCTCAGAAACAACTGAGCCAGATCGAGAATTTCATCTCCCAGAAAGCGGATGTTATCATCCTGAATCCTTGCGAACTAGAGGCCAGCACGCCCGCCGTAGATCGAGCCAAGGCCGCCGACATCCCGATCGTGCTCGTCAACCAGGTGACCAAATCAGCGGGCGACGCCTACATCGGCTCCAATGACGTAGACGCCGGACACATCGCCATGGAAGCCATCGCCAAACAACTCGGCGGCAAAGGTGGCGTGTTGATGATCCACGGCATCATGGGTACCTCGGCTCAACTTCAACGTGAAGCGGGCGCCCGCGAGGTCTTTGCCAAATATCCCGGACTCAAGCTGGTGGATCACCAAACCGCTGCATGGGATCGGGCCAAAGCGATGTCCCTGACCGAAAACTGGATCCAAGCCCACCGTGGCAAATTCCAAGCCATCTTTGCCCATAACGATGAAATGGCGATGGGCGCCCTTCTGGCCCTCGAACGCGCCGGGATCAAAAAAGAAGTCTACGTCATCGGCATCGACGCCATCGCCCAGGCGCTCACCGCGGTCAACGAAGGCCGCCTGGATGCGACGGTATTTCAAGACGCCGTAGGCCAAGGCCAAGGAGCAGTCGACGCTGCGCTCCGGCTCGCGCGCAAACAGCCGGGCGCCAAAGAAAACTATATCCCCTTCCGACTCGTCACCCGCGACAACGTCGGCGAATTCCTTCCCAAGAAATAATCTACCATGAAATCCCTGCTCGCCCTCCTCTCCTTAGGCCTGATGTCAGCGACCGTCGTCGCTGCCGACAAGCCTGACACCCGTCTTTTCGAGATGCGTGTCTACTACGCTAAACCCGGAAAGCTGGACGCCTTGAATGCGCGTTTCCGCGACCACACCCTCAAGCTTTTCGCGAAACATGGCATGACGAGCCTGGGCTATTTCGTCCCACTCGACAACAAGGAGAACAAGCTGGTCTACTTCCTCGCTTTCCCTGATCGCGCCGCCCACGACGCCGCCTGGAAAGCTTTCGGTTCGGATCCAGACTGGAAAGCTGCCGCCAAGGAATCAGAAAAAGACGGCAAGCTCATCGATCATATTTCCAACGCGTTCCTCACGGCCACCGAATACTCAGCCCTCGCTCAAGCGAAGAACTACGGCGGCGTCTTCGAACTTCGAACCTACACAACCGAAGCCGGCCGCCTGCCCGACCTTAACGCCCGCTTCCGTGATCACACCCTCAAACTCTTTGAGAAACATGGCATGACCAATGTCACCTACTGGAACCTCGCCGACGACCAAAAGGGCGCGAAGAGCCCCTACGTGGCCGGCAATACGCTCATCTATCTACTGACCCACAAGTCCGCCGAAGCAGCCAAGGCCAGCTTCGACGCTTTCCGGGCCGACCCGATCTGGGTTGCCGCCAAGGAAGCCTCCGAGAAGAAGGCCAGTGGTTCGCTCACGATCAAGGACGGCGTAAAGTCTGAGTTCCTCGTCCCTACCGATTACTCCCCAATTAAGTAAGCAATTCTTGGTTTACCGAAAAGGGCGGCATCATGGCCGCCCTTTTTTGTACCTGCATGAGGTAGGGCAGCACGCGGTGCTGCCCCTACCTACCGCCTACCTTGAAACTTTCATTCGACCTCTTTCCTTAATCCACCACGCTCATTGCCTCGCCAAGGCCCGAGAAATGGGTGCCTCCTAAACTCCCACTTCGCAGAAACTGACCGGATGACAATTTTGCACCCAAATAGCACCCTGAGATTCATCCTTCGCTGGCTGATCATTTTAGCCAGCGTGAGTTTCGTAGTCGGTCTCGCCGGCGCCGCTTTCCTACGTTCACTGACTTGGGTCTCAGCCACTTTTGCCACGCATCACTGGCTGATCTTCCTTCTCCCCATCTTCGGCCTCCTATCGGTCTGGGCTTATGACACTTTCGCTCATAGCTCAGCAGGCGGGGTTAAAACCCTCATCAATCAGATCAAGCACCCCACCGCCATTTTGCCAGCTGCCAAAGGGCCGATGATTTTGGGTACCACCCTTCTTTCGCACCTTGGCGGGGCCTCGGTCGGACGCGAAGGAACCGCCCTCCAGCTCGGAGCTTCATTGGCGGATCAGTTCAGCCGGATCTTCAGCCTCACCGAGAAAGAAAGGCAGACTCTATTGCTCTGCGGCGTCAGCGCCGGTTTCTCTGCCGTCTTCGGCACCCCGCTCGCCGCTGCGATCTTTGCCAGCGAGTTCGTCAAATTAAGATCCCACCTTCAGATCAGCGCCTGCCTTTGTACCGCCTACGCCGCGGATTATATCGGGCGAAACCTTGGTGGATCAGTCCATGCCGATTATTCGGTCTTCTTTCCCTTTCCAGTAGGACTCTCCTTCGGTGGTGCGCTCTGGGCGGCGGCCATTGGCCTGGCCTGCGGACTGGTCGCCCGGACCTACCTCTGGTCTTTCCGCAAACAAGCGGAGGCCGTTCGCCGCATCCATAGCCCCTATCTGAGGATCGTGCTCGGTGCATTGCTTTTCATCCTCATCATCGCTCCCACGGATTCCTATGAATTCACCGGGTTGGGATTATCCGGCATCGATGCGGCGTTTGAGCAAAATCTCGGGCACGGGGTTTGGATTTTTAAGATGATTCTTACGCTCATCTGCGTTGGCTTTGGCTTTAGAGGCGGCGAAGTGACCCCGCTGTTCTTCATCGGCGCCGCGCTGGGTACCGCTCTGGCCCCTTTGACCGGCCTCGCCCCTGTCGTCTGCGCCGGTTTAGGCTTTGTCGGCGTCTTCGCCGGAGTCGGAGCCGTCCCCCTCGCCTGCTCCATTATGGCTTATGAATTATTCCACCCTTCCATGGGCGTCTATGCCTTGGTGGCATGCTTCATCAGCTGGGTAATCGCGGGCAGACGCGGGCTATACGAGCCCGAAGGTTAAGATCAAACGGTGAAGTCGAAGACCAATACCCGCTCGAGATTGGGCACAACGATCGTCTTCACGCGTTCGTGCTCTGGATGCGGTAAATAAGTGTCGCGGCTCTGCGGGCTGTCGAAGGTCATGACGAAGCCGTGCGTGAATCCGTCATTCAGACCCTCGGGGCTCTGGTAGACGCCGTGCTGCATCGAAAGCAGGCCGGGAATCTTCCCGACCATGCCGCGCATCTCGGCGAAGCAGGCGTCGATCTGCGCCGTGGTGACGCCCTGCTTGAAAACGAAAGTTCCGTAGTGGTAAACCATTTGATTAGGGGGCAAGGAGACAAGGGGACATGGTGACAAGAAGGAACAAGCTCAAGTCATTCACTTGTTCGCGACCCACAGGAGTGAATTGAGGAGGAGCTGCCTGTAGGCCGGATGGTCATGAGATTTCTCGTCGTGGCCGAGGGCGATGCAAACGACGCGGGTACCGGGATAGCGCACAGTCCAGACGGACGGCAAGATGTTCGACAGGCCTTCCTTGGGATCCTGACGCGGGATCGTACCGAGGACTTCGGCGCCTTCGGGTCGAGTCAGTTCGATGTTATAGCTCTCGTCGTTGACCACGAAGGTGGCGGGCACTCCCTTCATGATCGGGTGGGCGGCCTTGGTAACGGTGAAGGTGAAATCGCTGTGTCCATGTCCTCGCGAGCCGCCGCAAACGAACTCGTCGTTATACTTGGTCTCGAGCGGCCAGTTATACCAGGTAGCCGCATGCAGAAGGACGATACCCTTCCCGGCCGCCGCGAAGTCACGGATGGCCTTCTGGAATTCGGGCGTGCCGAACTGACCATGATTGCCACTGAAGACGAACAGGTCGGCCTGCGGGAGCAGCGCGAGGGTTTCTTTCAGGTTCGGCGTCGAGGCGACATCGTAACCAGCGGCCTTGGCGGTCTGCGCATCCGTACCAAGGAAGAAGGTGGGGAAGTTATGCGAACTACCGGCTCCAGCGAAGAGCACACGGAGTTGACCAGCCTTACGCGGCCCAAAGGACTGACCGTAAGCCTGGGTGGTCTTGGGATTATCCTTGGGGAGCAGGTCGCTCGGTCCGTCGTTGGTCTTACCCTTACCTTTCTTGCCGCCATTTGGTGCAGTCTCATCCTTGCCGCGGGGCGGATTGGGCGGACCACCGATCTCAATGGTTACTGCCACGGTCGTCGGAGCGATTTCGGTGTCGGCTGAACTCAGCACAAGCTTATCGATGATCTCGTCGCTTTCGACCGGGATCCAGAGCGTGCGTACCTGCCGGCTATCGCCGGTCAGCAACTGACTCGCAGACTTCGAACCGGGCACGTCGCCCGTGCCATTGTAGTCGGCGAAGTCGCGGGCACCGTAGAAGACCTTCTTCTGCACCTTGCCGCTCAGGAAATGCACCTCGGCGATCATGGCGATAGCGTCACCATGCGCACCCCAGCCGCCGACGGCGCCGAGGAAGTGAATGCGATTGGCCACGGAGCCGACCGGAATCTCGACCTTCTGGGGCAGAGTCCGCGAATAAGCCTCCTTGAAGGCGCCCCCTTTGAGGACGATGACGTTCAGGCCGTCCTTCGCGGTCTTGGGGTCGACGACCTTATACGGGACGCCATTCGATTCGACTTGGCCGAACTTCGCGAAGGGCAAGGTATCTTTCTTCGATTCCTTTTTGGCATAAAGGCCGGTGGATGTCGAAGCGGTGAAGGCAGCACCAAGGTCGAGCAGACGGAAACGTCCCACGGTCACGCCCTCGGGGCTGATGGCGACGCTGCGGAGGTAAGCGATGACGTTACGGAGGCCTTCGGCGCCGAGGGCTTCGAAGCCTTCAGGCATGAGAGAGTTTGGACTGCGCTCGCGACTGACGATATCACCGACTTTGAGTTCGGCTGATAAACCCCCTTGCAACTTGAGCTTCACGAAACTGGGGTTCTCGCTACCGATGAGGGCAGAATACTGGGTACCGTCCTTCATCTTGAAGTTCCAAGTGCGATGCTCGTCGTCGACCATACGGTTCGGATCCACAATATGCACCAGCAGTTCCGCCGCGGGGTGCGAACCAATACCCTGTAGGTTCGGACCAAAGTCATTGCCGACATTACCAATCATGTGACAAGTCTGACAGATCGCGACGAAGAGTTCCTTGCCCTTGGCGATATCGCCAGGCTTCTCGACCTCGGGAAGTAGCTTAGCCACGAGATCTTCCTTGGCCGGGCTACTGCCAGCGTTGAGTTTCGAAAGAACAGCGGCGGCACGCTTGGCCACGGCTTCGTCTGGATGGCGGACGAGCTGCGAGACCTGCATGGGCCCGAGCTGCATCGCAGAGAGCGACTTCGCTTCCAAGGCGTCGAGCACCAGTCCTGCCCACTCCGAGCGACCGACGAGTGCGGAGAATAAGGTAGAACGGAAGGGTCCGGTCGATTTTGGGAAAGCCGCGTAGAGCATCTTACCGACGGACGCATCGCCAGTAGCGGCAAGGGCGCCAGCCGTAGCGACGGCGACTGGTTCATGAGAAGAGGCCAGGGCCTTGGCGAGCGCCGGACGGACCTGCGGGTCGACATCACGCAGCAGGACGAGTACGCGGGCAGCGGCGACCTGCGCTTCGACCGAAGCCTTAGCATCGCTGAGCACGGGCACCAGACGAGCGGCCACCGCGGCGAGTTCAGACTTCAGGCTGCCATCCGTGAACCAGAGCGCCGCGATCGAGGCGGCAGACCCAGAAATGGCCTCATCCGGATTGACGAGCAAAGGTCGTAAGGCGGCACGCGAAGCATCGAGCAAAGCCGGAGCGGCTACACGACGGGAAGCGATCTCACGGATGACGGCGACCGCGACCGGTTTATTCGCGGACTTGGCAGCGGCGGTAAGCACGAGCGAAGCGTCATCTCCATTCAGGGAAGCGGCGAGCGTGCGGGCGAACTCGGCCGCAGCGGCATCGGCCGGACCACCAAGGATGCCAGCAAGGACAGGACCGGGATTAGCGGCCGCAGCGGCCGTGGCAGCGGCCTTGGACCAGTCATCGGTCAGTCGGGCTTGAGCAGACAGCAGGAGTGCACCGGCAGAGGCTTCGAGCGGTGCGGCGCCCATGGCGCGCAGGGCGGCCAAGCGGACACGCGGTTCAGCGTCGTCCAAAGCTTTAGCGAAGACTTCGGTCGGCAGCTTGCTGTGGCTGGCCTCGGCGACGAGGAAGGCGTTCTTACGCACATCCGGATCGGCATCGGTACAAAGGACACGGAGCAAGCCGTCCTCCAGGCGATCGAGGCGCTGGAGAGCCCAGAGGGCCTGGATACGAGCTTCCGCTTTGGCGTCGCTGCGGACCTTAATCACGAGCGGGCCGACGGCGGAGGCGAGCAGGCCAGCATCCTTATCCATGAGCACGCGCAGGGCGTTAAAGCGCACGACCTTATTCGGATGATCGAACGCAGCGACGAGACCAGCGACATCGGCCTTCGAAAGGTCGGGGATATCGAACTTCGGAGCAGACTCATGCTGGATGCGGTAGATGCGGCCGAAGTAGTGCTCGCGATCCGGACGGACGGAAGCGCCGGACTTACTGTGCATCGGACCGCGGGTGTCGTTGTGCGCGACGACGGGGGTATAAAAATCGAGGATATACATCGCGCCGTCCGGACCGAACGAGACGTCGATCGGACAGAACCAATGATCCATGGAGCGCAGCCATTCGCGGTCCTTGATGGTGACTTCACCCAGGAAGGTCGGACCACTCGGGGTCAGCTTTTCGAAGTGGATGATGTCGAGAATCGGTTCGCTGGTGAAGATGCCTTCGCGATATTCTGCCGGCCATGCGCCATGCTCCTGCACGGCCACGGAGCAAGCGGCGGTGTAATAGCCGACTTGGTCGATCTGCAGGAGCGGGGCGCGGTCAGGCAGGTCGGCACGCAGGACCGGACGCCGCGGATTGACGGAACTGAAGGCCTTGGCGGGCGTACCAGGTGCCTTGGCGAGAATGGATTCAGGTAACACGACGTGTTGGATGGGATTACCGTTGGTAGCTTTCCCATGGAAGAGTTCCATCTTGCTGGTAACTTCGTTGCCAAAGCTATTGCCGCCCTGAGAGGCGATCTGTTCGATGGCCGATCCGTCCGGCTTAAAACGGAAGGTTCCGGAGGAGATGCGGACTACGCGCTCGGGATTGGAGGCGGGGAAGACTTCGCCGCCACCACCGTTACTGGCGTAGACCCAGCCGTCGGGAGCGAGGACAAAGTGATTGGCTACGAAGTGCGTGTCGCCCGGGGTGAAGCCGCCGTAGAGAACCACTTCCTTGTCAGCCTTGCCGTCGCCATCCGTATCGCGGAGCCAGACGATGTGAGGCTGGCAGACCACGATGACGCCATCCTTGTAGTGACAGAAACCCGTGATCAATTCGAGGCCTTCGTGGAAGATCTTCTTCTGATCGAAGACGCCGTCATTTTTGCTGGAAGTCAGAATGCTGATCTTATCCTGTGCCGGACGATCGTAGCTACCCGGAACCAGAACGCCACCTTCGCGCCACGACTCAGCGGTGAGCGGGCGACGTCCGTTCGGATATTCTGGCGTCTCAGCCACCCACAGGCGACCGCGTTCATCCCACTGCACGGCGATGGGCTTATTAATCAGGGGCTCGTTCGAAATAACGCTGGCCTTGAAGCCGGGTTGCATCTGGAAAGCGGCGATGGCCTTTTCGGCACGACTGGGTCCACCGATCGGGTAACGCATGTCCACGAGATCTTTGGGCGTGCAGAGTTCATCGACATTGGCGCGACGGGCCGCCCAAGCGATGCCCCGCTTGATAAAGGTGCGGTAGCTGGCGTGCGCGAGCGTCTCAGCCTCACCCTGCAGGAACACTGCGGAACGAAGGCGGTCGTTCTCGAACACCCAGGCTTGTGGCTGGATGTCATAGACCGAAGCCTTGTCGGCGACTTCCGTGATTTTCTTGCGATTGGCGCCGACCTTCGAAGTGAACGATGAAGCCAGCACTTGAATCTTCTCGTTGAGATCGAGTTCGAAGACGGTCTGGTCGGTGACGTCGAACGTGGAAGCATCCTTGGCCAACGGATGGGAGTCGGTGCGGACATTAAGCATCATCAGGGCGCGGAAGCGCCGGCTATCTGGCGTCCAACCCGCACCGAAAGTATCTTTAGCCCAGCTGGCCGAAGGTCCAGCGATGGCGCCGCGCAGGGCGACGAAGCTGATACCACGGAGAGAGAGATCCGCTAGGGCGGCCCGATCGCCGACTTCATACGGGGTGTAGTCCTTACGATAGAGAACGATGACTTCGTCCTTCTCGTGCTTCAGGTCGATAATTTCGCTCGGGCGATTCGCCTCGGTGACGATAGCACCGGCGGCGGTGAGTTCCGCGACGAGCGATTTGACCGCAGCATGATCATCGGCGATGACGGTGACCTTGATTGGCGCGGCGCCAAGCACGGCGGTGGCACAGACCATGGCGAGGCGCAAGAGGGGGGCGAAGCGGGAAAGCATACCCTCATCAAAGTAACCCGACCGATACCTACAAGACTTAGCGACTCCCCGAACTACAACCCGACCCCTCTCAGATGCACATTCGGGACGAATTTCAGACCTCGGCTCTGAAATGGGACGGGGCGTGGCCGGTCAACTTTTTAAAGGCCGAAGAAAAGCTATTGCCATTCGCGAAACCAACCTTGCGGGCAATCACGGCCAGTTTGTCGTCGGATTCACTAATAACCCGAATCGCCTGTTGGATCCGTAGATGGGTTAGATGATTCATCGGCGTGCGGCCGATCTCTTTCAGGCAAAGGCGACGAAGGTGTTCGAAGCTTAATCCGGATTGACGAGCCAGCGACTGGGTGTCCCAGGCGAAATCAAGGCGTCCATGAACCTCATCCCACAGACGCTGCACCCGCGGATCGCCGCGAAAACTACCGGCGAAACTTCGCACATAATCATAGGCCAGTTCGATCCACTGGTGATTACGACGGGATACTTTGGCGCCCTTGAGTTCGGCGATGAGTCCGGTGATGGCGGCTCGTAAGGGTTCGGCATCAAAGTCGGAAAGTACCGGTGAGCTGGCCCGGAAGATGGTATTGGAACGAACGCCTCCGCTGAAACGCACCCAGCAAAAATCCCAGCGCTTACTTCGACCGATGCGGAAAGAATTACGGATGCCGGCTGGCTGCAGGCAAGCTTGGCCCGCCGAGAGGGTCCGCCAACGGCCGTCGACCCAGATTTGCCCCTGACCGGACAGACAAGCCATAAAGAAGGCACCGCTCTGATTGGAACGGACGACTTCATACGGAGCGAGCATCTCGGCGACGCCAAGGTGGGCGATTTCAAAGAGCCCTAATTCCTTGCAGCGCACCCCGGAAAGCACCCAGGGGCGTTCATCCTTATAATCCGCCGCTACCACGATTTTCCTGCGGGAACGTGGGTTCTCGATGTCAGTTTCAGGATGACGAAGTTGCGTCTCGCTGTAATGATTTAAATCGCTCTTACGGGCCACTCCCCTTGCATAAGCGCTGAAGTTGCCGAGCGCAACCCTGACCACACTCACCCCCCTCTCATACTACTATGCCCAACCCCTGGACTGGAAAAGGAAACCCTTACACCCGACTCGAAGTCGTGGAGCGCCTACGCAACACAATGTCGAAAGGCCAGCCGATCATCGCGGCCGGCGCCGGCACTGGCATCAGCGCCAAATTCATCGAACGCGGCGGCGCCGATCTGGTCATTGTCTATAACTCCGGCCGTTTCCGCATGGCCGGCCACGGCTCCACGGCCGGCATGATGGCCTATGGTGATGCGAATGCCGTCGCGATGGAGATTGGCGAATATGAAGTCCTCCCAGTCGTCGAAGAAATCCCCGTCATCTGTGGCGTCCACGCCACCGATCCACGACGCCGCATGTGGCACTGGCTCGGTAAGGTGAAAGACATGGGCTTCTCCGGTATCAATAATTTCCCGACCCACACCATCATCGACGGCAAATTCCGCCAAGTCCTTGAAGAGACCGGCATGAGCGTGCAGAAGGAATTCGAAACCATCGCCCTCGCCCGCAAGATGGACATGTTCACGATCGTCTACGTGGGCTCGCCGGAAGAATCCAAAGCCATGGCCGAATCCGGCGCCGATGTCATCATCGCGCACGTAGGCACCACGGTCGGCGGCTCCATCGGCGTGACCAACGCCACGATGAGCCTGCCTGAAGCGGCGAAGATCACCCAAAGTATCATTGATGCCGCCAAGTCCGTCCGCAAAGACCTCATCTTCCTCAGCCACGGTGGACCGATCAATACGCCCGAAGACGCCGCGTATATCAATGAGCATACCGACACCGATGGTTTCGTGGGGGCCTCGAGCCTCGAGCGAATGGCCGTCGAACAATCGCTCACGGATCTAACCCAACGCTTTAAGCAGATTCCGGTGAAGCGTATGTTCTTCTGAACCGACCATGGCCACGATTGCAGTTCTCGGCACGCTTGATTCCAAGGGCGAAGAACATGCCTTCGTGGCGGCACTCATCGCCCAGCATGGCCATAAGACCTTACTGATTGACGTCGGCACGGGCGGTCCGCCCACGGTCAACCCCGACATCACCCGTGAACAAGTCGCGGCCGCCATCGGCCTCGATCTCGCTTCGCTGATGGCAAAAAAGGATCGCGGTGCCTGCGTCATCGCAATGACCCACGCCGCTCCCGCCCTCGTCTCCAAACTGGCTGCCGACGGACGTATCCACGGTATCATTTCCCTCGGAGGCGGAGGCGGCACCGCCATCGGCACGGCCGCCATGCGCGCCCTACCCCTCGGCTTCCCCAAACTGATGGTTTCGACCCTGGCGGCAGGAAATATCGCAGCTTATGTCGGCACGAAAGATATCACGATGATGCCCAGCATCGCTGACGTCGCCGGGCTCAATCGCCTTTCGCGCGTCATTTTCACCCGGGCCGCGGGTGCCATCTGCGGCATGGTCGGCGCTGAGCCGGAAATCGGCACCGCCAAGCCCCTCATCGTCGCCAGCCAATTTGGCAACACCACTGCCTGCGTCACCGAAGCAAAAAAAGTCCTCGAGGCGGCGGGCTATGAAGTCCTCGTCTTTGCCGCGACCGGCACCGGCGGACGCATCATGGAATCAATCATCGAAAGCGGTATCGTTGCGGGCGTACTCGACCTCACGACGACCGAATGGGCCGATGAATTGGTCGGCGGAAATCTCAACGCCGGCCCTGACCGCATGGACGCCGCGGCCAAAGCGAACGTGCCCGTCGTCGTCGCCCCTGGTTGCCTTGACATGGTCAACTTCGGCGAGATGGCCTCGGTGCCGGCCAAATTCAAGGGACGTAATTTCTATATTCATAACCCGCAGATCACGCTCATGCGCACGACGGCCGACGAATGCCGACAGCTTGGCGAGATTATCGCGAACAAGGCCAACAGCTACCGTGCTGGCACCGCTATCATGATTCCGCGTAAAGCGATTTCCGTGATCAGTGCACCCGGTCAACCTTTCCACGATAGCGCCGCCGATGAGGCGCTTTTCACGTCGCTGAAGGCGAACGCCACGGTTCCGGTGCAGGAATTCGACTTGGCGATCAACGACAAGGAGTTCGCCCAGGCGTGTGCGTATAAGTTGATCGAGCTGATCGGCTGTCGTTCGTGAGCGAGGCTTCTTCCACCCGGCGGTGGGCCACCTTCGCGATGTTCTTCAACGTCGTGGCCTGGGGCATGTCGTGGGTGAACGTCCGCGCAGTCCTGCCCGAAGTCGGTGCTGGCCAACTTGGCGCACTCCGCTACCTCATCGCCTCATCGGTCATGCTACCAATCTGGCTCTATCGCGGACGCCCCATGCCGGCGCGAGGCGACTGGCCTAAAGTTGCGTCGCTTGGTCTTTTCGGCTTTTGCCTCTACAACCTCGGTATCAACTACGGTGAACGCACCGTGAACGCCGGCACGGGCTCGATGCTCATCTCCTGCATCCCCGTGCTGGTCATCCTGCTCGGCGTACTCACCGGACGTGAACGCGTCGGCCTGCTCGCCTGGCTCGGCATCGGAATCTCGATGACCGGAGTCGTACTCACCGCCGCCGGCTCCGAGGCGGGACTGACCCTCAACTTCGGGTCGTTCCTGATTCTCGGGGCGGCCTTCTGTGCGGCCGTGCAGACCTTGATCAGCAAGGCCCTTACCCAACGCTATGCGGCGGTTGATGTGACCACTTGGGCCATCTGGGTGGGCACTCTCGGGCTGCTGCCGTTCTCCGAAGATCTCATCGGCACGGCCGGACGTCTCTCAGGCATGGGCTGGATTCACCTCGTTTTCCTCGGCATGGTCCCCGCCGCTCTTTGTTACACGATCTGGTCCTGGGTGCTGGTGAAGCTACCGATCACGACCGTGATGAGCGCGGTCTATGCGATCCCTGTCTTCTCGGTGCTCTTCGGCTGGATGATCCTCGGCGAACGTCCTTCGGCCATGACCCTGGTCGGTGGCGTAGTCACCCTTACTGGCGTCGCCTGGGTACAATCGTTGGCAAGGAAGCAGAAGGTTTGAAGGTAGGGACAGCACCACGTGCCGTCCCTACCTTTGCGTTCACCTCCCTAACTCCACCGCCGACCACGGAGCTGTCCGAGCCCTAGTCTCTTCGCGCACGGCTTTGACTTCGTCGACCTTAATAGCGTGAGACTTATTGCCGAAAGCGCTGCGGACATAAGTCAGGACATCCGCCAACTGCTGGTCGTCGAGTCCCATGGGCGGCATCGGGACGAGGCCGTAATCCTTACCCTGAACCTTAGTCGGTCCGGCCAAGCCATGCATGGTAATGCGGATGAGGACTTGGGCATCGCCTGCGACCCATTCGCTCTTGGCCAACGGCGGATAGACTCCGGCAAGGCCTTGGCCCGCAGCTTGGTGACAGTTAAGGCAGAGTCCTTCATAGATCGCCTGACCAGGCGAAACGACGACGGGCCCAGATGCGGCAACTTTCTTCAAATAAGCGGCCTGTGGCGCCGGCAATTCAGCCGCGATCTTTCCTGCAGTCGGCAAAAGATGCCGCACGGTCTGGCGTAAGGCGTAATCCAAGAATTTATCTGTCGGCTGATCTAAAGCCATCAACGCCGTGCGCAACGACGGCTGACCACCGACATGACTGAGGGCCACGACGGCTTCCAAGCGGACGCGGGGATGCGCATCGGCGACAGCCTTGGCCAGACGTGACTGGGTGTCCGGGAGTTGCGTCGACCATTCGCCGACAACACGGGCGGCATAGGATCGAATGCGGAAATCCGTCGAACCTTGCAGATAATCCAACACACCGGGACGGATCGCGGCATGGGATTGTAAAACGCCCATGACTTCGAGGAATTGTGCATCCGGACGGTCTTTGGCCAGGAAAGCATCGGCGGCGGCGACGACTTTCTCGGTCGGGCGATGGAATAATATTCTTCGAGTTTGGTAACGCGTCCAGCGTTCAGGCGAAGCCAACTGTGCGAAAAGTTCGCTCTCATTCATCGACCCGAGGTCGGGCTGCTTCACGGTCGGCAGGCCTTTCGCGGTGATACGCCAGATGCGCCCATGCGAACGATCGCGGCGCGGATCGGCATAACTTGCCTGATAGTGGCCGATGACGGCATTAAACCAATCGCAGGCATACAGGGCGCCATCCGGGCCGACCGAAACGTCCACGGGACGGAAGGCCTTGCTGCTGGAGATGATCGGGCTGACGATGCGCTCGGTCTTAAAACCTGAACCCTCGTCGACGAAACGATGCAGATCGAGGGTGTTACCATAATAGCCCCCGATGAGGGCCGCACCCTGCAATTCGGCCGGCATCGCCTTGGTTCCGATGATATCAATGGAATTAGATTTCAGCGGCGAATCGAACAATGAATGCGTCCCTGCATATTCATCAGGCGTCTCAATCGCGCCCAAGCCAGGTAAGCTGTAATAACCGGCGACCCGATCGCCGCTTTTATGGAAGGGTTGGAAGAAATCGTCAAACGCGACCCCCCAACAGTTATGCCCCGCCTTGCCGTATTGGAAGAAAGGCTGGAGGCGCTGGGTCTTGAAATCGTACCGCATCAGGCCGGACTTCGGCAGGCTCACGATACCATACGGCGTCTCGACCCGCGTGATTGCATGCAAGCCTTGGCTCATCCAAAGGGTGCCATCCGGACCATGGCAGATGGAATTGAGCAACTGGTGCGTATCACCGACGCCGAATCCGGACATCAGCACGGTCGTCTCATCGGCTTTGCCGTCGCCATCCTTATCCGTCAAGAGCAGCAGGCGATCAAAGTCGCAAACGAGGATCGAGATATTGCCAGCTTCGTCAGTCAGAGGTTCGACGCCTTGGACCATCGTCAGGCCTTCGGCGAAACGCACCGCTTTGTCGGCCTTGCCATCGCCGTCCGTGTCTTCGAGCCGAAGGATGTAATCCCGCGGTTTCACGCCCGGAACGGCCTGCGGGTAAGTCGGCGAGCAGCAGATATAAAGCTGACCTTTCGCATCCCACGCCATTTGCGTCGGCTTGGCCACGCCCAAGGATTCGTCGGCAAAGAGATTCACCTCGAAACCGTCGGCCACCTTGAACGTCGCGAGTTCTTCCGCGGCGGTCATGACCTTCTCCGTACTGACGACGGGACCGGCTTGCGGCGCAGGCGCGACCGATTGCTCCCCGCGAGCCAAGGCCAGGATATGCCGATCCCATTCGGCGACCAAAGGCTTATACGCTTCGAAATTCTCCTTCAGGGACGGCGTCGGTCCGAAGCCTTTGCCATAGTTCTGAGAAATCCGATCTCCATAGACGAAGGACCAATTAGCGGGACGCCAGCAATCCGCCCAGAGCCGGTTTTTCTCGACGATAGCCGCCCGGACTATTTCGGAGGGCTCAGACTTGGCAGGCAGTCCCAAGGCGGATGCGACCTCGCGGCCGACAATCTCCAGACCATGGGCGGAAAGATGGAGTCCGTCAGTCGAGGGTTCATTCTGGGTGACCTCGGTCAGGTTCACGTAAGGAAGCCCGCGCAGCCGGGCGATCTCGGCTACGGCAGAAGCGTAATCAGCCAGATTCTTCCGATGTTCAGAAGTCGTGAGGTCCGGTAGACGCCCGGAAGGCATGAAACCAGCGGGCGATAACAGCACGATGCGGGGCGTGTGGCGACTGAGGTCATCGAGCAGCTTGTGATAGTCGGCTTTGAACTTGGCCAATCCACCCTGCCCCTTGAGCGCTTCCGCTTGACCGAATTGGACAATCAAGGTCGTCGCTCCAGCGGCCTCGAGCTGCCCTTTCCATGGACCGAAATTCAGATCGCGCCACTGCTCATGGACGGTATCTGCCTCCCAGGCCATGGAGCGGAAGACAGGGTTCTTGGCGGCGAAGGCTGCGGCGAGTCGCGACTCGATTTCGCCGGACTTGGCCTCACGGACCAAATTCTCCTGACCGATGAACACGACGACTTCGTCCTGACCGAGGTCGAATTTGCCATCCTTAAAGGATGCTGGAGGTACCCATGCAGACTTCACGTCACCGAAGCGGTTCATGACCGTCTCCTTGGTTGTGACCGGCAGGTCGTTCAGCGGGTCGAGGACGATGTTCCGGTAATGAATCTCCGCCTTGTTGTTGCCGTGGATCTGCAGGCCAATCAGGCCATACGCGTCGTCGATACTAGGATCCGTCTCAGTGTAGTCCAGCGTCTGCTTGCCATTGAGGCGAATCGTGATGCGAGGTCCTTCGGCCCGGATTTCATACTTGTTCCATTCGCCCTTCTTCTCGAGGTCGGCGATCTCCGACTCGTCCTTGACACCGATGCCGCCGAAGCCGCTGCCGGCACGTGCCCGAAATTTCTTACGGCGAGATTCGTCGTAAAGCGAACCCGTGTGACCTTGACCAATATCGGCTTGGTAGCCGATCATCTCGTTAGGCGGATTGGTGGCACGCAGGCTACGGAACTGGACGCCGGCGTTCACGAAGCCTTCGGTGCCTATGAGCTTATACTCGAGCGTCAGGCGGAAGTTATAAAAGGTGCGCTTAGTCG